>DCUV01000034.1 GCA_002328585.1 Spirochaetia bacterium UBA2205
CGGTGCCATACAATGCTGGGATTGCCATCGCTATTTTTACCATACTATTATTCATTAGTAACTATCGAACAAAAGAGGTAAGCCATGGAAAAATTAACTATGTTGATTCAAAAAATTGAGCGAAAGCACATCATTGCTGCAATAGGTATTGTGATAGCGGTATCATTGGTGATGTATCTTATTGGAGTGCTTGGACCAACCGAACCAAAGCTTGTGCTTGTTGGAGCTATTCCTGATAATGAGTATGACCCTGCTGAATGGGGCAAGGTTTATCCGTTAGAATATGAGTCATGGCAAAAGACAAAAGAGCCAAGACAAACCGGAAAAAGTTTTTATAAAAAAGGATGGGACACTGATAAAGTTGTGTATGATAAGCTTTCAGAATATCCATTTATGGCATTGCTCTTTAAAGGGTGGGGTTTTGGTATAGCGTATAATGAGCCGCGTGGGCACTGGTATATGCGCATTGATCAGGATGAAATTGATTCTTCACGGGTAAAGGCTGGAGGCGTATGTTTAAATTGTAAATCACCGTATATGGATGCTCTGGTTAAGCAGTATGGCAATTCTTTTTTTAGTATGCCATGGGCTGATGCTATTGCCAGGATACCTGTAAAGCATAAAAATCTTGGAGCCAGTTGTATTGATTGCCATGACAATAAAACGATGTCATTGAAGTTAAACAAAGAAACATTTAAGCGAGCACTTGCAAAATTGGGAAAGGATGAATTTTCACGGCAGGAGATGCGGATGCTGGTTTGCGCTCAGTGCCATGTTACCTATAATATACCTAAAAATGAAGCGATGCAATCAATTGGGCTTGAACACCCTTATGACGGCAGCAGGTGGGGCAATATTTCAATTGAGAATATCATCAAGCTTATAAAGAAGAATGCTCATTGGAGCGAGTGGAAACAGGAGGTCACCGGTTTTAAGGTTGGATTTCTTCGTCATCCGGAATTTGAATTTTTTACACGACAAAGCGTACATTTCAACGCCGGGCTTGCCTGTGCTGATTGCCACATGCCGTATAAACGGGTTGGATCGTTTAAAATTTCAGATCACAACTTGATGAGCCCGCTGAAAGATGATCTATTTGCTTGTTTAAAGTGTCATCCCCAGTCAAATGAGCGCCTTGTAAAACAGATAAAGGAAATTCAGGATAGAACACTGTCGCTGCTTTTGAAAGCAGGGTATCATGAAGCGGTGGTGGCAAAGCTATTTGAAAAAATTCATGTGCAGTTTAACAATGCATTAGTGTCTGATCCTCTCTATGCGGCTGCAAAGGATTACTATCTTGAGGCGCTATACAGGCTTATCTTTATGGGTGCGGAAAACTCTATTGGATTTCATAATCCGGAAGAAGCAGGGAGGATACTGGGCGACTCTATTGGTTTTTCAACGAAGGCGGAAGGGTATTTGCGACAGTTACTGGCAAAGAAAAATGTTAATGTTGGGAATAGTATCAACCTTGAATTAGCAAAATACCTTAATAATAGAGGAAAGCATAAACTTATGTTTCAAAAGCAGCAGGAGTTTAACGATCCATTTGGAACCGTAGAAAAGACAGTACCTCGTGCAAGTTTAGGCTTATGAAATGTGTTTATTCCCATAATAACATTTTTGCCATTACAGCATTATTATTAATCATAAGTTTATGATGTTTTTTAGAAAGAGTATGAGTGTATGCTGTTGCGTTGTGATGTATTATAATTGGCTATGGCTGCATAGGCTTATACGCTATGCTATGGCATCTTTGCGGGATGATAAAATTATTGTGAGTACAGTAAAGTGGGTGTAGTATCATGCGATTAAAGCAGTATGATATTGAATGTATAAAACAGAGTTTCGTAGAAGTTTTTGATGAGGGCGAAATATATCTGTTTGGAAGCAGAACAGACGATACCATGCGTGATGGAGATATTGATTATAATGAACTACTTTTCAAAGAATTAAATGAAGACATATTCAATGACTTTAATGATCAAAGGATTATAAATAGCTTTTTGTTTAATTTTACAAAATTACAGGATTTAAAAGGTGCAAAACTTTTTAAAACTGTTTTAATACAATTAAAAGAAATAGATAGTTATTCTATATCCTATGAAAGATGTTTTGAATATCCTTGAAAAGTTAAATATTCTTAACAATGCTGATGATTGGGATTTATTGCATGAAATACGAAATGCAATAGCTCATGAATATCCACTTGATGTTGCTGAAAGAATTGAATCGTTGCAAATGGCATTACGGGGGTATGAACTTTTAAAAAAGATTTTTCATAATTTAAAAAACTACTGCTTACTCTATAACCTGATACAATAAAAATATAGTTGTATTTTTTATTTTTTTATAGTATAATAAAATAATAAATTGTTTCTGTTCCATTTTTATCTACTTATACCAGGTTTAACTTATGATTTTAACGTTGATTCATAATATAACGCTTCTTGTTGCTCTCAGTGTGATATGGAGCCCAATCCTTACCTTACGGAAGAACTATCCCAATACCTATCGTATACTGTCAGGTTTGTTGTTTGGATTTTCAGCAATTGCTGCTATGATGACACCATTTCATTTTGAAGAGGACATCATCTATGATGGCCGTTCGGTTGTTATTGCATTAGCCGGATTGTTTGGCGGTGGTGTTGTCTCGTTTGTTGCATCGGGTGTTGCTGTTTTGTACAGGATATATCTGGGCGGTGCAGGTGTATATGCAGGTGTTGCCAGCATTATAGTATCGGCATTGTTAGGTTTAGCAATGCGCAGGATATATAAAAATGAACCATCTGAAATACCATTATGGGGGATTATCGTATTTGCAGTTGTTACGCATGGTATGGTACTGTCATGTCAGTTGCTGTTACCATGGCCAAAAGGACTGACAGCCATTGCCACAATAGGAGTACCCTACATCCTGGTGCTGTCATCAGGTTTAATAGCAATAGCCCTGGTTTTTACTACTGTGGAAAAACGGACATTAGCTTTGCAACATTTGCAGGCAGGTGCAGATTTGCTGCAGGATGTACTGAGTGTAAGCCCATCAGTGGCATTCATTATGAATCCGGTTGATAATACCATTAGCTGGGTAAGCCCCAATGTGGAGATAGTATTAGGGTATACGCCTGATGAAATGATGCATGCCAACTGGTTTGAGGAGTCGATTCATGAAGATGATATTTCACAATATTATTCGTTGTTTGATACTTTAACAATAGAGAATTATTCTTCTGCTGAATGCAGGGTTTATGATAAATTTAAAACAATTAAATGGGTGGATATACACCTGCATGCTGTTCGCTATGATGATGGCATAATTAGTGCCCTATTTGGTTCTTTGAGTGATATCACTCAACGCCGGCAGATAGCAATTGAGCTTGAGGAAAGCGAGGAGCGATATAGAACTATATTTAAAAACAGCAAAGCGATGATGTTGATTATAGACCCTGATGACGGAAGCATAGTTGATGCCAATGATATTGCAGCTCAGTATTATGGCTGGACAAAAGATGAATTGCTGTCAATGAATATACATCAGATTAATACCCTCCCTCCTGATGAGATAAAAGCACGTATAGAAGAAGCAAGGACATGTAAACGGGTATATTTTGAATTTAGGCATAGAAAGAAAGACGGTAGTATTGCCGATGTTGATGTATATAGCAGTGCAATCACAATTAAAGGGAAACAGTATCTTTTTTCTATAGTTAATGATGTTACGGCAAAGCGGCAGGCTGAGTTATCATTAAAGAAGAGCGAAGAACTATTCAGACTTATTTTTGAGAATGCACCTGTTGGTATATATGCATTTGATGCTCATGGTGTTATAACAGCTTGTAATGATAATTTTATTACAATTATGGGTTCAACACGGCAGGCTTTGATAGGGTTTGATACACTAAAACTGCCCGATGAAAAGATTGTTAAAGCAACCAAACGCTGTTTGCAGGGTGAGCAGGCCGAATACAGGGACTGGTATACATCTGTGACTGCCAATAAGGTAACGCCCGGGCGTGTTTTTTATTCACCTCTAATTGTGGAAGATACTGTTGTTGGCGGTCTGGCAATTGTTGAGGATTTATCACAACAAATAGATGCTGAAAAACAAAAAGAAAAATTGGAAGAGCAGTTGCGTCAGGCACAAAAATTAGAAGCGATAGGCAGGCTGGTTGGCGGTATAGCTCATGATTTTAATAATATTTTAAGCATTATATCAGGATATGCTGCATTAATAAAATTTAAAATAGACAGAGATAATATTATTTATCCTGATATAGAAGAGATAGTTCATGCAGCAAGGCGCAGTGCTGATATAGTAAAGCAACTTTTAACATTTACCCGTCAACAAAAGGTTAATCCAGTAAGAGTAAATCCAAATGAAATAATAAAAACAAGTAACAAGATGCTTGCAGCTATGATTGGAGAAAATATCAAGTTGCAACTTGAATTGGCGGAAGATATATATGATATATGGGTAGATTCGGGGATGTTTATTCAAATCTTAACAAATTTAGCTTCAAACGCGCGGGATGCTATCAAAGATATTGGTACAATAAAGATAGTTACCCAGAATAAATTTTTAGATGATACATTTTGTGAAACTCATCCAGGATGTAAACCTGGTGATTATGCAATGATACAATGTATAGATGATGGCAGTGGGATGGATAAGGATACCCTTGAAAGATTATTTGAACCTTTTTTTACTACTAAAGAGGTGGGTAAGGGGACAGGGCTTGGACTTTCAACGGTATATGGAATTATGAAGCAGTTTAGCGGACATATAACAGTTTATAGTGAATATGGACAGGGGACTGTGGTAAATATTTTCTTCCCAAAATATACTGAACAGATCCCTGAGATTCCGGAAATTTCTGCTATTGAAAATACTACAAAAACAATTACGGTATTACATAATAAAATTATAGTAGTTGAGGATGATACGGCAATATTAGGAATGCTGCAAAGAATGCTTTTACTTTTAAATCAGGATATTATTGCTTTTAACGATCCTGTTGATGCTCTTAATGCTGTAGATGCATATAAAGATTTTACTATATTAATAACTGATGTGATAATGCCTGAAATGAATGGTGTTGAATTATATGACAAGTTAAGACAGATTATACACAATTTAAAAGTAATCTTTATTTCAGGCTATTCTAATGATGCTTTCAATGATATTGCTTTTAATATAGAAAATTCATATTTTTTGCAAAAACCATTTACCTTTGAGGATTTAAAAATGGCTTTGCACACTATAAGTATTAAATGAAATCAAATGAAATCAAATGATAAAAAGTTATTGACCAATAAAAACAACTTTTCATTATATAAGACAATACATAATAAAAATATAAAGAAAAGATAGGGGTTGCAATGAAAGCAGAATTGCGCAGGCAGCATATTCTTGATTGCGCTAAACAGGTGTTTGCTGAAAAAGGATACTATGAAACCTATGTCGAAGATGTTATTAAGATGGCACATATTGGTAAAGGTACTATTTATGAGTATTTCCGTAACAAGGAAGATTTGTTTTTTTCAGTTTTATTGCGATCACTTCAAGACTGGAAAAATGCTATTGCCATAAGCCATGAAGAAATAAAACAATTAAGTCCGGCATCCTATTTTCACCTCAGAGTGAAGCGATCATTAATTTTTATGAATGAAGATAGGCAGTTAACATCAATAATATTAAGAACAGGTTTTGGTTTTAATCCTCATATTCAGAAATTTATTGGTGAATTTGAAAAAAATTTGCAGAATCAAATTTTACACGATCTGCGTTTAGGAAAACATTTAGGTTTTTTAAAGGATAATGTAGATTTGCATGTTATTACCAGTATATTGGTTGGTGGTATTGTAATGATTGCTGCTCACTATATTCTCAGTGAGCCTGTATTATCAGATGTTGAGGTAGATAAGCTTACCAATAAAATAGTTTATCCATTTATTAAAGGAATTTTTAATGAAAATAACTTACGGGAGTAAACAATTCACGATAATTTTTCTTATTCATTCACATTAAAAATTTTTTTATAATGTATTCATAGATGTATAATAATTAATCATAGACTGTGGCAGTAAAAAGTTCAGTATGGCATTACCTTCAATAAATCTTTTTTAAAGCTTTGGTAAAAAACAACAATCTATAGTAAAATGCTATAATAAGGTGATTGAGTGAAAACATTAGAAGCTGAAGTAATAGTTATTGGTGGAGGTGCAACCGGGTGTGGTGTTTTACGAGACTGTACACTGCGTGGCATTGATGCTATTCTTATTGAAAAAAATGATATTGCTTCAGGTACAACAGGGCGTAATCATGGACTTTTGCATTCAGGCGCACGTTATGCAGTCAGGGATTTAGAATCAGCAACAGAATGTATCAAGGAAAACCGCATTTTAAAAAAAATAGCATGGCATTGTATTGAACCTACTGGTGGTTTATTTGTAACCCTCCCGGAAGATGATCCCAATTACCATAATCGTCTTTTAGAAGCCTGTAGGTTTGCTGGTATAGATGCAAAAGAAATAAGCGTTAAAAAAGCATTATCAATTGAACCAAATTGCAATCCAAACATACTATCTGCAATATGGGTACCTGACGGCACCATTGATCCATTTCGTTTAACGTCGGCAAATATTCTTGATTCCATTGAACGGGGAGCACATGTTTTTACCCATACCCAGGTAGAACGCATCATGCTGAAGCAAAATCAGGTTATTGGTGTCCAGTGCTACGATAAAACAGCCGGTGAGTATCTGGAGATATATGCTCCAATTATTGTTAATGCCTCGGGGGTATGGGGGCAGCATATTTGTAAGACAGCCGGCATTGAGCTTAAGATGTTTCCTTCCAAGGGTTCGATGGTTATTATTGACTATCGCATAAATAATGTTGTTGTTAATAGATGTCGCGTCCCTTCTGATGGTGATATCATTGTACCTGGTGATACCGTATCACTTATTGGAACCACCTCACGAAAAATTCCCTATGACACAATTGATGAGCTTGTTGTTGATGATGATGAGATTGATGTTTTGCTGTCCGATGGCGAAAAGCTTATTCCCAATGTTTCCAGGGCAAGGGTGCTGAGAGCCTATTGTGGTGTACGGCCGCTCATTGCAGTGTCCGGCGAGATGGATGGAAGAGATATAAGCCGCGGTGTAGTGTTAATTGATCATAAAGAGCGAGATAATGTGCAGGGGCTTATTACCATAGCTGGTGGAAAGCTTATGACATACAGGCTTATGGCTGAAATGACAACTGATTTGATTGCAAAAAAATTAGGCAATAGCAAACGCTGCCTTACCTATAAGATTCCTCTTCCGGGCTCTGAAAAAAGGGTAGGGTATACAAAAAAGATAAAATACTTTTCGGGTATTCCTAACTCTGTTGTTGGGTCTACTCATTACCGGCATGGTGAGCGCGTTCACAATATATTGAGTTTAAAAAAACGTAATTATGGTTTAATATGTGAATGTGAGATGGTTACCCTTGGCGAGGTTGAATATGCTATAAAAAACCTCAAGGTGAATGATATTGTAGATTTGCGGCGGAGAACGCGCATTGGCATGGGTCCATGTCAGGGTGAGTTGTGTGCATACCGCGCTGCAGGTCTTTTTACCGAGTTTGGAGATTTTACCCCTGACGAATCAACAAAACTTTTAATGGATTTTCTTGAGGAAAGGTTTAAGGGGGTAAAACCGGTACTGTGGGGTGATGGGCTCAGAGAATTTGAATTTACCTACTGGATTTATCAGGGACTATTTGGATTAGGACTTGTTGAGGATAATAATACATGAGATATGATTGTATCATTATTGGCGCTGGTGTAGCAGGATTAACTGCAGGTATCAGATGTGCAAAAGAAGGATTGCATACGGCTATTATCTCATCGGGGATGAGTGCATTGCATTTTTCATCAGGGTCAATTGATCTTCTGGGATACAGAGACAATGCCGTGGTGTACAAACCATTTGAAGCAATAGACCAATTAACAGGAACTATCGCCCAGCATCCGTATACAAAATGTGGCAAGCCCTTGATTATTGAAGCATTGCTTTTTTTTAAACAGGAATGTGAGCAGCAGGGGCTATTTCTTTTTGACAATGGAAATCTTAATCATTTTCATGTGACAACGCTTGGAACCTTGAAACCAACTTACTTTTCACAGCGCAGTGTTTTCAATGAGGATGTATATAGTAGATTTAAAGCCATGAAAAAAATTGTTATTATTAATTTTGAAGGATATAGAGATTTTCATCCTCAACTGGCAGCAGCACAACTTTCAAAACATTCATTGTTTGCTAATTGTGAAATTGTTGCCAAACAGATAGAAATGCCACAGCTTCAGGATGACGGCAAATATCCTCATGAATTCAGATCGATAGACATAGCGCGAATTTTTGAGAAAGAAGCTAATATTGAAAAAATTGCAGATTTGATACGATTGGCTGCTAAAGATGCTGATTTTGTGGTAATGCCAGCCGTTATGGGTATAACCAACTTTAATCAAATTCATAACAAATTACAAAGCAGGACCCGGCTGCTGGTGTATGAAGTACCAACCCTGCCTCCTTCTATTCTTGGTATGCGTATTGACAATGCATTGAAATCGCGCTTTGCAGAGTTGGGCGGCGTTTACATTGCCGGCGATAAAGTAGTACGTGCAGATATTACCGATGATGTTGTCAATGCTATCTACACCAATAGTCATCCGGAAAATCCTATGGAAGCACAATGTTATATTTTATCAACAGGGAGTTTTTTTAGTGGCGGGCTGGTGAGCGAATTTGACAATATGTATGAACCAATCTTTAAGCTAAAACTTCATCATGAACCTGAACGCAATAAATGGTATAACCAGAATTTCTTCCACCGTGATTCGCATGCTTTTTTGCAGTATGGTGTGCTAACCGATGAAAGTTTACGCCCGTATGACAGCAACAACAATATTATTCAGAATCTGTATTGCAGTGGTGCTATTATGGCACATTACAATCCCATTAAAGAAGGATGCGGAAGCGGTGTTGCTATAAGTACAGGATATAAAGCTGCGGGGCAAATCATTAATTTATTAAAACGTATGAGTTAACCAATGATTAAACTGGAAAATATTAGTTTTGACCATTGCATAAAATGTACTGTATGCACAATCTACTGCCCGGTTGCCCGTGTTACCCATCTATATCCTGGACCAAAACAGTCGGGCCCTGATACCGAACGGTTGCGCATCAAAAATCCTGAACTGCTGGATGTTTCTTTAAAATATTGTTCCAATTGCAAACGCTGCGAGATTGCATGTCCTTCGGATGTAAAGATTGCAGATATTATTCAGACTGCCAAATGGCGATATTCAAAGAAAGAATTAAGAATACGTGATTTTTTACTGAGCCGTACCGATTTAATGGGAACTTTTGGAACTCTGTTTAGTGCTATTGTCAATTTTTTTACTCATTTAGGTATGGTAAAGTATTTCCTTGATGTCATCTTTAAAATACCATCGGGGCGAACATTTCCCAATTATGCTTCTGGCACATTTACAAAATGGTTTAAATCTGTACGAAAGTATCAGGATAACTATGCAGATAAAGTAATATATTTTCATGGATGTTATGTAAATTATAATTATCCTCAATTAGGCAAAGATGTTGTCAAAGTAGTTAATGCACTGGGTAAGGGTGTTATCATTACAAAGGAAAAATGCTGCGGAGTACCATTAATTGCTAACGGTTATATTAAAAAAGCGCAATCCCATGGAAGGCATAATATCAAGGTGCTTTCCAGTGCCCTGCCGGATGATAAAACAAAGATTGTTTCAGCATCATCAAGCTGTACATTAGCGTTAAAGCATGAGTATCCCAATCTGTTAGAGCTTGATAATAGTCCTATAATCAATAATATTACTTATATAACACAATTTATACTTGAAGAATTTGAAAAGGGCAATATTTTAAGGTTAAAACCACTTTCGTATACTGTTGCCTACCATTCCCCGTGTCACCTTGAACGTATGGGTAGTGCAGCTTTCACCATTGAGCTATTACGTAAGATCCCAGCCCTTACGGTGAAAATATTGCATTCAGAATGTTGTGGCATATCAGGCACCTATGGTTTTAAAAATGAATATTATGGAATTTCACAATCAGTAGGGAATGAGTTATTCAGAATTATTGATGAAGCTAAACCGGATTTTGTGGTTACCGATTGTGAAACGTGCAAGTGGCAGATAGAGATGAATACAAAATATAAAGTAATACATCCCATTTCACTATTGGCAGAAGCAATAGAATAATGCTATTGTAGTTGTTTCATAGAAAGTATCTTGCAAAAAATGATGAGTGCATTTCTATCATGTAAATATAATGCAGATGGACAGTCGCTATAGTGATAGGAAATTATTTCTAATCTGGCTTCAACAGGTGAATCCATCTTTAATGTTCTGTACATATTTTGTATGGAATTGCTGGTATAATCATCCGGGGCTATTCCTACTATATGCTTGTCTTGTGAAAAAAATTTATATAAAACCTTTGGCATTGCTGCTTCTGTGCCATTGATAATTATTTTTTTTGGATATTCATTGTTTTTCATTATAAGCTCATTATCCAGACAATCGTTAGTTTTTGCCAGTGGGCAGGTATTGGTAAATGTTAGCTTTTTTCCGGGAATTAATTCTCTGGATACTATCGCATACGCCTGCTTTTGTAATTTTTTTTGGCAGATAGAGCACGGATCAATAGTACTTTCAGCAAGAAGACGTAATGCTGCAGGTGATATACTATTACAATCCTCTGAATAGGTGCCAGTAACAGATAGTAAAAACAGTAAAAGAACGAAAATAATAAAAGCCATCCATTTTTTCATTGTCCATACTCCTTGCTTGCGGTTTTCAATGATTGTATGAATGATTGTATACTATTAACGTAAGTTGCTTTATCTACTATAAAATTAGCATTATGGGAGCCATGCAAAGGTACAAATTGCTTATGCTTTGATGAGCTTGCATTGTACAGAGCCTGTCCCATTGCAAAGGGGGCAATCTCATCGTCTTTGCTATGCAGTATCAATACGGGGCATCGTATTGATTGCATATAATCTATTGTTGGATATTTTTCTGAAAAAAAGATATACATAAAGTTTGCACTGTGATGTTTTACCATTGAATAGATGTCAGTAAAGGCTGAATCAAGGATAACACCTGCTGTATTTCTTTTTGTTGCACAATATGCCGCAACTGCCCCTCCTAACGATTCGCCATATATAATGATACTATCTGGCGATAGTTGCTTGTTATTGATTACAAAATCATAGGAAGCCAATGCGTCAGCATAAAGACCATCCTCAGAGGGTTTCCCGCTACTATCGCCAAATCCCCGATAGTCAATGATAAAAACAGAAAGCGGGATTTGGTACAATATGTTTATCTTTTCAACTCTGTTGGTAATATTCCCGGCGTTGCCATGAAAGTATATAAATGTAAACTCGGCATTATGATTTAAAACAAACCAGCCGTGCAGCGTTACTTCATCATTGACCTTGATATAAACATCTTCAATGGGGAAAGGAATATTGCTGCGTATAGCAACCTTGTTATCGGGATAATAAATAACCTTATCAAGGCAGGAGCAATAAAAAATAATAAAAAAAAGAATAATGTATATGCGATAGTTCATGGTATTTTTCACCAGAAATAATAGATAAATGATCCTGAAATTTGATGATACCATTGTTCATGATGCCAATAGTTAACATCAAATCGAAAACTAAACCGCTGGTTGATATTGTACTGTGCTATTGTTTTAATAGTAATATAATTGAAAGATTCTCCAAATATATAATAGCAATCGTTGACATGGAAGCGCAATCGCATTTTATTGAATGGTTGCAATAATAAACCTATAGAAGCGCCTGGAGCAACTTCAATATTGTTTTCAAAATCATTATGTAAAAGCCCTGAGAATTCCACCATACCATATAATTGAAACCAGTGAGTTAAAGAAAAAGCATAGCCGCCACCAGTATTAAGCTGATATACCAGAAGCTCGTTATTATTCTCAAAAGGTAATCTTTCAAAACCAGTTATAATTTTCCAGCTCAATGGTTTTATAAGTGGATTTATTGGTGCAATTGATTCAATGTCAATAATGTCAAATCGCTGGAACTGTATTTTTTGCGTATCCCAATAATACCGTGCTGCTATCTCGCCAAAAATTATCTGAGAACCAGATACAAATCCAGATGTGTCATCACATAAATCATGGTATGAAGGACGATACGATAGTTCGGTAAAGCTGTCATTTTCAAAGCTTCCCATTTGTATATTAATTCTGCTGGAGTAATGACCATCTTCAGGAGGCGGAGGAGCTGGCGGTGAATACGTAATGGTATTGGTTAAAGTGCTTCGTAATTTTAATACGTTAATAAATATAGTCTGATATTCCTTTTGGGAGTATTGTTTATCTGCGTAACAATACTGGATATATTCAGATGCACAATCAAGCACCTGCAGAAAAAATATCATACCATGCTATAGTAAAACATATAAGTGCAAACCAGAAATTTTTTGGTTCATCCTTTATCTGAACATACAGTATGCTGTACAATACACTGACATACTGTGCAGTTGCAGCCATAAGTAATGTAGGTATGATAATGAGATATAGCATTGATTTATACTGTTAATAATTTTTATAAATGGAAAATGAAAGGCATTTTATTAAATTTCCAAGTAAAAATGTATTTTTTAACTAACTATTGTTAATGTAAGAAGCCTTACATTATATAACGATATGTAAGGCTTCTTATAGTTATGATTTAATAGAATATTAAATTATTCTCCATATACTTTTATTGTGTATTCAGAATAGAAAATTGAATATCTTTTAAATACATAATCGATATGGTTTATCTTAGTTAACTTACCATTCTCCATTGCAGCATTAATACTTGAATCACCCCATGCAAATAGTGAAAGGATGGAATATGAACTAGCTTCACCCAGTTTTATCTTTTCAGTTGCATTTACTAATCCAATTGGATAGAACCCCCCATCATCTGTAAATGATAGACCCGCTGACATAGAAGAGAAAAGTGCTACCGGTGATGGTCTTTTTACATTTGAATTTGTAATACAACCAATGAAGAATAAAATCACTGGTGCAATAAGAATGCACATCATTTTAGATTTTTTTAACATAATACGCCTCTCAAAGGAATTTTTTATTCGCCATAAACAATTGTTTTGTATGAAACAAATATTCCCAAAATCACACATGTTTCTTCATAATCAACATGGTATATTTTTGTAATGCTCCCATTCCTTGCGGCGGCTGCAACACTTGCATCACCGCTTGCAATCATTCCTAATATTGAGACAGCGCTTGCTTCACCAATTTTTGCATCTTTTGAGTATGACACCCCGTAAACTGGTCCTTTACATTTTGTATAAAGTACTCCTTTTGGAGTTGGAGTAGACAAACAACCAACAAAAATACAAATAGCAACAAAAGCTATAACCATGAATACTTTGTTTTTAAACATTGTAAATCCTCCTATCATAATATATTAATTTAATAATTGATTAAATATATAATAGTAAGCTTTAAACCTACTAAGATACACTTTTTATTATTAAGAAATCTTATGAAATAAATCTTTTACCGATTATTCATTTAATAAAATTATTGTAATAATAAAATACTTTTGTAATAAAATCATAATAATATAGGTATTTAATACATCAAAAATACTAAAAGTAAATGCATCATTAATTAAAGACTTTGTTGTTTAACATATTCCTCTATTTTCAATTTGTAATTAAAGATATAAAACTATTTACATTTTTTAAAGTACAAGTATTCCACTTTAATTTGAAGAGTTTTTATGATTTTTGCTGTATCTTAGCTACAATGATTAAATAATTTGTTATTATGTCAATAATTTTTTTTGACACTAAAAAAAATAATGCAACTTCACATGTGAAATGCAACAGGTAGTTGCTTAGTAAACAACTTAAGAAGGAGACATCCAATTTCGTAATTTTAAGGGTCTTCCATTGATTTTATCCTGTGTAGCACCTAAATCATCATCTGCCAAGTGCCTAAATCTCATATACTTGGGCAAACATCTCCGATATTGCCTACCCAAGTTTTCATTTAATCCTCATTGCTACTCTGTATACGGATCTGCATAATATGCCGTACACCCTAACACCTCTTCAATCGTTTTATACTGTGCAAACTTTTTCCCATTGTCAAACATAATCGTTTTTACAACTGATGTCGGTAATTCATCACAAAGCGCTATAATCCCTCGTAATACCGTTTCAGCATCCAATTGTCTATGGGTGGTAATTAATAAATTGTGTTCCAATGTATTGATTATGCAAGCATTTTTATACTACATTAGCTTTACTAATATATATCTTATAATAAAGGAGGTCAGTTATGCCACGTAAAAAATTATTATTGCCTGCTGATGCTATATTGAAGACTATTATCAACGAGTATGCTTCTAACCCTAAAAACTTCTCTATATTACCTGAACTTGTCGCTACGTTTATGAATCTCATTATGCAAAAGGAACGAGAGCTTTACCTCTCGTCGTCTTCATCCAATTAAGCTAATGGCTTCTATCCTCGATCCCTTGCTTCATTACTGGGTAACGTGAACCTGCTTGTTCCTCGTGACCGCTACAGCTTATTTTGACCATCACTCTTTCCCTTCATGGCAAAAAGCTAATCAGCACTTCCAGAAATTCCTTGTTCATGTCATCCTCGCTTCCTACAGGTCTAACAAAATTAAAATGATTCTCTCTTCCCTTAATTTACCCCATTTGCCCGTACAAATCGATACCATCAAATGATATCAATGCAAAAGCTAAAGAATTGCGCGCCAGAGAATTGCCATCTGATGCTTTTGCCATCTTCATTGAAGCCTATGCCTGCGATAAAAAGATGATGGAATAAACAAAATCAAATACCTACCCATGATGCGAAACAATTCTTGCTGAATTGTAAGGCTATTAAAATTTCTAAATCCTTTGATAAAGCTGTTTCTTTGTTTGAATCCCTCTGCACCGATTATGCTGCTCAATATCCTGCGTTTATCAAATACATTGTCTCGAAAAAAACGATACTTCCAGTTCCTCAAATACTTCGATGATATCCAGAAACACATTCATACCACTAACACTGTTGAAAATCTTCATAGTAAATTTGAAATCATACGCTTAAATGGTGGTGGCTACTTCCAATCGTTAAAAACCGCTGAAATCGCCCTCTCCATTGCTATCAATACTACTACGACTAACAAATGGTCTAAACCCTTGAATGATTTTATTACGTGCCGTTATGAAATTTTACAACTTTTTAATACAAAACTCTTTTCTCAGACACAATTTTTTAGATAAGTGCCAATGCTGCAGCATAATCTTCCTGCCACCCAATACAACCGAGGTGCCTTTCTTCCCCCAACGCGTGTATTTCCGCTTGCATAGATGCTTATACCGTTCCCCACATAGTGCTGTTATCTCTTCTTCTACCATTTCGCAATATGCTGCTATCCCAAATTGTAGCACTGTCTCAAATAATGTTGCTTTGATTGATTCTTTCCAATCATTTTCCACCGATACAATTTTTTCTGGTTGCTTTTTTCTGACTACTGTTTTACGCTTCATCGTGGTATCTCTTGTTATTATTAGTATTGTTTTGGAGCATTATACCCTAATGCCCCGGGAGATGCCACTCATTTTCAACAGATTTTGGGACAAGTTCTTGTAATGTTATTCATAAAACTATATAATCTTACGCCCTTCCTGAAAGCTGTTTTACCAGTTGCATGATAGAATCAGGTAAAAATGAAACATCTCTGCCACTGGCATGGGCAAAGTAATATATACCTGCAATCTTTTCCAGCATCTCTGCATGAAGACATGCCTGCTCAATATTTTTACCCAGTGCTATCGCCCCATGATTTTTGATGATATAGCACTTACATTTATTGGTTACTGTTGAAGCAACATTAGCGGCAAGTTCCGGTGTGCCCGATAGTGCATAGGGAACAAAGGCAACTTCATCGCCGATAGCAAATGCTATCTCATCAAACAAGGCTGGTATAGGCTTATCAATATTCATAACCGACAGTATGCTCGCATAGAGCTGATGAGTATGGACAACAGCGGCAATGTCTGGACGATTTTTATATATTGATAAATGCATCGACAGCTCCATGGTAGGTTTTTTACCTTCTATCACTGCCTGGTCAAAATTAACAATACCTATATCATCAAGCTGCATATCCTTGTAGGGAAGGCTTGATGGAGTTACCGCTATTTTTTCTTCATTTTCTATTTGCATTGATATATTTCCACCGCTTCCCAATTTTGTGCCAAAATATCCATGTTCATTTAACCATTGGCACCAGTATAAAATCTGTTCCTTGTATGCTGTGTAATGTGACATTGTTCATCTCCTTTCCATGCAAAATAATTATTCATCGTCCTATAATAAACATATAAACATTGCAGTATGCAATATAAAGACACATTGCCATGTTTCTATACATGGCAATGTGTCACCAATATTTACGATGATGAACGAATCAAATTTGATTCTTTTAACTTCAGTGTGAGCAATGCATTGATGCACATCAATACGATAAATGCAACCATAAATGGGGTCATGGCTCCGGTACTTGTCCGGAATGCATCCATTGCAAAAATAAAGATTATCCCTGATATCTGTCCTGCAAGCAATAACAATCCCTGCGAACTTGACTCTGGCGCAGGATAAGATATTTCCGCTGCATATTGGAACCCAATAGGACCTGCACTCATGATAAAAAATCCCAGAATAAAACTTGATACCATAAGAATGGTATAATCTTGTGCAAGGGCTAATCCTGCCAGTCCCGGCACTATACAAACCATGCAGATAGTTAAGAATATTTTACGTTTTCTATAATGGTCTGACAGTAAAGGTAAAATAACCGCACCTATTATTCCACCTATCATCATAACTGCTCCTACTATCCCTGCCTGTTCAGAATTAAAGCCGCGGGGCTCAAGTATCTGTTCTATCCAGGTTGTAACAGCGTTAAACATCCCAAGCCCTATAAAGAAAAGTAATATCACAAGCCACATCTGGGGAAGGGAAACTATATGTTTTAATCCTTCAACTGCCTTATACCGCATCTGAAGCCCCTCTTCGCATGGCGGTGTTAACGGTTCTTCTTTTATAAAGACAATGAATAGTATTGCAATAACAGCGCTCAGTAAACCATAGATAAACATTGTGCGGGGAATAGTATAGGAATGAGCTAAAAAAGGTGTTGCTGCTAATGCTATAATTATCCCTAAATATTGCGCTAATGAGGCAATACCGGCTGCTGTTGCACGCTCACCCATGAGAAACCACTTGGCCGAAAGGCTTGTATATGCATTAAGGATAAATGGTTGAGCAATAGCCAGTCCAATCTGTGATAGCACTACCATAGTATATGATTGTGCATAGATGCCTTTTACTATCCCAAATATCCCTACTAATAAAGCTCCTATACCAACGCCTATTTTTATTCCATAGGTATCAATGATAAAAGAAGCCGGAATGGATATAAAAATGTATACAATCATGAACAGCATTGACAGAAAGCCAATGGATAGGGGGGTTACGTTGTAAAAAGCCGCTGCCTCTGATGTTATACTTGCAAATGATACCCAGTGCATTTGCATCACTATATTGAGCAGTGCAAATATAAACAGTACTATCCACCGATACTTGTAAACTTTAATGGTATTGGTCATGTTATTTCTCCTGAACAGGTTCAAAATGTTTAAATACTGTATCAAATCGTTCCAGTGCGTCATCTACAACATCATCGGTATCAGCCATGCTTGTGTAAATACGGCTTCCGGCAAGGGTAATAATACCTTCAACCATGAGGGCAGCTCCTAACTCTTCCATAACTTTACGTCTTATTTCAACCTGTTCAAGTATCTTTGGATTGCTTA
Source organism: Spirochaetia bacterium UBA2205 (assembly GCA_002328585.1). Taxonomy (GTDB): domain Bacteria; phylum Spirochaetota; class UBA4802; order UBA4802; family UB4802; genus UBA4802. The sequence continues at coordinate 18,014 of DCUV01000034.1, forward strand.
ATTCCATGAGCATCGCTGCACCGGTTTCCATGTGGCAGATAGAACCATGATTGAATGCAACAAATGGCAGATTATATCGCTTGAATATTTCCTGTAAACCCTTTGTTAACCTATCACCGGCTTTCCCTGCTTTAAGATGTGCCTGCGTTTCTTCAATGGCTTTGATTGCAAAATATCCTGCTGAGCATGAAAGAGGATTTGCTGAAAGTGTACCGCCTACCATTGCCCGCTTTTTTAAACCCTGAATCCCTGCGGCAAATGTTAGCATTATCTCTTTTCTGCCGCCAACACCACCTGCTGCAGGGTATCCGCCAGCAACACACTTTCCAAATACTGTTAAATCGGGTTTAATGCCAAAGTATCCTTGAGCGCCACCAAGCCCAACTCTAAAGCCAGTGACTACCTCATCAAATATAAGTAATGTACCGTAACTATCGCACAGCGCTCGTACCTTTTCGTTAAAATCACGGTGTACAGGGCGCGTACCGCTTTCAGGACCTAATGGTTCAACGATGACAGCGGCAGTGCCTCCTTTTGATTCATTATCTTTAAGCAGCTTTTCTAAAGCAGCAGTATCATTGGGATAAAATTCCTGCATATACTGGAAACACCCTTCCGGAATGCCGTGCGAGTCAAGGGTTCCAAGACCGGGGATGCGCATTGCAAACACAAACTGATCGCTCCAGCCGTGATAACCACCGCCAACTTTAATGACAAACTTCTTGTCGGTAAAACAGCGAGCAGCTCGAATTGCAGCCATACATCCCTCTGTTCCACTGGCAAGTGAGCGGAACATCTCTGCAGATGGGACATGCGAATAAATAAGGTCAGCCAGTTTGTATTCGTATTCATGAAATAGCCCTGTTACAGGACCGCATTCATTGATAAGCTCTAACACTTTGTCTCTAACAGGTTTATAATTACTGCCAAGCACAGTGGGCCCGCCTGCCTGTAGAAAATCAATAAATCTGTTGCCGGAAACATCATACAGATAGGCACCATCAGCTTTTGCAATGGCTAACGGGAATGGATAGTTAAATGCTAAATTGTGTTGTACACCGCCGGGTATACGTTGCTTGGCCAGCTCAACCATCTGTTTTGATTTTGCAAACTTTGATTCGTATTTCTCAAGATATTCGTTCATCTTTGAACGGTTAATTTGATATACCGGCAATTCGTTGGCTAAAACCCTTAAATTTTCCAAAATTTCTTTAGAGTCTGGCCAGTGTGAAATGGCGTATTCTTGCTTCATGGAATGCCTCCTTTAAAATTAATTTAATTTTAACCTCACATTATGTCACTCTCTCCTTNNCCTCACCCCCGGCCCCTCTCCTTCGTAAGGCGAGGGGAGTATGCATTAACCGTCATGCTGAACTTGTTTCGGAATTTCGTTGTCATAATAGATCCTTAAAGTCCAGGATGACATTAAACATATACAGAATGACTTAATAATTGAGTAACTTAAAAAGCTCCTTATTCTTTTCATACAATTGAGTAAAGACCTTGAAATTACGATTATACATGTCATGGTACTGTGCCCTTGGCTTATACGATGTGCGTAATCCTACAAGTTTTTTTGCTTCGGTAAAATTGTCCATTATGCCAAGCCCAACTGCACATACAATCGTGGCACCCACAGTGCCTGCATTGATCTCGTTTTCAATTGATTCAATTGTTCTACCGGTTATATCAGCAATGATTTGACACCATACGTCTGATTTGGCACCGCCACCAGCAAAGCGAAGTCTTTGCTGTATGGGAATCTTCTTTTCCATTGCTTCCAGCATCCAGCGTATATGAAATGCAACACCTTCCAGCACGCTTCTAATCATTTGACGTTTACCGGTAGCAAGGCTCAAATTAAAAAACATCCCGCGTGAATAGGGATCTTCACGAGGTGAACGATTGCCATGGAGCCATGGAGTAAAGAGTACATTGCCTGCACCTGGCGGTGTTTGCAATACCACCGAATCTAAAAAATCATATAGTGATTCATATTCCTTACTTTTGTCAGCAATGTGACGTGCCTTTAAATAAACACCAATTTCATCCAGTGCAAGATGATCGCGTACCCATTTTAAGCAAGCACCGGCTGTTTCCTGTTCGGCAACATAAACATAATGGTGTGGGATAGCTCCTAAAATTGATGCAATGAAGTTGCCAATATCAACCATGCGTTTGTCAACGTTGGAAGAAACCCAGCCCGAAGTGCCAATATAGATATTGGTATTATATATATCAGTGCACCCTGAACCTACCAGTGTTAAAGGCACATCCCCTCCACCGCCAAAAACAGGGATGCCGGGTGTTAATCCAAGTTCGCTTGCTGCTTTTTTTGTGATTGTTCCAATAACATCGGTTGACTGAAATACCGGCGGCAAATGTTTCATGTCAACTTCAAACATAGTGCATAATCCCTTGTGCCAGCCCAATCTATTTTTGCGGGTATCGTAGATAAAGGTTACATTTGCAGAATCAACGGTCATGCCTAATTTTCCCGTACATCTGAATATCAAATAATCCTTAACGTCCAGCCACTTATACGCCTTTTCAAAGATTTCAGGCTCATTATCTTTTACCCAATGGTATTTCCATAGCGGGTCTTTTGGTGTTGCAGCAAGCCCACCGGTAATTAAAAGTGATTTAATGGTTTTTAATGCGTTCCATTTATCTATCTTTATTAAGCCTTTATAGAGATGCTTTTCTATTTGTTTCGTTGCACGCTGGTCCAGATAGCTCATGGGATTTCGTAACGCCCTGCCCTCGGTATCAATAAATAGAGAACCCTGCATCTGCGCACAAAATGCCATGGCAGCTATTTTAGCTGGTGCAACATTACTTTGTTTCATTACCCATTTTGTAGCCTTACAAACAGCATCCCACCAGTCATCAGCTTTTTGCTCAACACCACCATCAGACAGCATATACAGCGGATATTCTACAAGGTACGAGTTGACCAGCTTTATTTTTTCATCAACCTTATATAAACATGTTTTGTTTCCGGTTGTGCCAACATCGTGAGTCAATATATATGTCGATTTCATTACAAACCCCCAGAGGATTATATAAACGTATAAACGTATTGTCAAGCTCTATGGGTAAAATAGGTTTTATTGAACATTAACACAAGGGCACTGATTCCATAACAACTATCGTACACAATAGCTTTATTTTTGTATCATTGTCTACGCAATATCTGATTAATCAGAATTTGCGATTATTTTTGCGATAGATAGTTGGGGTTATATTGAGTAATTTATGGAAAGCACGGTTGAATGTTGAAAGGCTTTCAAAACCGGTTTTGAAGGCGATAGTTACTATTGATTCATTGCATTCTGCTAATAAAACCTGTGCATAGTTAATCCTCAGTTCATTGATGTAGTCCGGAAGCGATTTTCCCGTATATAATTTAAAAAGCCTGCTGAATGTATCTGGATGAAGATTAACCATGGCAGCCAGCCCTTCTCGTGAGATAGCAAAACAAAAGTTGTCATGAATATATTCAACAGCCTGTTGAATCTTATCAGAGTTGGACGAAGAGATGCATTTCTGCTTTGATGTATCATCAATTTTTTGTTGTTTCTGTTGTTCTAAAAGTTTTTGATTAAATAAATAGGTAACCTGTTCAATCTCTTTATGCAATGTTACAAATCGAGACTGCAAGATATATGCCATGGATATAATAACTATAAAATATGCATATTCAATGGTATAAATAAAGCGATAAATACCTTTGCCAACACAGACATCGTTTATGCTTGCAAGCAAAAATACCAGTAAACTTGCAAATAAAATTTTGATATGCACTTCGCCATACCTGCACCAGATAAAAAGTTTATACATTAAATATGTTCCAGCAACAAGCATTGCAATATATTGTGCTATATAAAGAATACCGGGGTCAGCCTCGTTGTAGGTGATGGTTGCACCTAAAAAGACAAATTTTTTTATGTAAGGATTGTATGGATTGAGAGTATATGAACTATCCAGCAAAAAACCTGATATTATGAACAATACCATAATGGCGGTTATGCTGTAAACAATGTTTGTACGAATATGCACTAATGAAGCAATGAACCACGTTATTGCTATGATGAAACAGGCAAGTACGGCAAACTGAAAACGCTGGTACATTACAGCCTGAAAAGGTGATGAGGATATATAGAGCATGGCAGATGCAATATCGTAAAGAGCAATAGTGCAGCACATCATGGCAAACCACAGGTTTTCGGGTTCATTCCTCCTGCGCGAATACATAATACCATACGAAACGGCAACATACATGGCGATAGCAGCCATAAGAAGAGGTGGTATAGCTATTATAGGTATCATGGTGAATATGCCATTTACATTCATTAATGAGGGTTTCATCAATAAATAATAAAAAGTGATTATTGTTTTTTGCAAGAAAATAAAAAAAAGGTGTATATAAAAAATCTCGAATTATGATTTGCGCAGCATTATAATTATAAAAGATGATCATAGCAGCAAAAATCATTGAAGCTTTTCCATCCCACTTAGAGCATGCGCCAAATGTTCGTTGTAAGATAGCCTGGTTGGCACACCAATAGGCTGGTGACAATACCAATCCAAGCCCAGGTATAACACCATGCCATGGAAATGTAGGATGGTTTGCCGGGAGAAAAGCATTAAGATGATCAGGATAGTTAACCTTCAGTGTTTCAATAAATGAATCCAATCCACCAATAGTTTTAATTCCAATAACAGCAACAATAGTTGCACTCAAAAACATGATGAATGTTTGAATAGTATCGGTGATTGCAACAGCAACAAGTCCACCTGAAATAGTGTAAAATCCTACTACAGTTGCGGTTATAAAAATTGAAAACCATATAGACAAGCCTAAATAGGTTTGTAGCATTATAGCTGTTGCCCACAAGAACACACCTACAATTACAACTGAAAAGATGCTCATTAAACATGCAGCAATAAAACGCACGCTATTATTATAGCGCAATCCTACATACTCTGGAATGTAGTATACTCCTGCGCGCCAGAAAAACGGTATGAAACTAAGTGCCGATAGTGTCATGGCAGGGATAGCCCCTATCCATTCAAAGTTTGCCCGTGCACTTCCTATGCTGTAGGCGTTAACAGCAGCACCAATGTAATCATTTGAACCAATATTTGTTCCAGTGATGGAATGACCTGTAACCCACCATGGGAGCGACCTGTTTGCTAAAAAATAATCTTTTGCAGTTTTTATATGTGATTTGTAATAAAATCCAAAAACGGTAATGCCTGCTAAATAAAGTATGATCAATGTAATATCAATTTAGTGAACATTGGTAGGTGTAAAATGCAACATATTATCCCCTTTTATATTTTTTAGTTGATAATATCGTTAACGATTATATGATTATATAGATTTAATAGCAAACATTTTTTGGAGGATATATGGCTAAAAAAATAATTATAGTTTTTGTTATTGTGCTGGTTATAGCTGGGGTGATAGTTTTTGGGGTAGCATGGAACTTTTCAAATCAGCTTATCAGTCCACAACCGCATACCTGCAATAATGAGCACTTTATTTATTGTGGGGGAGCATCTGAGCTGGGGATACCCTTTGAGGATGTGTCATTTACTAACGATGAAAATCTTACATTACGAGGATGGTTTTTCCCGGCAAAAACTAAAACGGCAATCATCATGGTGCACGGTATTACCGCTGACAGAAAAGAAGGTTTGCGATGGGTGAAAGCACAGCATACAGCAGGATATAATCTTTTACTATTTGACTTGCGCAACCATGGTGAAAGTGACAAATCTATCTCGGGAATGGGATTAAAGGAAAAAGAGGATGTTGTAGCAGCAGTTAACTTTTTGGTTAGTCAAAAGGGAATAAAAGAGATTGGTGTATTTGGTGTATCAATGGGAGCATCAACTGCAATACAGGCAATGGCAAAAGATAAGCGTATAAAAGCGGGAGTTTTTGAAGCAGGATTTGCCAATTTAGGTGATCTTTTGGCAGAGATAGCAAAACGTGATTTTGGATTGCCACGCTTTCCAATGATAGACGCAGTTATGTGGGTGTACAGTGTGCGGGGTGGTTTTGACGCGGGTACCATCAATCCGGAAGATTATATTGGAAAAATTTCACCCAGGCCGGTTTTTATAATACACTGTGATAACGATGATTATATTGCCTATTCACATGGGATAAGATTATTTAAAGCAGCACATGAGCCTAAAATGATGTGGACAGCTCACTGCAACAAGCATGCTCGTGCATGGCAATCAAACCCAAAAGAGGCTGAAAAGAAGGTTGTGGAGTTTTTTAAACGGTATGTTCAATAATTTACTGGATATATTGTTTTTGAAAAGCTCATAAGCGAAGAATTTCAATTTTTTAATAGTGGCACTCTATAGCAACAAAAAATGATTGAAATATATTATATTGTAGTTTAATACTATCATAGATAAGATTTAGTTATATAAAAATTACAAGCTTTGGGAGGGCTTCATGAGCATAGAAACAACAACATGCATTTCATTTGAGCACNNGCTTTGCTGCTCAGTGTGAAAAGGTTAGCGTGCAATCGTTTAAGCAGCTTTCCTATAGGGAAAAAGGTACTGCATGGAAGCGCTTTCATCTGGTTTTGTTTGATGATGAGTACGAATTTTTCATGGATGTGAAGAAGGTGTGGAAGATGTCGCTGGCAAAGGTTATTGCATACTGCATGGATAATGTACTGTTTGAATTTTTAGCAATCCTTGATGGAATGGGCGATGATGATTATACCGATAACTATCGGCACAGTGGCTACACATTTTGCTTTTATAAAGAAGAAGATATTGTTTGTTGCAAATTTTACTGGGGACCACACCCGGACATACTACGCAAAGCACAGACAGGACAATAAACATCCTTTTACTCTATTGCCTTGATGATTGTGATCAATTTGAAATAAAATATGAAATGCCCTATTATAAATAAATTGGACAATCAACCAAAATATAGTTGATTTTTGACAAACCATTTGATAGTTTGATATTATTTTAAAAATAAATTGGAGGATTTTATGAAATCATTGAAAGGTGAATTAGCACTGGTAACTGGAGCAGCTATGGGAATGGGTAGAAGTGTGTCCCGGCTTTTACTGGAAGAGGGATGTGATGTTGCAATGGTTGATATCAATGGAAAAGAATTAACAAAAAATGTTAAACAATTGAAGACTAAGGGTAATTGCAAAGCTTATATATGTGATGTATCAAAACGTGATGCTGTGTATCGGTTACAAAAAAAAGTAAAACAAGAAATGGGCGACGTAACAATTCTTGTAAATAATGCTGGAGTAGTAAGGGTAGGCGACTTTTTGCATCTGGATGATAAAGCAATTGATTGGATTGTTGATGTTAATTTGAAATCTATCTTCTGGATGTGCAAAGCATTTATGCCAGGAATGATAACTAAAAAATGGGCGCACGTTGTCAATGTTGCATCGGCAGGAGGGCTGTTAGCGCTACCGGATATATCCATATATTGTGCTACAAAATTTGGGGTTGTAGGTTTTTCAGATGCATTACGACAGGAGATGAAAAAATATAAATACAATGTGGGAGTAACTATGGTATGCCCTTATACAGTGGCAACCGGTATGTTTGAAGGATTTAAAGAAGTTGCTATGACTAAAATTTTAAAAACAGAAGATGTAACAGTAAAGGTAGTAAAAGCTATAAAAAAGAACAGAGCAATGGTTGCTGTTCCTAACTTTCAGGTAAATTTTTTAACGCCTCTTACTAAATTGATATTGCCTGTTCATACAATGGATATAATCAATAAATTAGCAGGCATGTGGACTGCCAATGAACATACGACGGGAAGGCGGAGCAAATAAGCTTAAGATTTATCAGGGCCAACCCACGGTGAAGGTTTACCAACCAGAGCAAATGGTGCAGGGTTGGCCGAACCACCACCCAGTCCCATATATCCCATGCCAATGTAAAGATTGTCGTTAATCTTGCGTATTTCATCGCACATGGAATGAACGGTGCCTTTATTATATCTGCTGTAATTAATCTGAAATGAATTTTTATTATCTCTGGTAATTTTTGAAGGAGCAAGGTTAGTATCAATTTTTCTTAATCTGAGTATCCTGGTTCCTGATTTGGTTTTCTCTTCAAATATATTATACCCCTGACCGGAACTATCGCTTGCAGGTTTAAAAGCCTTCCCAATCCATTTTGTATGCACTGTTATGCATCCTGTTGGGAACACATGATGGGTAAAAAGTTCAGATGATTTGCCTAAAATGCCACCACTCAACAAGCGTGCTTTAAATTCACCATTGAGCGCTTTAAAATCAGGGGTTGATGCAGCAATGAAAAGCTGCATTGTTTCTTTGCGTGACAGCTTTTCAATATCATCATAGGTTGCTTTTTTAGGGTCTACTCCAAGTATATCAGCCATAGAACGGGTATGAGCTTTTTTGCTGCCCGCCTGTAAAATGTTTGTGACAGTTAACGTTATAAACAATGCTATGATACCGGCTAAAACAACTATAATGGTATATACCGTTGCCATTATAAACCTCCATTAGTAGTTCATTCAGAACGTATGAAAAATTACTTTGTAACATGGTATAAAACTCAGAACACATGGTTTTGATACATTGGCAATAGCAAAGTATTTGATCATGAAATTAGTTAAGCAGTACTATACTGTACGGCATAAAAATTGTCAACAATATAATTGGTTGGACAGTCAATCATATAGGATATTACTGCACTAATTATTACATAAATAGTAAAGGATACCATGCCATAATGGCTAAAAACATTAAAAAAGTTACTATAAGGTTAATGATTTATTATTCCTCACTGGCATTCCGGACCTGCTCCGGAACCTCTATTGCCACAATGAGATCCTGAAATCAGTTCAGGATATTATGGGTTACTACACTCCAGCCATAGGCAGTTCTACCTGCTTTGCGATTATTTCCAAAACTATTTTAATTGGTAACGATAAATTATTCTTGACTAATTAACAGTAATGGTATTTAAATTCGCTGCTGTGGAAGGGCGTAAAAAGCATATACAAATTATAAAAATAGTAATAATACAGTAATATACTATTACAGAGGTACGTTTATGAAGTTTTCTGGAGGATTATTTGAAAAATATCAAGACAGCGATTATTTAACAAAGCGTAAAGCATTTCTGATATTTATCTTTGCAATAGCGGTCATTGTTTTATTAAATGCAGGGGTTATTTTATCATTTATTTTTATCAGCGTTGAAAGAGGTTTAAATTTTTTACAATCTGCTGTTGGTGCTTCAATTTTTTCCCTGATAACTATCTATTATCTAAAAAAAGGAAAGCTGCAATTAGCTTCAAATATTTTTGTTATCTTTTGTTCACTGGTTGTTCTTGCCGGGCTTTTTACCAAGGCTGCTCATGTTGGGTTTGTTACCATGGTGTATTTTATGTTTGCCACCATGCTGTTTGCTGCGGCGTTTTCAACAAAATTAATAGCGTCAATTATCTATGGATCATATATTACTGCATTAATTACATTTTTTTATATTAACAAAGGTTCTGTTGAGGGAAAGCTTGCAGAAGCATTAACAGTTGGTTTAGTTGATAGTTCTGCTGCTTTAACACTGTGCTACATTATAGTGATGATGACTATCACGTCATTTCAAAGTGTTATACGTTCACTGGATAAAGAAAAAAATATTAGTGTTGACCAGATTAATGTAATGAAAAATCTACACTCATTTATACAGGATGCCTCTGATAAGATGATTGCCATATCACAATTAATTTCTGACAAATTGCAGGACTTTTTAAAAAATATTCAGGATCAGGCATCCGCAGTTGAGGAGATAACCGCATCAACGCAGGAAGTTTCCGACGGTTTTGGCAATGTCAACAACAATGTAAACAATCAGTATACTGCGTTAAAAAAACTTTTTGATACCATCAATGCATTGGCGCAGGAAATAGATTTTCTTAAAAATCGTTCAGTTGAAATCTCAAAAGCATTTGAGTCAATCCTTGCTATAACGCAGCGGGGTGAAAACGCAATACAGCTTGTTAATGAAAATGCAAAAACTCTGTTAGATAGCTCCGGTAAATTAACCGGTATAATGAATATACTGGAAGATATATTTGACAAGATTCAGCTCCTTGCTCTTAACGCTTCCATTGAGGCAGCACGTGCGGGTGAGGCGGGAAGGGGTTTTGCCGTTGTTGCTGATGAGGTAAACAAATTATCAGAGCAGTCGGTAATGAGTTTAAAAGAGATCAACGTCAATATACAGTCAAATATTCAGAGTGTTACCACAACCAACTCTGGTGTTGCTACCATTATTGATCTATTTAAAAATATTGTGGAAACACTGAATACTGTTAGCACCGGCATGCAGGATATTTTTAACCATATTGATAATCAGGAAAAAATCAAGGAAGCAATACAATTGCAGGCAACAGGTTCACAGAGTTTATCACAAAAAATAGCTGAAGATACCAATCGTCATAATGATATCATAGCCGAAATTTCAAATTCGATAGCAAGCATCAACACACTCATCCAGAATAATATGTCGGTTACCGAGGATATCAGCGACACATCATATGAGCTATCAAACATGGGTAATGATCTGCTGGGCAAGATAAAAGCACAGGCATAGTTAAACAGGGCAGTTGTCATCAATTATTTTATGCTGAAATGTTCGATTGCCTGTGACAAAATCAGCAACGATGTCCCCATTGCCAATGAGCTTATACTTATAAATAACAAGCCCATCCAGACCAACTGGCCCGCGTGCATGGATTTTTGCTGTACTTATACCAACCTCCGCACCAAAACCATATCTAAAGCCATCGCTGAAGCGCGTTGAACAGTTCCAGAAAACATTGCCGGAATCAACCAGATCAAGAAATTTCTTTGCTGTTTCTCGGTTTGCTGTTACTATGCTGTCGGTATGTCGCGAGCCGTAGGTATTTATATGGTTAATGGCTTCATCAACATCTGCAACTACTTTAATTGAAAGCTTGTAATCAAGGTACTCGGTTTTCCAGTCTTCATCAGTTGCCGGGTTAACATTAATAATTGCCTGTGTTTGTTCACAGCCAACTATCGCCACATTGTATTTGTCAAGCTCCTGTTTCAGTAAAGGCAAAAATGTTGTGGCAATGGTGTTGTGCACCAGCAGTGTTTCGGCTGCATTGCACACCGCCACATACTGCACCTTTGCATCGGTTACCACCTTCAGCGCCATTTGCATATCGGCATCGCTGTCAACATATACATGACATATACCTTCAGCATGCCCAAGCACCGGTATGCGCGAATTGTCCATGATGTATTTAACAAATGCATTTGAGCCGCGAGGTATGATGAGGTCAATATAATCATCCATTTTGAGCATGGCGCTTACATCTTCGCGCGTTTCAAGCAGTGTAAGCCACTGCTGTGGCAGGCCGGCTTTACAACCAGCATTGTAAATAGTCTCGGCAAGTATTTTGTTGGTTTCTCGCGCCTCACTGCCGCCTTTCAGCAGTATGGCATTCCCGCTTTTAAGGCATAACGTTGAAATTTGCACTAGCGCATCAGGGCGAGATTCAAAGATGACGCCAATAACACCTATGGGACAGCTTACTTTATAAAGGGTCAGAGCGTCATCAAGCCGGGTAGCTAACAAAGTTTTGCCAACAGGGTCGGGCAATGTCATCAAACTTTCAATACCGGCAATAACCTCGTTTATTTTTGCATCGTCAAAAACAAGGCGTTTTAACAGCGGTGCAGGCAGGTTTTCCTTTCTGCTTCTTTCCACATCGGTTTCATTGGCTTGTTTAATGAGCGCTACATTATTGTGTAATTCACGAGCAATCAATTGCAATGCGTTATTTTTACTATTGGGCGTAACGGCTGCTAAATAAACCGAAGCTTTTTTGGCTGCTTTTGCGGATTGCATTATGTTCATGATACTGCCTCGTTATGCTGAATTTTGTATAATGGGTATAGTACCGATAGTTACTGTCAATTGTTTTTTGCTGGAAAAAAAAGGAGTGGTTTTTCATTTATTGTTAAAGCGGTGGCACATCTACAGGCAGTGTACTGATACTGAGTAACTATCGCCCAAAAAAAATAAGCTGTGGTAGTTTGCATTGAGAAAAAATAATGCATGGTAGATTGCACCACTACATAGTGATGGTTTTTTTTAAATATGTATCCATGAGCAAGGTAAACATTTTGCCGTGATTGGGGTACTTTAAATGGAGCAACTCATGAAGTATAACCTTTATGCGCACATCGTATGGTTCATTGAGCAATTGTTTGTCAAAGGTTAGCCTGCCTTTGCGCGAGCAGCTTGCCCACTTGCGCTTCATTGGCTGTATATGAATCTGTTTCGGTTTTACCCCCACTTTACTTGCCAGCATCATAACTTCTTCCTTAAATGTTTCTGAAGTCATCATTCTGCCTGTCCTTTTTTTAATATATTTATGATATTCTGCACAATGTCTGAGACCCTTTTAGTATCCTGTATGCCACCTTTAAATATTGCCTTATGTAGCGCATTCCTTATTTCTCTCTCATATGTTTCGCTCTTGCGCCAGTGTGGATAGCTTGCAAATACTTTCGTTAAACCATTTGCAAGTTCCTCGGCTTTTAGTATTCGTTCATCTTTAAAGATCCAGTATATGGTGAAAATCTCCGATGACATTTTCTTTTCAACTTGCTCTTTTTGCGTGGCGTTCATTTCCTTTACTATTTCCTTCAGCTCTTCAAGGGTTTCTTTTGTGGTTTTTTGCCTGTTTTCAAAAAGTTTGACCAGAAGTTCCGCCTTTTCGGCAATGGAAACAAGGTATGCAGCATTGACGCCTTGCTGCTCCACCGTCTTTTCTATTATTTTAATAAGGTTAAATACCTTTTCCGTATCAGAAGCTTTGCTGGTGTCAATTTTTTTCAGGGTTGCATCATCTATGACATAAACATCTAATGTTTGCTCAATGGCGCTGCTGGTGGTATGCTGCTGAACAAGGAGAGCTGTTTTTTGTGTAAAGTCTTTATTGATGAGGACGCTCCGGTCATAATTTTCCCTGAGGATTTTATACATTTGGGAAAGTGTATGATAGCTGTCACGATAGGTACGTAAAAAAGCATCAGGCGATATAATCTCGTATATATCACACAATTTTTTGTAAAATTTATAAAACTGCTGCCTTGCTTTTTCATCCCTGAAGTGTTCCAGTACGGCCTCTACTGCTTTATCCTGAGTTTTTCCTACTATAAGAGTAAGATACTGTTCCTTTGCTGTCTGCATTTCCTTCTTAAACTGTTCCTTTAAAATTTCAATATCGTGAACAATACCCTTAATATCCTGCGAATCGAAAGCAAGGGCTTTTTCAAGATTGCCAAATATGCCAACAAAGTCCAGTACAAAGCCAGACGTTTTTTTTCTTCCATCGTTATCCTCGTAGGGCCGGTTTACGCGGGCAATTGCCTGCAGTAAAACATGGTCGCGCATGGGCTTGTCAAGGTACATGCAGTAGAGAATGGGCGCATCAAAACCAGTGAGAAGTTTTTCGGTTACTATTAGTATTTTTGGCAGTTCATTCGGCTTGCGAAAGGCTTTTCGTATCCGTTGTTCTTCTATTGGCGATAGTTGATGTTTAACAAGTTTATCGTCATCATTAAACGATGAGCTGTAAACCACCTTTGAGTATTCCGGTGGCAGATATTTGTCAAGCTCTTCTTTGTACAGCGCACAGGCTTCTCTGTCAACGGCAACCACAAAGGCTTTGTATCCCATTGGCTCAATAAAATTTTTGAAATGTTCACTGATAAAGCGGGCAACCTTTTCCACCCGTTCATGGCTCTTGAGCATGTTTTTTAGCGTTACCGCTTTCTCCAGCACCGTATTGAGCTCTTCAATATCGCTCATGCCTTCAGTATATGCAAGGTTTAAAAATTCCTTTTCAAGCAACTCTTTATCAACCTGCAGTTCATTGGGCGCAAGGGTATAGTAAAGCGGCACCGTAGTGCCATCTTCGATAGATTCTGCAATGCTGTATTTGTCAAGATAGCCATCTGGCGGGTCATCTTTGCCAAAGGTAATAAATGTTCCCTGTCCATACTGTGTTTTGTCAATGGGTGTGCCGGTAAATCCTATGCAGGTGGCGTTGGGTAAAGCTCCCATCAGGTAATTGCCCAGTCCTCCGCCGGTGGTTCTGTGTGCCTCGTCAACCAGTATAAAAATATTGTCACGTGTGCTTATGTTTTCTGGCATATTTTCAAACTTATGGATCATGGTAACGATAAGGCCACGCCTGTCGTGTAAAAGAAGGTTTCGTAGATGATCTTTGCTCTGTGTAACCTCAACATTCCCAATACCTACTGCAGTGATGTTTGCAAAAAGCTGACTTTCAAGTTCGTTCCTATCCACCAGCATAATAACCGTTGGATTTTCAAAGAGTGGATTCTCGATAATCTTTTGTGCCGCAACAATCATCGTATAAGTTTTGCCCGAGCCCTGTGTATGCCATACAAGTCCCCGATGCTTTTCTGGATTCTTTGCACGTTCAACAATTTTGTCAATGGCTCTCATCTGATGTGGCCGCAGCACCACCTTTTTTAGCTCGTCATCCTGACGGGTAAACAGCAGGTAATCCGTAATAAGCTTTATAATTCTTTTTCTGTCAAAAAATGATTTAACTATCTGCTCAAAATTTCCTACTGCTTCCTCTTTCCAGTTGAAGAGCAACTTTTCGGAGGTGTTCCATGTACCGCTGTAGTAATATTTTGAGATGTGGGTTATGGCATAAACCTGCAAAACGGCAAGAAGCTCCGGACAATCGCGATGATAGCGCTTTACCTGCTCCAGCGCTTCGCTCATTCCTTCTACTTTTGATGCTGCTTTAGTTTCGATGAATAGCAGGGGAATGCCGTTGATGAGAAAGACAATGTCATGTCTGATGGTTTTGATGCCATTTGTAAACATGAACTCTTCCGTAACGTGAAAGGTGTTGCCATCAACATCTTCGGTATCGAGCAATTTAATGTTGCGTTCCCGTTTTTTGCCGGGGACAAACACGGTTTTGAAACCTTTGAGATATTCCCATGCGGTAAAGTTACCTTCTATATTTGCCGGTATGGATTCGATCTTTTTGACAATTTCTTCTGCCATCAGATGATCTGCAAAGTCCGCATTGAGCCTTTGCAACTGGTTTATAAAAAGCTCTCTGAACACCATACCTGTTTCTCCACCTCGCAGACGCAGCGCTTCATCGGGAGTAACGTACTGCCAGCCGAGCTTTAGAAACACCCTTGCGCCATTTTGCGCGGTGTATTGTGCCGACGGTTCCTGAACATAATCAATGATGGGCTTTTGAACCGAATATTTCTCGTCACCAAGTTTGTTCATGAGGTTACCCCCAGATGATTAACCCTGATTTTTGCGGTCATAAGATTATGCAAAAGGCTTTTGAACAATTCCTCGAGCGCTTTCTTTTTATTTTCCTCCGCCTCTATTTTAGCATCAATGGCGGAAAGAATCGATGCAATTTTTTGCTGAATGGGGAGCGAGGGAAGGGGGAGTTTAAAGATCTTTAAGACTGACCAAGATGTTCTTGGATGGTTTACTCCTGTCATAGATTTTGTAGCGAAATTTAAGAAATTGGGCATGTGCAGAAAATAAGTTAAGTATTGAGGGTTGACTAATTCTTTATTGTGTTGAATAACAAGAATATCTGTTGAACAAATGCCTTCGAATTCTGCTAAAATTCCTTTATCTAAGTATGGCCTGAGCTTAGCATATAAAATATCATTTTTGTAGAATTTTGATTTTGAACTTTTTATCTCTTTTGAGTTACCGTATTTTTTTAATCTATTCTCACCAGAATTTATATGCTCAAGACCTACGTAAGTTATTTCTTCTTTTTTAGGATCAATTGTTTCTTTTCTATTTTCCGCCACTTCTCCCAGTCTCACCACTTCCCAATCCTTCGGCACGGGTCCGATTTCGGTTTCTTTGAGCAAAACATTTTCAGTCTCTTCTGGTGAAACGGGTCCGTAGGTGAAGATGTGCTTCATCATGGATTTTTTGAGGGCTTTTGTGGCGGCTATTACGGCTTCCGTTTTCTCCTTTACCTCCTGCACCGCAGAGAGAACAGCCGCTATCTTTTGCTGCTCGGGAAGTGGGGGAAGGGGGATTGGGATTTGTTTATATCGTGAAAAATCTAAATTTCTTATTCCTGTCGTTCTATTTTGAATATCGTTAGTTTTTCCTTGATTATAGAAATCCAATAAAAAATAAAATAAGAACTTTGGGAAAATTATTAGCTTATCACTTATTCTTATTCTGGAAGTAAAATTGCTGAATGAATACATGAATTGGTCTTCTCTTTCAAAAAAAACAACTCTTCCAACTGGTTGAGTTGGTCCTCCACCAGAACGTTCTAAAATAATGTCATCTTTTATGATTTCTCTGTTTTTAAAATTTCTTTGTTCTACATCTAACTCTGCTACATCTTCAAAATCTATAGTTCCATCGTTTTTAAAATTTGTGTTTCTTAAAACTCGCACTTTTATATAAGGCTCTTTTTTACCTTTCCAAAGTCCATTTTGAAATTCAATATATTTGTTATCTAATGGCACCACTTTCCACTCTTCCGGTAGTACTCCGAGTTCGGTCATTTTGTAGGTTTGTGAGGGTGTTTCGTTGGTGGATGGTTTCATAATGATGATATCCTTAGTATTTGTTTTTTACCTTTTTAATTCTTTATATTCCCGCGGATTTTCCCTTTTCTTTGCAAGGATTATTTCATTCAGTTCATCAATTTGCTGATATACTTTCACAAAGTGCATTATAATGGGATTTATCCTTATTTTCTATTTCATCTAAAATAAATTTTACGGCTTCTTCTAATTCCTGAATATCAGGAAATTTTGTTGCGTGGTCTGGATTTTCTTCGTGTGAATATTCGTCCATAATCTTTAATGCTGTGTGTTTTTCTCTTGAATCATTATTATTAAAAAATTTATTGGCTTTATCTTTATATTTTTTACCATCGGGATATCTTATAAAAAGATACATTTCAAAGAACCTTCGAAGAATATTGGGTATAAGAAAAAGCTGATCAAAATTATTTTTTTGACTTGAATCTTGAAACTCTTTAAGTAATGAAAAAAGATAATTGTATTCACTTTTAAAATTGAGTATTATATTTGGCAAATTATCTATAATTGACTTATAGTCACCATTTTCTTTAACTTTTTTTATCAAATAGAACTGCGCTTTCCCATTTTTTAAATCATGCTTATAAGCATCTTTCAATAAATTAAAAAAATCAAAATTATGTGTTGTAATAAAAACTTGCCCAAATTCAGGTAATTTTTTTGTAAGCAATGAATTAATTCTATGAATATGATTTGAATCTAAACTTGACACAGGGTCATCGATAAAAATAATAGCATTTTGTTTATCAAAACCCGTTTCTTCAAGTTTTGCAAAAAAATAGATTAAAGATATGATATTCCGTTCGCCGGTGCTTAAATTTCTGGCAATTTTATCAACACGGTATAATTTATACTTGCCATTTTCTGTGGGTTCAATTTTTAATTTATCATCAAAGAAAATTGCCTTTAAATATTCATTTAATTTTTGGGCACCAATAGCTGATTGTTTTATTTCCTGGTTAATATTATTTATTTCAACATCAAGGGAATTGATTTCTTTTTTTAGGTTATTATTTTCTTCATCTAGATTTTCTATTTCCTTTTTATTCTCAAAATAATTTTTCTCCTGGATGAACTGAGCAGTAAGATGTTTTATAATTTTCTCTTTTGCCTCACTTTTTCTTGTTTCTAATGAATTGACTTTATTGTTATGCTTATCAATAATTGATTGTATTTCCTTTATTCTATTGTTTAATTCTTCAGTAGCACTTTGAAATTGACTATTATCAATATTCCGACTTAAAACCTCAAAAGGTTTCTCGCGTTTTCTGTTAAGTTCGATTAATAGTACAGACTTCAAATTGAAGAAAAAATTTTTAGCCTTGTCAAATTCCTGTACTAAATGGCGGTATTCAGATTGAAATTCCTTAAAAAAATTTGCTGAATCAGGCAATGTAAAATTTTTAATATTTTCAAAATATTTATTTATTTCTTCTTCTAAACCCTTGATTTCTTGCATAAGATTATTATACTCTTTTGAAAAATGTTGTTGAAGTTCTTCTAATCTATTTTTGGTTATTGGATTGCCACAAAACTGGCAATATTCTTCATTCTGGTGTAAATCAATACCCTGCCGTACCCAATCACTTAGATTTTTATTTTCTTTAAGTTTTTCAATAATTTTTTGAGCAGAAATTTCTTTTTGCAAAATAACATTAATTTTCCGAGCATAATCTTCTAATTCTGGAAAACTTACTTGAATTTTCTCTTTTGCTTCTTCGTTTAGTATTTCTTTTTCATTTGAAAAATCACTTTCATTTAAAATAAATTGATCGTAATTGCCATTTATTGCATCAATTTTGTTTACCAATTTAGTTTTATCAAAGTCTTTTGGATTTGTTATACTTAGTATATTTCGTATTTCAGTAGCTTTATCCGTAAGCGATTGTTGAAGTTCTTTTTCTTTATTTGACTTTTCCTTTTCTTTCGTTTTTTTTGTATCTTCTTTTGATTTTTTGTTTGTTTCAATTTCTTTTAATTTATCTTCAAGTTCTTTTGATTCTTTGCCTAATATTAGGATTGGCTCTATCTCTTTATTTTCATTCTTCCATTCAAAATTCTCTTCAATAAAATCTTCATTAAAAACTCTAATAGAATAATCGTTCTCAATGTCTTTTTGAGTAAGATTCCTATTATCAGTTGTAATACTAAATTTCATTTGTGGATAATCAGGATGACACTTTTTATCTTCTAAGCACTTAAATAAACGAGACAAGGTTGTTTTTCCAGAATAGTTCCAACCATAGAAAAAGTTGTATTTATTGAACCCACTACATTGAGCATCCCATCTAAAATTATAATATAAACCCATAGATTCTATTTGTTCAATTTTTTCAATTTTCATAATTAACTTCTCCTTTACTTTTTTATTTTTTTTAATTCCACCACTTCCCACTCTTCAGGCATTACTCCGAGTTCTGTCATTTTGTAACCTTGTAGGGGTGTTTCGTTGGTGGTTGTTTTCATAATGATGGTATCCTTAGTTTAATCTTAATATCTATATAACGATGCAGGAGACTTTTTCTTTTTTGCAGAAATGTTTTGTTGCCCAGCGCTTCGATTTGCGAAACGATATGCTGGGAGGTGGGAAAAATAAGATAAATATCAAATATAATTTTCATCTGTTTTCCATTTTTTAGGATTATCAATTATATATTGTCGCATTCGATTTAATTCAACCTTATTTCGAATAATATGTTCGTAATAATTTCGTTGCCATACAACGTAAATATCCATGTTTTGTCGAAATCCTTTGGTAACACCAATTTTAAATCCACGAATAATGGAACCAATTGTTTTTGATGGCGAACGAAACGGCGTTATATTTTGTTGGGGCGTTGGCATTGGTTGGGGCGAAAAATTATTTGATGGTTGGGGCGAAAAATTATTTGATGGTTGGGGCGAAAAATTTTTCGCCCCTACGATATCATTCAATATGATTATCCCATGAATATGATCTGGCATAATCACAAATTCATCCAATTTTACGTGCGGAAAATGATGGGGTATTTCTAACCAACATTGTTGTGTCATTTTTCCAAATTCATTTAACCGCATTTCACCATTTAAAATTTCTCCAAATAAACATTCGTGGTTTTGTGTGCAAAGGGTAATAAAATATATTCCCGGTTGGGAATAATCATATCCCTGCAAACGGATGGAACGACGATGGTGTTTATCTGGATTGTATTTCATTCTTTCTTTCAATTATCTTTATTTTTTCCTGTATTAATCCCTATAATCAATATTCTATTTCTTTTTCACAAAGTACTTTTTGGAAGTTACGTAATTGCGTTTTGAAAATATTCCATGCCATTTTCTATAACCCATTATCCAATATTGCATCTGCAAATGTCCGATAATTTAATCTTTGAAATTCTTCCTTCTTAAAAATTAAAAGCTGGAATTGCCTATTAATCACCCGATTAGTCATTTATTAGTCCATTGTTAGTCAAATTAGCCAATCATTAGCCCTTTTAGCCCTTTGGCTCTTTTATCTAAAATATTTGGTGACAGATCATTACCTATTCATTACTTTCATTACCTGATCATTTTCTAATTATCATTGTTACTTTTCCCTGGCGTCTTTATGACTTCTTTGTGGCGTCTTTGGCGTCTTCATGGCGTCTTTAATATGTAATTCGTTCCTTTTCCTGTACTGCCTACTTGCACAAAAATATTTTTGACAACCAAATCAAGTAAGTCCCTGGTTGCAGTCCTTTCAGAAATTTTAGAAAGTTCCTGATACTCCCTATTGGTAATCTTTCCTTTTTCTTTCACATACCTTACTGCCTTAATCTGTCTTTCGTTTAACCCTCTTTTTCTCAGTTCTTCCTCATTAAAAATATCTTTATGAAATACTACGGCAAATTCTCCTATTCCTTCTTTTCTTTCAACGAATTCGGGTTCAGGAAGATTCTGCTCTTTACACAGGTCAATCATTTTGAGTGTGCCCGATCCCCAGGATTCAATGAGATTGGCATAATAAAAGACTGTTGCAATGAGCGGATTTCTTTGCCTTCCCGAATGCTTTTCCTTTAGCTGTTCAATAGTCAATGGAGGCATTAATTTCCCCGGATTCGATAGTATTATCTGGTCATCATATATCCGCACCTCAATGGATGAGGAAGTATCAAGGTAATCCCTATGAACCAATGCATTGATTGCAGCTTCTCGCAGTGCATCGAGCGGGTAATCCCATATTTCCCTTCTTGCCACGCCTTCAAGAGAAAGCTCCCTTGCCCATAAATAAGAATGATTTATCTTTTCCGGGAGGAAATAGTTATATCCCGCGCCATTTCTCAATGTTCCTGCTTTAAAATCTCTTATATCCATAATACCTCCTTATATGGTAATTTATATTTTACTTTTATCGTTTTTAGTGACCTTTCCACACTCCCATTTCTTCTAAAATCGCTTTCATTTTTTTGTCTGCTTCATTTTGTTCTTCTTCTGCTTCCTTTAGTTGCACAATGGCATCCTCAAGGTCAAGGGTGTCGTCCTCGCCGTTCTGAGCAACATAGCGGCTGGGGCTCAGGTTGTAATCGTTTCTGGCTGCTTCTTCATTTGTAATAATCTTACTGATACCTTCAACTTCTTCCCAGTTGAGATAACTATCTGCAATTTGTTTTATACTTTCGTCGGGTAAAAAGTTTTTTGGCCGGCCTTTCATAAAGAGCTTCGAAGCATTGATAAGCAGTATTTTTCCTTGCCTCTCCTCCGGTTTCGATTTGTTAATAACCATGATTATACCCGGCGCTGTTGTGTTATAGAACAGGTTTTCGGGCAATAGCAGCACAGACTCCACAAAATCGTTTTCTACAAACTGCTTTCGGATATCCCGTTCGCGGTTACTGCCTGCATTGCCGCTTCCTCTTGAAACAGCGCCTGTATCAAGCACCACAGCCATTTCCCCTTTGTCGTTAAGCGATGCAAACATATGCTGAATCCAGCCCCAGTCGGCACTGTTAGAAGGCGGATAACCGTAACCGAATCGATTGTAAGGATCGTTCTCATAAACGGATTGCGAAAAATCCTGATTCCACATCGGATTCGCAGTGACAATATCAAATTTTTCGAGCGAACCCTGCGTTGTAAGAAATGCAGGTCGGTTCATCGTATCACCGAGTGCTATTTCTGCCTCCATATCGTGGATAAAAGCATTCATCTTTGCCATTGAAAATGTTGAAGGCAGTACTTCCTGTCCATAGAACTTGAGCGGTTCAACGGACGGATTAGCATCGTATTTTTCCTTGAAGCGCAGAAAGCACTTGATGAGGAGTCCTCCCGAACCACAGCAGGGATCGTAGATTTCATTACCAGGTTCAGGATCGAGAATGTGCGACATCAGGATGGCAACCTCGCCAGGAGTATAGAATTCGCCCGCGCTCTGACCGGAACCTTCGGCAAATTTTCGCAGCAGGTATTCATAGGCTCTCCCTAGTATGTCAGCATCAACATCATTTAAACCGAGTCGGTATTTGCTCAGCACGTTGATGAGTTCCTTCAATACATCATCGCCAAGAATTCGCTGCCCGGAAGTTGTAGCATTGAAATCCACCGTATCCACCACGCCCTGAAGTTTGGCATTTTCGCGTGCGATAGAGCGAACAGCGTTGGTAAGATGTTCTCCTACATTGGTTGTATGGTTTGCGATCGCTTCCCATCGAGCGTTTTTGGGCAAATAAAAACGAACAAGCTTATGATCTTTTACCAGTAGATCTTCGGCTGTTTCTCTTGAATCATAGTCCTGTGATAGCTTATTAAGTTCATCCTCAAACACATCCGAAAGCCTCTTAAAAAAGATGAGCGGCAGGATGTAGTCCTTGTATTTAGGTGCATCAACTGGTCCACGAATTTTGCAGGCGGCTTCCCATAGCCAGTTTTCCAGCGATTTAACATCAAGCGTAGTGTTCATTGCATAATCCTCATGTTCGATAGTTATTGTTTATAGGTGTGTTGCCATACTATCATGTTCCGTTTTGTATTGTACACAATTATTTTGTATACGGTATATGGTTATATGCTATTATGTGTGCAATTTTCATCATTTTCTCATTGCATTGGATTTTCATTGATATATTTTTTGTTCTATATAATTTATCACTACTATGGATGGCATGCTCATAATAATTTCGTTGCCATATAGATTGGTTATAGTAAACCCGGCGGTTTTGGTTGGCAATTGGGGGTTTGTTTTTTGGAGCGATTCGTGTTGTAGCGAAAAATTTTCGCCCTTACAACTTAACTACCTCCCAGTGTCCGCCCTTAGCAGGGCCTATGCGCTTCAACCTGTTATTTTCCTGCAACTTTTTTATCTGTTTTTCTACTGCCCGTGTTGTTAGGTTTAAGAAATTTGCAATTTCAGCGATGGTAGTATCAGGATTTTTAGAGATTAACTGTAGTATTTTCTCCGAAGTTTTCTCCGAAGCTTCTCCATATTTATGAATTACCAGTAAAAAACCATTCATTTCTTCTCTCATTTCGGGTTCCGGGAGATCGGTTGAAGTGCAATAATTAATAATATTGAGTGTCCCTCTTCCCCAGCTTTCAATGTACCCGGCTTTATAAAAAATATCAGCAAGAAGAGGATTTCGAAGAAAGGAAGCATGAGGTTTTTTAAGCTGTTCAATGCTTATTCCTTCTGGAAGTTTTCCTGCGTTCCAGAGCCATACCTTATCATCATACACCCTCAATTGGGTTTGAGCAGAAATCATATAATCTCTGTGAATCACCGCATTGATAATACCTTCTCGCAATGCCGCTTCGGGTATTTCTAAGTCTTCTTTTCTGACAATGCCTTCGTAATAAAATCTATTTTGCAGATACTTGATCCGCAAAATCTCAATAGCCTTTTCAACCTGCTCAAAAAGGTTACCTTCAATAATATCACTGCTGATAACTTCACTTTCAGAAACAAACCTTCCTATTTGCATGTAGGATGTGATAAAAAATTTTCGTGGATTTTTACCAAACAACAGGATAGCAGCTCGTTTGAGATTACCATTCTCTATAAGATTTAATTTTTCAAGCAATAACTTTATATCATCTTCTGTGGAAATAAATGACAGCCTTTTTTGAGAAAGTTGTTTAAAATGATTGAGTGTTTCAAGTTTAATATCTTCAAGAGTTGCTGATGGTTCAATAGTTTGATCCCAAACAAACCCTGATTTTTGAAGTAAAAAACGTGTCAGTTCTGCTCCCGATAGTTCGGTATCGGTACTGCCACAACGTTTATAAAACGCGCCTTTATACGATACAGGATATTTGTAACTTTCAATGTCAATTTTTATAATTTGGTTTCCACCCTTTTCGATAAGGTTTACATTAGGAACAATACCGATAATATTTTTTATCTTATTGGGAATATCTTCCATGAGTTTCCTTACGTTTTCCAGCTCAACAGGATTGCCATTATCATCAATGCCTATATATATGCTGCCTCCATTGGTATTGGCAAAAGCACATGCTGTTTTAAGAATGGTGTCGGTCCATTGTGCTTTAAATTCTATGTTCTGTTGCTCATTCATATTTTTATTCTCAATATTTCGTCTATCAATCCCCTGCTTACTTTTTACACCTTGATGTTATTTTTGATTCATCAAGCTGTTTGCTTAGCTTAAGCACTGCCTCCCTGGGTGGCTCAAATACAGCATCAAGCCTGCGTATTACGGTCATAGGCAGAATAGCATCATGATACTTACCTCGTACATATACATCACGCAGTACATCGTCGGCAATATTCCAGATGGAACCCGCTATCCATGTAAGCTGCCCATTTTCCATACGGTTATATCCTGATTTTGAAATATTAATGATACCGTTATAGATTGAAAAATAAAATCAATTACAATTTTTTTATATCAGCCATTGCATTGGATTTTCATTGACAGTAAAAAAAAATTTAGACTCAAAAACTCATACCGATAACTATCGCCACAATAAAAATTGTATTAATATCTTGACAAAATGATGTATATTAGTTAATGGTTGTTCATTAACTAATATACCAATAGTTTTATTTCATAAAAAAGGGGGGTGTATGGATGTAAAAACAATAAAAAAAGTAGCAGTTATTGGTTCAGGTGCAATGGGAAGTGGCATTGCCGAGGTTCATATCGTCAACGGGTATAGCGTTACCATGGTTGATGTTAACGAAGAATTTTTGAACAATGCCACAGGGAAGATTAAAAAAAATTTAGAGTTTCTTGTCAGTAAAAACAAGATGTCACAGGAAGCTGCCAATGAGGCGCTTGCTAAACTAACAACTATGGTTAATCCTGGGGCGGCAATTAAGGATGCTGATTGCATCATTGAGGCGGTTCCCGAGCTTATGGATATAAAGAAAAATATATTTAAAATTGTTAGCGATAGTTCTTCAAAAGATGCCATCATTGCAAGCAACACCTCCTCGTTAAGTATCAGTGAACTGGCACAGTCGGTGTCAGAGCCATCACGTTTTGCGGGCTTTCACTTCTTTAATCCCGTTAACCGTATGCGCCTTGTTGAGGTTATCTATGGCGAAAAAACAAGCGATACAACGATTAACACGCTTATGGATCTGGGAACTAAATTAGGAAAGGTTGCCATCAAGGTGTTGCGTGACCGCCCTGGTTTCATTGTCAACCGCATCAATGCCCCGCTACAGATACTGTGGAGTGCCGTTCTTGATGAAGGTACGATTACGCCGGACAGTATCGACACGTTGATGAAGGATAACGGTGCAAAGATGGGCCCGTTTGAGCTTATGGATTTTGTTGGGCTGGATGTCATTTACAATGTTATGCAGTACTATGAAAAGACACTATCGCCACAATGGAAGCCGGGAAGATTTATCACCGAGCGTATGAAGAAAAATGAATTGGGGATGAAAACAGGTAAGGGCATCTATGTGTGGCAGGGCGGTAAGGCTATGATAGACACTTCGCACAAAACAGATATCATAAAGCCAGTTGACCCGTTAGCAGTACAGTTGAATGAAGCTATCCGCGTTTTAAAAGAAAAGGTTGCCCGGAGCGCTGAGGATATTGACAGAGGACAGGAAGCAGGTATGAATCAGCCCGGCCCTTTTAAAACAGCAGCGAGTATTGACCATAACCTTATATCCCAGCGCTTGCAGTGGCTCAGCGCAGCATATAATCTTAGCTATATCAATCCGGAGCCTGAAATTCTTGATGGCAGCTTTAAATCCATGATACAAGCATGAGGTCAGCATGGAATACATTGAAACACAGGTAAAAGATGCAGTAGCCTGTTGTTATATCAACAGAAATGAAGTGAAGAATGCACTTAACAGAACGGTTATCGATGAGCTGGGTGCAAAGATTGGCTCCTTGTGTAAGGATAATGGGGTCAGAGCCCTGATTATTGCCGGCAGCGGGGACAACTTTGCCGCTGGTGCGGATATCGTAGCAATGGCAGATCAGCATCCACATGAAACGTTGCAATGGAGCTTTAATGATGTGTATAATCTTATTGATGAACTGCCAATCCCCACCTTTGCCGCTATTAAAGGGTATGCGCTGGGTGGCGGTCTGGAGCTTGCGCTTGCCTGCGACTTCAGGGTGTGCCATAGCGATGCACGGCTGGGATTCCCTGAAATAACATTGGGGATAATCCCCGGAGCTGGTGGAACCCAGCGTTTGCCCCGCCTTATTGGATTAAGTCATGCAAAAGAGATGATCTACAGTGGCAGGTTTATTGACGCTGAAAAAGCATTACAATGGGGCTTGTGCGACAGGGTTACCGGTGATGATCCGGTTATAGAAGCTGAAGCTATGGCGCAATCCATGATTGTGCGCCCTCCTCTAGCGTTACAGGCGGCTAAAAAATCTATTATGTTTGGGGCAGATAGTTCCTTAAAACAGGGACTGGAGTATGAAGCATTATCGTTTGCCATCCTTTTTTCAACATACGATCAGAAAGAAGGGATGCATGCTTTTATGGAAAAACGAAAACCACGATTCAAAGGAATATAGGAGGGATTATCTATGAACAATGATGTTGTTATTGTATCAGCCTGCAGGATAGCTATTGGTAAATTTGGTGGTATGTATGCAAATACCAGTGCGCTTGAATTAACCATTCCGGTGATGCAACAGCTTATTAAACGGGCAGGGATTGATCCGTCATGTATTGATGACTGTATATGGGGATGCAACTATCAAAAAACCAATGGTGAAAATAATCTGGCACGTGTTGCACTGGTTAAAGCAGGATTGCCCATTACCGTGCCCGGTATCACCATTCACCGAAACTGTACATCATCCATGTCGGCAGTTCAGTCAGGGTATTATCAGATTAAAGCGGGGGAGGCTGATTGCATACTGGCTGGCGGCACTGACAGTATGAGCATGGCTCAGTATACTATTGACGCCATGCGTTTTGGTGCGCGTATTGGTCATGCTGAGATAAGGGATTCCATGTGGGATTCATTGACTAATCTGGGCATTGGCCCGGCTATGGGTATAACAGCCGAAAACCTTGCAGCACAATATAACATTTCGCGTAAAGAACAGGATGAACTGGCATTGCTATCCCATACACGAGCTATTAACGCTATTGATAAAGGCTATTTTAAGGAAGAGATAGTCCCCATTGAGGTTAAAGCACAAAAACAAAAAATGATTGCCGATACTGACGAGCATCCTCGACGGGACGTTAGCATGGGAAAATTAGCAGTACTAAAACCTTCGTTTAAAGAGGATGGGACGGTGACAGCAGGCAATGCAAGCGGTATCAATGACGGCTCTGCCGGGGTTATACTTATGTCTGCAAAAAGAGCAGAGGAATTAAATGTACCGGTATTAGCACGGATAGTTGCTACTGCTACTGCCGGCGTTGAGCCAGACATAATGGGCATTGGCCCTGCACCGGCAAGCCGTAAAGCGTTAGCTAAAGCGGGATTAACATTAAGCAGCATACAACTAATAGAGTTAAACGAAGCTTTTGCTGCACAGTATTTAGCATGTGAAAAAGAGCTGGGGCTTAACCGTGAAATAACAAATGTCAATGGCAGTGGTATTGCATTAGGGCATCCGGTTGGAGCAACAGGTGTACGCCTTATTGTAACATTATTGCATGAAATGAAGCGAAGAGATGTCAGGTATGGGCTGGCTACTCTGTGTGCTGGCGGAGGTATGGGTACAGCGGTAATTGTTGAACGGGTGTAATATACCATGGGGATTATTTATGCAATTTATACAGTACGCTGAAATCATTTCAGTTTCAGCATGACATAGCAATAATTATTGTATGGTGGGGGTTGGTATGCGTCCAAATTTACTGGTAGATTCGCGAGATATCAGGTTTATTTTGTTTGAGATGTTTGATGTACAAAGTTTATCGCAGTATGAACCATATAAAGAATTTGATAGGGATACCTATGAAGCGGTACTTGATTTAGCCGAACAGATTGCAATGGAAGAAGTTTATCCGGCTAATACTGTGGGTGATAAAGAAGGTGTTCAGTTTAATCCTGAAAAGCATACAGTAACAGTGCCACAATCATATAAAAAAGCCATGCAGGCGTTCAGGGATGCCGGTTTTACCGGCCTTGTTCAGCCCGCTGATTGTGGCGGCATGGGCATGCCGGAGATGATGTATCGCTGTACGCTGGAGTATTTCCTTGCTGCAAGCGTAGCATTTACTATTTATATTACGCTATCAAACGGTGCCACCAACCTTGTGCGCATCTTTGGCAATGAAGAACAAAAAAGGCTGTATTTAGCCAATATGGTATCAGGCAGATGGGGTGGCACTATGTGTTTAACCGAGCCCGAAGCCGGTAGCGATGTTGGTGCCGTTAAAACAAAGGCATATAAACAAAATGATGGGACATATTTCATTAAAGGACAAAAGATTTTTATTTCTTCCGGTGAAAACGATCTGTATGGAAACATCATCCATATGGTACTGGCACGCATTGACGGTGACCCTGACGGTACAAAGGGATTGTCGCTTTTTCTTGTTCCTAAGATTTTAGTGAATGCTGATGGGTCGCCAGGTAAACGCAACGATGTTGTATGCAGCGGTGTTGAACATAAAATGGGCATTAAAGGTTCAGCAACGTGTACGCTTAATTTTGGCGATAATGATGATTGTGCTGGTTTCCTTGTTGGCAGGGAACGCGACGGCATCAGGAACATGTTCCACATGATGAACGAGGCGCGTCTTGATGTGGGATTGGAAGGGCTGGGTGTTTCCAGCGCAGCGTACATGCATGCAGTACAGTATGCTCGCACTCGTATTCAGGGTAAAACTCCATTTAACAATGAGCCTGCCATTATTGGACATCCTGACATAAAGAGGATGCTTTTATGGATGAAGTCACACGTTGAGGCAATGCGCATGCTGGTTGCCCTGACTGCGTATAACATTGATATATCGCGGGTAAGAAACGATGAAATTGGCAGGGAAGCAAATGCCCTTGTTGAATTTCTTATTCCAATATGCAAAGCAGGCAACACGGATCTGTCGTGGCTTATAACAGCAGAGGCTATTCAGGTGTATGGCGGTTATGGCTATTGTGGCGAATATCCAGTTGAGCAGTATGCCCGTGATTCAAAGGCGCTATCGCTCTATGAAGGCACCAATGGCATTCAGTCTATTGACCTTACCCTGCGTAAAATTTTATCTGATGCAGAAAGAGTACGGTATAACGCGTATAAAGAGTTTGCGCACAATATTTTTAAAGAAGCTCGGGCGATAGTTCCTGATAATGTGGTGTCAGAGCTGAAAGATGCAGTTGCCCGCATGGATGCTGTTATTGAAAAGCTTGCGGGTGGTGAAACAATTACTGCATTGAGTGTTGCAACGATGCTGCAGCAGGCATTCAGGATTTTAACCCATGCATTGTTGCATCTGCAGTCAATGACGGTTGCCACACAGAAATTAAAAGCCATTGATGTCAGCTATACCTATGGCACCATACCCCATGAAATTTTAGATAACAACGAGATTGCATTTTATTATGGCAAAATCATATCGGCACAGTTTTTTTTGCAGGTTGAGTTTAAAAAATACCATGGCATTCTACAGGGTATACTCAATGAAAATGGTATCATAGCAAAGGCACAATCGGAAATGTTTACCGGCGTTTTGGAAGCATAATATGAAGATTAATGAGTCCATTTACATCCATAATGTTGATGTAACGCCGCGCGGAAAAAAAGCATTGATTGTTGAAGGTGGCGGCATGCGCGGCGTTTTTTCTTCAGGAGTTTTATTTACAATGGGAATAAAAGGAGTAACCAATTTTAACATTTACATTGGCGTATCGGCCGGTGCATGTAATGTGGCTTCATTTCTGGGTAGGCAGTATGAACGCAATTTCTATATCATGGAAAACTGGTCAGCCTCACAGCGATTTATCAATCCGCTGCGAATTTTTTATGGTAATGTCATGGACCTTGATTGGTTATGGGACATAACTATACATAACTATCGCCTAAACCTTGATGAAATTTTTGCCAACACGGATCGTGAATTTATTGTTGTTGTTACCTCAATGGAAACAGGACGGCCTGTGTATGTAAAACCTGACAATGACACACTTGAATATATGCTCAAAGCATCAAGTGCTGTGCCAATTTTATATAAAACGAAACTGTTTATCAATGGGCAACGGGTTATTGATGGTGGTGTTGCTGACTCAATACCTGTTATGGAAGCGTATAAACGGGGTGCACGTGATATCGTTGTGATACGGTCACAGATGAAAGGCTACAGAAAAAATAATTCTAAAGGCACCGGTATCCTGAATTTATTGTTCATGAATTATCCTGAATTTGGAAAAGCATTCATGCAAAGGGCTTCAACGTATAATGCTGCAATAGATTTTATTGAAAATCCACCTGATGATTGTCGCATAGTTGAAGTTTGCCCACCGGCAACTTTTGCAACAAAGAGGACAACAACAAATAAAGAAATATTGTTAAAGGATTATCAGGTGGCAATCAACATCGGGAATGCGTTTTGCATATTTTATAAATCATTACAATAACTAATGGAGGATTTTTATGGAACGTATATGGGAAAAGAATTATGATTTCTGGTACAATCCCATCCATTTTCAGAGGATGACGATTCAGGACATGCTACATTGCAGCGCTGCAGTAACACCTGATAAAGTAGCAACAGATTT
>DCUV01000029.1 GCA_002328585.1 Spirochaetia bacterium UBA2205
TTTGACGTCAAATTAGTATTACAGCCAACACTCAAGCTACCGGCTTTAGCCGGTAGTAGTTGACTTCCTCTGCAAGATCACAACCGCCATTTCCGAAGGTATCAACAATAAAATCAAAAGACTCTCCAGAATGGCCTATGGTTATAAAAATGTTAGCTACTTCTTGCTTAAGATTCACCAGCACTGCGGACTACTAAATCCGAGGTTTTCAACTTAAACACGAAAGACCCTTTTTTGCCTTCTTCTATTGAGTGTGTATTGTAAAGGTAACAGACAACCCGCAATGAAAAAACCGATAATATCTGTAGATAAATGTGGATCTATGAGTAATAAACCTGATACCAAGACCCCTATCCTTATAAAAAAATTTGAGTAGCGTATAAATTTGTTATCATTCTTTTCTCCCTTAAGAGGCCCAACGAATACTAAATATCCTTCTATGGCTGAAGCTGTTAACCAGACCCCGATAAAGGCTATTACAGATGTGTAAATAATTTTTAATATAGAACCCTGCATTACCAGAGCAGGCTCTACAATAAAAAAGAAAGGGATTATGAATAAAACTGCCCCAAGACGGCATGCAGCCCATCCTGTTTTCATCATAGGCGCTCCTGCAAGGGCTGCTGCAGGATAGATAGCAACACCAACGGGTGGTGTAATAAAAGACATGAGACCACAATATAAGATAAACATATGTATTGCCAAATGGTTTAATCCCATTTTTTCAAGGACCGGTGCTACAATAATCGCGCAAATAACATATATTGCTACAGCAGAAGAGATTCCCATCCCCATAATGTAACTTGTTATAGCCGTTAACAATAATATTAATATAAGATTTTCTCCTGCATATTTTAAGATTTCGTTGGGAAATGCATGAACAACCCCGGTAAGACACAGCGATCCTATTATCATTCCAACAGCACCAAGAATTGCTACGAGTTGAATCATAGTTTTTGAAAAATTGATTAAAAACTCTTTTATCTTTTGGATCGTCAATCGGGTCTCCTTTTTAAAAAAGGATACAATCAATAAAAAAATTGACGCATAAATAGGGCCCTGCGACTCCATAGAAAAAACCAAAGACACCACAATGATTACGATAGCAAAACAATAGTACCAACCGCTTTTAAATACCTTTATAAAGGAGGGGATTTCAGCTTTAGGTAATCCAGATAATTTTAATAAGGCAGCCCTGCAATCCACCTGGATTAGCAGTCCCGCGTAATATAATACGGCTGGTATCGCGGCAGCTAATGCCACTTGTAAATATGGAATGCCTAACAAGGAAGCCATCACAAAAGCCGATGCACCCATCACTGGTGGCATAAGCTGTCCACCATTCGATGAACACACCTCAACACCACCCGCAAAGTCCGCAGGATAACCAATCTTTTTCATCATTGGAATAGTCATGGTTCCGATTGTCATTACGTTTGCAACAGCACTGCCACTGATAGTACCAAAAATACCACTTGCTATTACCGATACTTTTGCTACGCCTCCTCTTCTTTTTCCCACGAGACTCATAGCAAGTTGCAGGAAAAATTCGCTTGCTCCTGTGACTCCAAGTATTGAGCCAAAAATGAGATAACCGAGAAGAATATCTCCCACTGTTTGCATTGGTATACCGAGTGCACTATCTTCACTCAATATATGATAGGCGATGGTATAGTTGAACCCGAACCCCATTCCTTTAAATAAGCTGGGCAGGTATTCAGTAAAAAAAGGGAAACAGGAAAACATAAATGTAATAAGCGCAAAAGCAAAACCCCCTGTACGCCTTGTCCCCTCTAATATCAAAACCCAAAGAATTGTCCGCATTATAACAATATGCACAGGTGCATCGTAAGCAAAACCTACCATGAGAAAATTGTAACCCTTAATAGCAAAAAATACACATATAAATATAGTAATAAGGAATAACGTGCAGTCGAACCAGCGTATCAGAACATTCCATTTATCTTCTCTACACTTCATCAAAGGTTGAACTAGAAAAACTGTTGAGATGAAAAGGGCCATAAGAATGTAACTATAAGAATTCGCGATCTCTAATATGCCAAACATGTTTAAATGAAATATATGGCTAACACCAATGAGCATCCCTAAAAAAGCCATAAGTATCAATATGCATTCTATCATTATCTCTTTCATTTTATCCCCCTATCGTAATAACTCCTTCGCCTGTTATATATCTTCAGTTGAAACTTTTATGGTGGCCTAAAATACAAACCATCTATCCATAAACAATTTTAATCCCCCCAATGTGATATAGTGGACACGAAACTTTTAACATGCCATGCATACAGTATATTCAGGGTAACACAGGTATCTGGATGCACCCTTAATCTTTTAGCCCGAGGTTTTTCCATAGCAAGGCCAAGGCCCAGGTCAGACATGATCTTGCCGATATTACGAAGAGAGGGAAAGGTTCTTTGGGATACTGTCTTCCCCATTCTTGGGCGATGGCTGTTACTCCTGTAAACTGACCTGTCTGTGTCTACCTGTGCGTGTCCGCACGCAGACAGGTACAACGCACAGGTTAGGTGGTGGTCCCGTGTAAGATGGCCATGTATATAACGTATCGTTTCTTCTATAGAAGTCCCCACTTTTTTCTGGCTCCTTTGTCCGGAATTCAGTTAACTCTTTTTTATTATTATCGCACCATATCGTATGTGGTTTATTGGTATCAATTGTATCTCTCCTGTACATAAAAGGAAACCTTAAGGCGGTAACCTTTTATTATGGCAATAACCCTATTTATGGATGTATTACATTAGAGTAACTCCTCTTTAAGGGTTTCACGCTTTTTCAGCCAGAAATTCGAAAAATCACTATCTTTAATACCTTTGCTGTCTGCTTCTGCCACTGTTTCATTCCAGAGTTTTTTTAACGCATTTTGTCTTTGAATCCTTTTCTCAATTAATTTATCCCACTCTGGTTTCCAAACTCTAATCTCTTTGAAGTAACGCACAGATGCCGGATAAAATACCATTCCCTTAGCGTTAAGAAAAGTGTTTAAGGTACTTTCCAAGCTATGGGTAAGTTTCGTAACTTCATGTTCTTTTGATATAACAGGATATGCCTCATGCATCACTTTAGTCATGAAATAAGTAATGTTATCACCCAAAAAATCGTATCCGCATGGGACAGGATATGGGTGGCCTATACCATCAACTGATTCTCCCTTTGAAATGCCGGCACCATAAGTCACTTTTTTCGGATAGTGGGCTGGATTTATTTTTTGTATCCTCTTCCATCCCTCCTTATCTTCGGCTGGGAGCGGGATATATCTCACTCCCCCTATACTTGACGCTAATTCATACATTTGCGGTGACGTGCTTTGAGGCATTGCTACATCTATTGCACCATCTATCAAAGCCTTAAGCATTCCACCATAACCCGGTACTTGTACCTTTTTTACGTCTTCCCAAGTTAAATTGGCAAAAGCTAATATTTCTTCGTGATATACGTTGAAAATAGAACCCGGAATCCATGGAAATCTTTTTCCTTTAAGATCAGCAACTGTTTTTATTCCAGAGTTACCTCTCGTCGCCACCACTGTTCCTACACAGTCCGGTGCCCAAGCTACCCTGACAGATTGTGGACCCCAATCTCTCGTTGAATATTTATCTAATCCTTCAGCCGCAAAAAAAATATCCGTACCTTGAGTGGCAAAGTCTACCTGTTTAGATCGAGCAACCTGCATACGGGGCATGTCAGAGCCGATCGGGATGACTCTCAATCTTGTTGTCTTATAGTTATTTTCAATGAATTTTTGTATGAAACCATATGTTACATACGACAACGAAGCGATATCATATGTTGCTACCCTTATGAGTTCCGGATTTTTTTGTGGCTGTGATTGGGCTGCTACGTCGCTGACAGCATAAAATAACAATAACAAACAAGTTGCAACCAACAAACTTTTTGAAAGTAACCACTTTTTCATGATAACCCTCCTAATTTTGTGATGTCGTTTTGTCAAAAGTCTTTAAGACATTTAAACAAAACTTGTTGTTACTATTTTCCCACCGATCTTCCCAGTAGGGACTTGGCTATAGT
>DCUV01000012.1 GCA_002328585.1 Spirochaetia bacterium UBA2205
GCATAATCAAGATAATCCTCATATTCATCAAATTCTTCATCTATAATTCCATCACTATTGGTATCCATAGCTAATTTTTCCTTTGCGGTATCAGCGCCAATACCAAAGAAGTTTGCATTAATCTTTTTATCATAGGCAACAGAGGTTATTACCCTGAATTTTGTTCCCATGATATACGGCATATCCAGGTTGACCTCATGGTACTGATAGCCATTGGTTGTTTGGTAAAACTGACCATACAACTGCATTTTATAGGGTGCATAGGCAAAATTTTCTTCATCCCTGCTTCCATTATTATACATATACACCCGTACCCCATATCCAAAGCCATTATCGCTATCATAATTTACTAAAGGCAGTCCCGTTGGATACCAGCCTTCTTTCTTTTTTGCTAAGTCTTCATCAGAAAGTTTTGCTGCGTAAGTAAAAGGCAGCAAAACTACCAACGAGAGTAGTACAATTAAAATAACTAAAAAGCATTTTTTCATTGGCTAACTCCTTTTTACTATAGAATCTTATATTATATAATTATTTGTTTATATTGTAAATAAAAGTCAAGCAGAAATTTATATTAATCGTTATCGATGCATTATACAAAAAGTAATCTTTTAAATATCAATTACTTAAATGCATACACAACCATAGAGCTTGTTAAAGCACAATTTCCAGCATGGATTTTACTGGCATAGTGGTACAGTGCTATCCTTATCCAGCTTTTATAATCATATATAGATTTAAAATTCATTTTTGACTTCATTAGTTTTGGAAGTAATCCAAAATCTACCGGCTGGAATACTTTAATCTTTTTAAAACCAATTTTTTTAAGTGTGTGAGTAAGATTATCTTTTGTAAAATATGAAAAATGGCCCGGTAAAAAATAGCCATATCGATCTTTTTGTATTGTAGCCTGCAGTCCATCCATGTTTGCAGTTTGAATAACAAGTAAACCGTCTGGTGCACATAGATTATAGCATTCGGTCAGGGCTTCAAATGGCTGGCGCATATGTTCAAGCACCTCAATTAATGTGATAACTGAAAAAAAATTACGTTTAAAAGGATGGTCAAATAATGTTCCAATGTGAATGGCATCTTTGCCAAAACGTTGTTGTGTATACTTTCCGGAATATGCTGATGGTTCAATCCCGTACGGAGTATATAATTGAGATGCTGCATGTAAAAAGCCACCAAATGAGCATCCGACATCCAGAAAATTTCCACCCCGTACATAGTCTTGTATTGTTTGTAAACGTGCATTCCATACATACTGAGAATACCGTTCGGTTTTTCGTTCGTCGTAGTATGAATAATCTGATGAACCGGTATAATATCCTTCATCGTATAATGAATGTTCAGACTGATGACTAAGCGGCGGATTCATAAATATAAATTTACAGCTATTACATTTATAAACAGTAAATGGTGGATTTGCATGATTAATTGCATATAAAAAATATATTGCATCGTTTTTGCACAAGGGGCAGGATGTAAGGGGACTATCAAATGTAAATGTTTTCATACCTTTGCGTAAAAATACCAATGGGATAATTTTTTATCTAACTCATCTAAAACAGTGCGTTCCATTAAACCAATATGAAATTCTGTAAAAATAGATAAATATTTTTTTACCTCATTTAATGTATAAAGAGAAATAACAGCGCCCTGTATATCAGGTAGTGATGTTTCCCACGTATTATTCCCAAGATGCTTACCCCGTGCAATGTAGGTGTCGTGTGCGGAACGCAAAGTTCCATATGCGATGCCTTCACNNGGATAAAACTCGCTTAATTTCGGCAAGCATGCAGGGCAGCAATTCTTTTTGTGCATAGTGTAATGAGCCCCATGCAATGACTGCATCAAAGGAACTATCGCCGAAAGGCAATTTGTCTATTGAACATTGTATAAAAATATTATCAAGCAAACTTTGCGATTGCTTCAAAGCATTGTAGCTTATATCAACCCCAATAACGCAATCAAAACCATTTTCATTGAGCAGCTTTACATGTCTGCCGGTTCCGCATCCAGCATCAAGAGCTCTGTGTTTGTTTATGGTATTTTTTTTTATCATGCGCACAAGTTGTTCATCAGGATATGCCAGCATTGAGGTGTCGCGCGTATAATGGTTATTCCAGCTTTGCGATGTTTTGTTGTTCATGCTATTCTATTATTATTTCCATTTGCTCAAGTACTGTATTAGCAGTTTTAATGGCTTTTTCAACTGTTATTCCTTTTGTTACAATTACTCCCAGGCGGTTATGATTATTTTCAGGAAATTGTATTGTATCACCAATGTTAGCAAATATCTCATTATGAATACAGTTTTTTTTATTCTCAACCTGTTCATAATGAGTTAAATGTCCTTGCCTGCCCATGATGTATTTAACAACCGATGCAGTAGTATTTTTTTTTGGTAATTCTACTTTTCCAGTAGTAATACCGGTAATAAACGCTTTGAAGATATCATAGTGCAAACGGGCTGGGATAGCATAATCTGCCAGATACTCACCACCAAACTCACAGGCTGCTTCAATNNACATAGATGGTGTTATTGCTAATAACACATTCCATCAGTAACGGAGTTGATTCCAGTAAAAAAAGATCAGCTATCTGCTGTCCAATGTTGGTAAGCTGATTATAATAATGATAATATGTTGATGGCAACAGGTGCATTCTATCAACAAAATATGGTTTGGCATTTAACACCTTATCACTGATGTCACAGATATAAAAAATTTTATTGATGATAAATCCTATGACAATAATTTCATCACCTTCAATATATTCTTCAACCATGATTGTGCTGTGCTTCATTGATGCTATACTTGCTTTTAAATGTTGGACACTGTCAATAAGTTGCACATTGTGTTTGGCATGCCCTTGTGAAGGTTTTATAATACAGGGAAAGGTGATGTCGCTTAATTTTAGTATGTTCCCTTTATCATTTTTACCCATAGTAAAACAATGAGGCATCGTAATGGTTTTATTGGCGATAGTTCTAAATTTAGATTTATCAATGCAATAATCAATCATAGTGTAATTAATATGTGGTATTTTAAACTGCTGGCATAGATACGATACTGTTCGTAATGCTTCACCATACGATCGGGTAACGATGGCAGCAATGTCGTCAAAAACAAGTAATTCTTTCAAGGATTGGTAAATTTCGTGATAGTTATAAATAGATTCAATAATCTTAAAATCACATAATGGAAAACCCTCAGCATGGGGATTTATATCCACACCAATAATCTTACATTGCAAATCCTTGCATGCTCGTATTAACGGTAATTGATTTTTCCCTGCGCCAATTGATACTATAAACATAGGTTTAATAACTATACATTAATTGTTTCTATTTATCTATCGGCAAATATCCAGTTTATTATCATCGATAGTATACTTATAATTATCGATGCCAGTAAGGCCGACCAGAATGAATCAAGATAAATTCCCTTTACAATCAATGAAACCCAGTATAAAAGCAATGCATTGATTGCAAATGTAAATAACCCAAGTGTTAAGAGATTGATTGGCAATGTTATGAAGATCAATACAGGTTTAATAAAAACATTGAAAATCCCCAGCAATGCCGATGCAATAATTATTGCAGTAGCGGTTTCAACAGAAAATCCGTTTATAAGTACTGAAGCTAAATAAATAGCAATTGAGAGAATAAACCATTTCTTTACAATTAACTTCATTTTTACATTTTCCTCAAAATCAAATTTATTAGTTTAGCAGGTACTTTTTGTTGTACAATTACATTCAAAACCATATTAAATACAGAAGTCATTCTAAACTTATTCTGGCATTGTATTCCAAATTTAGATTGTGCATAAAGGTTAAAAATAACCTCGTAAGAGCTGTGATAGGGAAGCAATGCGTCCCAAAATACATCTCCCAAACTGTCATGTTGAGTGAGTAGTCCCGAAGAATCTCTTTTTTCATAAAGGATATTTTTTGCTTCGACTAAACTCATCTTATGCACTATCGCTTTAGAATAACTATCGGCTTTGACTCTGAATAATAGTATTTGCTTCAAGAACATTTCTTTCCGGTAATTGCAGTCTGACTACAGACAACTTTCCTCTATATTATGAAATCAAAAATGCCATATAGATTCTGGATATAAATCAACCGAAATAACCTGATATTGNNTGTTCTAATTCTGTTTCCTTCCATAAAAGTGAAAATTCATCTTTATATTTTTTGTAAAATTTCATAGCCATTTCATATCTTTTCTTCTGATACCATTTACTACCAAGTGCGGAGACAGTATATCGCAAATTCTTTGTTTGATATTGCTTAAATAACTTATGCAACAACTCGATAATATGTTTGTTTGAGTCTTTAAATTCAACATACATCCACATGGTTTTATCAGGATTATCCTTGCAGAATTGTGAAAGAGGCTTTAAATAGTTATCTTCTAAATTGCCATAACACATAAATGAAAAAGGGCGCCATGAGTGTGACAGTATTATTTTATTGTTCATATAGATGATATCAGCTTCTACCATATCACAACCATAAGCAATTGCATCATAAATCTGGTGTTTACACCAGTAGTCATTATGAGAATAAACAATTTTAGATTTCATTTGTTCTTTCTCCTTTTATGATAATGGGATAATCCTTTCATTGTTTTTCAGCATACAATGTGATAAAAAAACTTATTTAATACAAAAATATTGAAAAGCTACCTGAGCGATAGTTACTGTTATATTTGTTATAATCTGTATAAGATTCCAAAGGACATAACAAATGATGCTAAATCATCTCCTTTATACAATATTCGGTTATATCCCAGTCCGCCACTAATACCTATATTATATATATAAAATATTGCTCCAAGGTTTGCCCCCAAATAGGGATCGGTACTTTCGGTTTTAGTTTCTGGAGAGAAAGGACCTCCTTCTGATGCAAGAACCAAACGCATGTCTGAATACGAAACGCCAGCACCTAAACTTGCAAAAACAATCATAAAAGGTGATAATGAATATTGATATTGCAACGCTATAGATCCAGTATAAATTGATAGATAGGAATCATTTATATGTTTTAAATCATGATTGTTAGTTGAATAAAATTGCCATGTTGGAACAATATATATATTTTTTATTAACGCCGAGTTAGAAGCATACATTTTTGATAGAGGGAAACCAATATATACGCTGCTCATTTTTGGATCATTATATAAGTTTTCCCAGCTACCTGTGAAAAAAACGTAACTATAAGAATAACCAAAGTAAATATTTTGGAATGCTGAATAAAAATCTTGATAGGGAGAAAGAGCAATCTTTTCTTTTTCAACATCTAATGTTTNNATATACTATTGCACCAATAGTTTCTTCTACCTCAGCAGCATCGGTTAGTTCACCGGTTACAGTATTGTAAATTTGTGTTTGTATAAAAATTCTTTTTTTTT
Organism: Spirochaetia bacterium UBA2205; assembly: GCA_002328585.1. Lineage (GTDB taxonomy): Bacteria > Spirochaetota > UBA4802 > UBA4802 > UB4802 > UBA4802. The sequence goes on from DCUV01000012.1 coordinate 5,426, forward strand.
CTACTTTATATGAACCAATGATGACAAATTTAGCATTAACCTCTTTAGCTCGTGTGGAAAGGATCGTAATAGTATTTTCCTTTTCTTCCTGAGGCATATCATCGGAAATATAGTTGAAAGTTACCGGTAAAACCGTTACTTCATACTCTACGTTATTTTGAAGTTCAATTGCAAGATTATCAGGTATAATATATGAGTAATATCTGTAATTTTGTAAAGAACTTTCATCTGCAAAATAATAAATAATAATCTTCTGTTTATCAATAGTTTGCCCATTCACTAAAGAAATAAAAATAAAAAACATAATAATANNTATTCTTTTAAACTCTGCCATTATGAACCTGTTAACAATGTTATTTAGTTGAAATAAATCTATAATTTTTGAAATATACCGCATTTGAAAAAAATTAAATAGTATTGATAAATTGCTCATAATTGTAATAGTTTATGACAATTACGTCAAGGATTATATATTTTATCAGGTAGAATATTCAGCATTAATCTTTACATATTCATAACTTAAATCAGACGTTAAATATTCAAAAGATGATTTCCCAATACCAAAATCTATGATAATTGTATATTCTTTCCTTTTTAATATATCTATCAATCTGTCTTTATCAAAGTTGACTGGGCTACCATTTTTAAATAACGATATATCCTCAAAATAGATTGATAGCTTACCCTCCCTTAACTCAGCACCAGAATATCCAGCGGCACATGCAATCCTCCCCCAGTTTGGATCATTGCCAAAAATTGCCGTTTTAACTAAAAGTGACTCGGCTATGGATTTTGCAGCAATTTTTGCATCGATATCATTGGATGCACCAACAACTTTTATTGTAACACATTTTGTTGCTCCTTCTGCATCACTTACAATAAGGTATGCTAATCGTTTCATCATGATAGTGAGTGCATTATTAAAAATATCTATATCTGCATGGGTATGTTTTGTATGTATTGCAGGAGATAAAAGTATGGCAGTATCGTTGGTTGACATATCACCATCTATTGTTATAGCATTCAATGAAACAGCAATGCTTGAGGTAAACAATTTTTGCAATAACCTTTGTTGTAATGGAAAATCTGTTACAACAAAGCATAAAAGCGTTGCCATGTCTGGAGCTATCATCCCCGCTCCCTTAGCGATACCTGCAATAGTATATATACCTGTTGATGTTTCAAAGGATAATGCATATTGTTTTGGGAAAGTATCGGTTGTCATTATAGCAGTTGGAAGAAGTTTTCCTGACTCGCTATTTAAATTTTTTACCAATATGGGCAGGTTTTTTTTCATTTTCTCAACCGGTAATTGCACTCCAATAATACCTGTTGATGCCATTAAAACAGTCTTTTCATCTACTGATAAAATTTTTGCTAATTCAGCAGCAAGTAATTTTGCATTATCATAGCCCTGTTTTCCAGTTGCCGCATTAGCATTTGTAGCATTTATTACAACTGCATGAATTGTATTTTTTATTCTTTCTCTGCACAGTATAACTGGTGCAGCGCAAAATTTATTGGTAGTAAATACACCTGCCGCCCAACATGGTTTATCAGAATATATCAATGAAAAATCTAATCTATTTTCATAACGAATGCCACATTCTATTGCAGCATACTTAAACATGTTTACATTTTCAAGACCACCAGATAGTTCTTTAATCTTTTCCATATTTCATTGCTCTTCAATTGTATGATTAACTTTTTCTATTAATCTTTTTAAACGTGGTTTTAAATATTCAATGCCTTCTTCAGGAGAATTACAAAAATGGATTAGATCAAAATCCTTTTTATCTATATAACCATAATCAATCAACATCTGAAAATTAATTAACTTATTCCAATAATTCTCATCATATAAAACTATTGGAATTTCCTGTTTTTGTAATTTATTAGTTTGAACCAGAGTCAATGTTTCAAATAGTTCATCAAGTGTTCCATAACCACCCGGGAATACTACAATAGCTTTTGCATGATAAAGAAACCATAATTTTCGCATGAAAAAGTAATGAAATTCAAAATTTAGTTCTTGAGATATATATTGATTGGGTATTTGCTCAAAAGGGAGTGATATATTCAGCCCTATTGAATACACTCCAGCTTCATTAGCTCCCTTGTTTGCAGCTTCCATTATACCAGGACCACCGCCTGTACATATAACAAAACCGTCATGAACTGCTTCCAATTCTTTTCCATATTGTGCCAGCAAATATGAAAGTTTGTAGGCATCATGATAGTATTGCCTGGTCAAAGAATCATCTGGTTGAGTACGAGCAGAACCAAAAAAAACAACAGTATGTCTTATTTTATAATGTTTAAACCTCTTTTCAGGTTCAATATATTCACACATTATNNCTGACAACACGCGCTTCTCGTGAATTGAGGAATTCCATATTTTTATATGCTTTTTCCGGTCTCATTATTTGTATCTCCTCTTCCTGTGCATTGATAATATAGTCCCATCAGTAACTTTGCTGACAGTATCAGAAATCATTTTTTCTTTGTCAATAAGATCGATGGTAATTGAGTCCATAAAAGCACACATTATCTTTAAACCAGCACCAATTCCTTTTAAGGAAATCTGCTGGCCATTTACTCGCACGCTGAGTCCTTTTTCCGCTTTAGATGAATACTTTGCAATTTGATCAAAATAATTTGAAGCTGTTTTATCCGGCGTTTTTTTTATTGATTCCTGTAAATCCAATCCCTTNNCCCTGATCAATGATGACAGCTTCAAATTCATTCATAGTTATTATATACATAACTGTGATATCACGTGTTTCAGGGTCATAATGAATGTTATAATTATGTTCTTTTCGTATGGTCTCCTGAATGGCGTTTGTAAGTGCTTCATCCATTGATAAAACAATCTCGTCAATTTCTTCACGGGAATAGTTCAACTCGTTAAGGTCAGTTAACAGTTGATTAATGACTGTTGGTACGGTGATAGTATCAGCACTAAAACTATCGATATACTTTTTTATTTTATTATCATTCATACATTCTATCAAAACATTAGCACATGGTTGATGTTTAAAATAAAAGCACAGTACATGGTTAATTGCAATTATTAAAATCTATATGCTATATTGCAATTCATTATTTTGCAAGCTAATTTCTTTATTTTGAGCGATAGTTATTGTGCATAAAAAAATCATACGCTTATAATAATATTCAAAAGTTAGCTATATCATTGGAAAATCTCGATGTAACCCTGAAGCAGATTTGGTGAATCGTGAAAAAAACCGGATTAAGAAACATATACTCTATATCATCAATAGAAATGGATGATTTTATTAATTTTATTTTGATTATCATTATGTGAAATATAAAAATTCTTAATTTGGAAAAATAATAAATTTAGCGCAAGCAAATTTGTTTTTATTTTATGATAAAAATTTTATAGTGGTTCATTCAAATAAAATTTACAATGTTAATTGTTTATAGGGTTTTTCGTAGCATCTCTGGTGGCGGTCCCCAGTAGAATTTGA
>DCUV01000039.1 GCA_002328585.1 Spirochaetia bacterium UBA2205
GAGGAATGCAAACATTGCAACAAGCCGGTGTGGAGGTTGTTGTTTTGCATCAATGGAAGCAGGCTGCCTTTGATATAGTGCGTCCTTTTACCAAAAGTATTGTGCGGCACAAACCGTTTATTATACATAAAACAGCTTCCACGCTTGATGGCAGAACCGCAACACATAAAGGTGATTCGCGATGGATAAGCTCGGAGGTTTCACGTCTTCTTGTACACAGGCTGCGTTCATGTGTTGATACCATTGTTGTTGGTAGCTCCACCGTTGAGGCTGACAATCCGCGCCTTACCGTGCGCTATGATGATTTTTCTGATACCGCTCAAAACTTTTTTAGTACCAGGCAATACACATTCTCAGGATATCCCGGTAGCTTTCTACAGGGATTGCTGGAATCCTGGAAAACTGAAGTAACCCATGCTGCCAGAAAGGTTGTCATTGGACTGCCCTGTATTTTACATGATACCTATCTTGCTAAAGAAAAGGATGCCTGTTTTTTTATTGCACAGCGTCAGTATGATACACTATCGCACAGGGACGATTACTCCATTATCAGGGATTTGATGGATAGCGGCAGGATACAGTGTACTCATGCATGCCATGCTGTTGAGCAAATCCATGAGATTTGTGACTTGCTGCATAATCAGGGCTCAATGATAGTGATGCTTGAAGGCGGTGCAAAGCTTGCGGGCTCTTTTTTTAATGCAGATGCGATTGACCAGTGTATGTATTTTTACTGCCCATTGATCATGGGCAACGGAAAGGGTATTATTGAAGGCGAAGGACGTTCATATATTAATGAATCCATGCAACTGCATGATGTTAGCACGGTGTATTTAGGAGGTGATGTGCTTGTTGCAGGTTACAAAGAACCTTATACATGTGAGGCATGATAATGTTTACCGGTATTATTGAAGAGATTGGTACTGTTACATCAATGGTGCAATCAGCAAATGGGAAATTAATTTCCATAAACGCTCATACTGTGCTTGAGGGAACAAAAGCCGGTGATTCCATTTGCATTGATGGTGCCTGCCAAACTGTTACACAGATGGGTAATGATTATTTTACGGCGTATGCATCCGATGTTACGCTCTCCATCACAACGCTTGGGACGCTGAAGCAGGGGGCAAAGGTTAATCTGGAACGTGCGATGCAGCCGCAGGGCAGATTTGGCGGGCATTTTGTACAGGGGCATGTGGATGGCACAGGCACGATTGTTGCAGTAAAAAAATTGCCTGATGGGCTTTCGCTCATGATTGATGTGCCCCGAAGTGTTAGCATGTTTATTGTGCCAAAAGGTTCAATTGCTGTTGATGGCATATCGTTAACGGTGGTGCACAAGGGTAAAACTATTGAATTGTATTGCATCCCTGAAACTATGGCCAATACCACGCTTTCCACAAAGAAACGTGGTGATAGGATTAACCTTGAGGTTGATATCATTGCTAAATATGTTTATTCTATGGTACAGTCAATGAAAGATGGCGATAGTTCCCTTGCAACAAAGCTAAAAGATGAGGGATTCTGGCTATAGTATATGAAAATAAAACCCGTGATATACCTCAGATTAAAATCAAAAACATACACTATCGCTGGAAGTACAATCAAGGGGAAGTGTGATGGTTTTACCTCCCTGTGAGGCTGAATGGTAGATTGCATGGATAACCTCTAACGCTCTATATCCATCAGTGCCGCTTGATGTTACCGGTTCAGGATGTTTAAGGCATTGCTTTGCTTCTTTATATAGCTGTACAAAATAGTCTGGTTTTCCTTTGGGATGTTCATGTTTTGCAACAAGGTCATTAAAGCCTGTATAAAACTGTGATTTCTCTGGTGTGTAAACGTGCAGATATCCATTCCCAATAACTATCGCACCGCCCGTTCCGTATATCCGTAACTCAAACAAAAAGTAATCGCGATAACCCCCTGCCTCAAGGATGACATGAATACCGGAGTGTGTTAAACAATGCGCCAGTGCATAGTCTTCGTATAATGACTGCGGCGAATATTGTTTGGTATGTCCCTGTAGTTGTGCGATAGTTCCAAACAAGTAATGCACTGTATCAATAAGGTGGGTTCCATCATGCAGCAGTGTCCCTCCTCCTGACTGCGGTATATGAGACCGTGATGGTGTAAACACAAATCCATGTACTGAGGTGATAGCACCAATGCTGCCTTCTTCAACAAGCTTTTTTACAAAATTATATCGATAGTCATAGCGCCGTTCATGATTAATAATAAGAGTTGTGTTATGAGCACTGCATGTTTCAAGCAATAATTTTGCCGATGCAATATCCTGTGCAATTGGTTTTTCGCAAACAATGACTTTTGCACCATGATGTGCTGCTTGTATGCCAATGGTGGCATGCGTTTGCGTCCACGAAGCAATAATAACACATTCAGGCTTTTCTTTTTCAAGAAGCTTTTGAAAATCAGTGTAGCAATGGTCTATTGGCAGCTTTGCTTTTTGAGCAAACTGCGATAACCGTTCTTTGTTGATATCACATGCATGCGTTATGGTAAGTTTAGCTTTTTTTGCACCGCCATAGTGCGTGCAAGGTTTTGTGCGGAGCGGATCATCTTCCAGAAGAAAGCCAATCCTGCCACAGCCTATGAGTGCAGTTGTACAATTCATGTTTTATAAAATGGGCAGATAGGTATTCAGCTCATAGTCGGTAACATGGCGGTTGTACTGATCAAGCTCATAATATTTATTTTCAACAAATAAATCTACCAGCTTGTTACCCAATGACTGTCGCATAAGCTGGCTTTTGTCAAATTTTTTTAACGCCTCTTCTATAGTTGATGGTAAAGGTTGTGCAGCAGGCTCATGCTTTTTCAATGTCAGGTCATGTGGTTTTGGTAGTACATCGTTGTTGTCAATACCAGCTAGGCCGGAGGCTAAAATAGCTGCAAACAGTAGATAGGGATTGCATGCAGGGTCAGGATTCCGAAGCTCCACCCGTACTGAATTTGGTTTATCGGTACGGCTGGTGGTAATGCGAACAAGGGATGATGGATTATTGGTGCTCCATGAAAGGTCAATAGGTGCTTCAAACCCGTAATGCAATCGTTTATATGAATTTACCCATTGATTGGAAAGAACAAAGAACTCAGGTGCATGCTTCAATAGTCCGGCAATGTAGCATTTTGCCGTTTGTGAAAGCATATGCTCATCATGCTGATCATAAAATATGTTCACATCGTCTTTAAATAGTGATTGATGGATATGCATCCCTGAACCATTGTAGTGCGATAGTGGCTTGGGCATGAATGAAGCGTACATATTGTTCTGCTGGGCAATCTCCTTTGTTGCTATCTTAAATGTCATGATGTTGTCAGCAGTGGTAAGCGCATCATCGTGGCGAAGGTCTATTTCGTGCTGGCTTGGTGCACCTTCATGATGAGATGATTTTACACTGATACCCATTTCTTCAAGTGTTAATACCATCTGTCGGCGGATATCACTGGCAATGTCAAGAGGTGTCAGGTCAAAATAGCCACCTCTATCAAGAAATTCGGTAGATTCAGCATTTCTGAACAAGAAGAATTCAATCTCAGGACCTACATAAAATACATAGCCTCTATTTGCAGCATTTTTTAGATTGTTGTATAAAATGCGACGGACATCACATTCATAAGGGGTCATATCAGCATTATAGATATAACAAAACATCCGTGCTACCGAATTGCTTTTTGGCCGCCATGGCAGTATTTCAAATGTTTCAATATCAGGGAAAGCTATCATTTCATTTTCAGTTTTACGAACAAATCCATGTATGGTTGACCCATCAAAGCGCACACCTTCTTCGAGAGCATCTTCCAGTTCATTGATGGTAATGGCAAAGCTTTTTAGAAATCCTAAAATATCGGTAAACCATAACCGTATAAACTTCACATCATTATCATGTGCAGTTTTCATAATGTATTCACGATTGTCCATTATTGTATACCATTCCTCTTAAATCCGTGTATTGAAGCTATGCGTATTACTGCTTCAAAATATTCTTCCCGTGATATCTTTCCTTCAACCATTTCTTCATGCAGCAGTCTTAGAAGCAGATAAAACATATGCCGCCTCCTTTTTGCAAATTATATACTGCTGTTGTATTAATCGGCTTCAGGCGTGAATGAAATTACTGCAGAAATGCTCTATTTGTCAATTAAAAGCTAATATAAATAAGAAGAACAAAAATAATAAGCAGTAAAACAAATAAAGAGATAATAACATAGGTGAGCTTTGAAAAACCCACATCCTCATAGGTTGCAACTGAGGTGGGCGATGGTTGAGTTTGTTTTGGGATAACCTTTTGTGTTAAAGGACCATCAATGAGAGCATCGTACAGTCTTAGTTTAACCTGGCGTTCATCTTCAATGCATTTACCATAAATACCGGGACCAATTCTGGTTAGTATCTCAAGGGGCTCACTTTTCCCGTCTGATTTGATGTCTATTACTTCAGTAGCAATTGGCTTTATATGATTTTCAACTCTCAGCCCCAGAAGATCTATGAAATAGTTGGCTCTGTCGGTGTTGGGAATAATTTTTGTCATAATTCTATCGCCAATTTTAAGTTCATAAATTGGTTTGCCTTTCACGGGTGCTAAAATAGGTTGAATGTTCAAAATAACAGCGCCTTCTTCCAGTTCGGTTTCTGAAGTGGACTTTTCTTCTGCTTTGTTATAACGTTTTTCCTTAGTTTGAGCAAATTCTTCGGCTGTAACCTCCTGAATACTGGTTTCAAGCACAAGATTTTTATCATGGACAACCCTGTTTATGGTATCAAAGAGGTAGGTGTCAAGACTGTTATAGTCGTAGCTGTTTGCATAATCATATAGTTGATTGGTCTTACTATCTTCGGCAGATATTTCCTTAAAATTGTCCATTATTGATGATGTAAGGTTTGCGTTAAAATTNNGGCTCATTTTCATATATATTAGAAAAAGTTGATACGGCGATATTATAGGTATCGATACGCTTATCCTGATTAAAGATAATTATAAAAAGACCATATAAGTTCATTGATAATGCTTTAAAACGACCTTTAATGATTATGAGATGATCGCTGAATAGATTATCGCTCTCGGGTTCAAATGCCATAAACTAATCCATACTCATTCTTATATATAATCTATAAAAACATTAGAAAATTATTTGTTTATATAACTGATAAAATACAGAAAGAATAATTGATTAATTAAGGATTAATAATAGTAATTCTGTCAATATAAAAATTTTTTATTTGATTAATTTTATGTATACTTTTTATTACAATATCATTATTAATAGTATACAATTGGATTAATTTACGAGAGGTATTAAATGCAAGGGCTGGAGTTATTAACTGATCTGTATGAACTGACTATGATGCAGGTTTATTTCAAAACAAATATAATAAATCGTTATGCCATTTTTGATATGTTTTTTAGAAAGAATCCTTTTGGTTCGGGGTATGTGGTTTTTGCGGGATTGGAACAGTTTATTGACTATCTGCAAAATCTTTCATTTTCAAAAGATAGTATAGATTATTTACATTCATTGAATATTTTCAGCGATGATTTTCTTGATTACTGTAAAGCTTTCCAGTTTACAGGTAATATTTATTCATTTCAGGAAGGGGATATTGTTTTCCCGGAAGAGCCTATTGTAAGGGTTGAAGCTACGTTAGGACAGGCGCAACTCATTGAAACGGCATTGTTAAATTGTATAAATTTTCAGTCACTTATTGCAACAAAATCGGCAAGGATATGTTATGCTGCAAAGGGCAGGGATGTTATTGAATTTGGATTACGACGAGCACAGGGTCCCGACGGAGGTTTAAGCGCCAGCAGAGCTTCTGTTATAGGGGGTTGTGTTGGCACATCAAATGTTCTTGCCGGAAAAATGTTTGGCATACCAGTTAAAGGAACGCATGCGCATAGCTTTGTTATGGCTTATGATAATGAAAATGAAGCTTTTGATCATTATACTGAAGTTTTTCCTGATGCTTCTATATTGCTTGTTGACACCTATGATACGTTAGGTTCAGGAATAAAAAATGCGATAGCAGCAGCAAAAAAGCTGGCTAAAAAAGGGAAACACCTTGTTGGAATAAGGCTTGATAGTGGTGATCTTGAGTATTTAAGCAAACAGGTTCGTAAAATGATGGATGATGAGGGCTTGCAGTATGTTAAAATATTGGCTTCAAATGATCTGGATGAATACAGAATTGATGAATTATTAAAGGCGGGAGCGCCAATCGATCTTTTTGGTGTTGGAACACGTCTTGCAACAGGATTTGGTGAATCGGCTTTATCCGGGGTTTATAAAATGGCAGCCATTGAAAAGGATGGTAAGCTAATACCCAAAATGAAAATTTCTGATGAAATTTCAAAAGGGACCATACCATCACGAAAAAATGTTTATAGATATTATGATTTTGACAATACCATATGGTTTGATTTAATATGCCAGGATGAAGAGACGGTTATAAAAGGAAATGTTTATGATATTAAGGGTAATAAGTTTACCTTAGATGGGCATATGATTTCGCGATGCATGCATGTACCTATTTTTCACAATGGGACATTGGTATATGATACACCAACGCTACAGGAGATACGGCATTATTGTTATAACAATATGCAGTCTTTAACCAGATCAATAAAAGATATTCATGATCCCGTAAGCTATGATGTGTATATAAGCCCAAAATTATTTTCCTTACTTGAAAAAATGCGTTTGAGTATATCTGATAAAAAAGGATTGGATTATAAATAAAAATATACTGTGAAATTGTTGACTTATTTGCTATGGTATGGTGTGTTATATTTATAAGGATACAATGAAGTTTTACACTTATGGTATATGTATTAGGTATAATACATATCATATTATAAAGAGTATTGCATCTTTGTAATATAATTTTGAAAACATTGCAGAAATAACAGCAGCAATTTATTTATAAGCTAATTGGTAGCTCAACTAAATGTAAGTAAATCCGCTCTGAAACCTTTATAAAAAGAGGGGTTTGAAGGCGGGGAATAATTCTATGTTAAGGGAGGTCCATTATAAATATGGATAATGAAGATGCAAAAGGTGGTTTTCCCGGTAAATTAACGGTTAATTTAGTATTAAAAGTCATATGTGTTGCATTGGTAATAATTGCTGCACTGTGGCTAATATTCAATATTCAGGATTATGGAAAGGCAAATTTAATTATTTCCAATCAGGAAATTACCTCAAACGATCAGTCATCGGTATCAAAATTTAGCAATAATGATAAGGTATATTTTTTTGTCGATAGAATTATGAAATCAAAACTTGACTGTGACACGGTAACTATCTCCCTGTACTATTTTGAAAATGATAGTTACGCGCAGTATAAACAGATTACATTTGAAGTTGATAAGGATTTTCCTAAATTAAGTACCTATATCCCTGATGAATATTTTAAACGACATGGACAATACCAAATAAAAGTGTTGCTGGATGGCAAGGTTGTAGCAACAAAAGAGTTTAAGTTTGGAGAATAATTGTTATCTGAAGGTGAATGATGAGAAACAGTATAATAGTTTTAGCAATTATTATCATGTGTTTGCCTGATAGTAGTTTTGCTGATCAGCTTACTGCTGATAGTGCTATTCGGGATAATAAAGAATTTATTGAGTTTATGGATGTTCCCATATCTAATTTTGGTCAAAAATATAAAGATCAGTTCAAAGATATTTATGAGATACATTTTAATGCAGAGGTTGCCTATCTGCAATCAGATTATAACAGAGCATTTAAAAACGTTTATGAATCGCAAAAAAAACAGGTTGATCTTTATTCTTTACTGGTTAAAGATTATCTGGATGATACCAGGCAATTTTTAGATTCTATCTCTCCGGAAGTAATAAAATCAAAGAATAAAAAAGCACGCCTTTATTTAAATCTGGCGTACAGAGACAGAGAAGTAGCCAGGACCCATCATACAGTTGCAGATGCTTCCAACCCAAAGCTGTGCTCAAATAAAATTTATAAATATATTGAAGCAATTAAAATGGTACGGAGAGCCAGGCGATATGGTTTTTTAGCAATCTTTGAATCGCAAAACGATGAAACAAAAAAGAAGATATATAATCATCTTTTTGAGATTGAACGTGAAAAAGGAAATGTATTTTATGTACGGTTTATTTCAAAAACTGAGCAGCAAATAATTGATGAAATGCAAAAAGAGTATTATGATGTGCAATTGCCTGGTATAACGCAACAAGAATCAAAAGACGAGGAAACGTATGGAAAGCGTGTTGAACAACGAGTGCGTTTTAAGGATGAGCGCAGAGTGGCAGAATACCTTTTAACTGCTGAGTTTGAGAAAGCTGAACCTATAATACGTGATTATGTAAAAGATTTTAATTTTAACTTAATTGTAGCAACTATAGAGTATTTGATAGCAAATAAATCCCCTATTGTGGCAGGTTATCCAGTTGAGGCATTGAAACGATATCATGATGATGATTATTCACGTTATTTTAATCCATCCACTATTGATTCTTTAGCTGGTGAAATAAAGGTTGTTGACACAATACCAAAGAAAACGGGAACAGAAACAACTGAACAGCAAAAAGAACAAACAGATAAGAAAGAAGAGGTAACAGCCGAACAGGGTAAGTGATATAGCATATATGCATTGTTTATTGGCTAACGTCATAAATTAATTTATTATGAACAGGAAGGGATCATCATGGATAATTCAGAACTGCTCAACTCCATCCACAGGCGTATGATGAATGAGCTATTAAATCACTCAAATGAAAAACCAGGTGGGCAGAAATTAAAAGAAATAGTTACCATTGACCAGAACTTAAGAAAGGGGATAGCTGACCTGTATGTTCAACTTTCAGAGCTGGGTGATAAAGAGATGGCAATAAATATTTTGTCCGATCATGTTGCCATTATGGTTGAGATGATAGTTCATTTTAAAAGTGGAAAATAAATCAAGACAGAAATGTTAAAATGAGGGAATAACATGAAGCAACTTTTTATGATAGTTTTGTGCATAACAATGTTTTCCTGTTCTGAAGAGCAATTTGGAGGATTAGGCATAGAAGTGCCTGCAGGTCCTGAAAAAGTAGGTAAAAATAATCCGTTTATTATAGTCAATGTATATGAAGGTGGTACAGGACATCAGGCTGGAATAAAGGAAGGTGATGCAATAATTTCAGTTGATGGTGTTCCTGTTGATGGACTGTCATGTGATTATGTTGTTAACAATTTACTCAGAGGGAAGGTTGGTTCGGTGGCAACCCTTGAGATAAAACGTGGTGAAACTCTCATGCTTTTCAGAGTTATGCGTGGTAAAATAGTTCTGAAATAAATGATGAAAAATGCAATCAATAAAATAATTATTTTATTTTCCATTATGTTCTGGGCAGTGATAATAGCTGATATTATTTACTGGCTGTTAGTATAACATTGAAATGCAGTTTGGTTTGGGGTAATTGATGGCTCAAAATATTGTTGCAAAAGTTAAAGATTCAATAGACAAGATGCCCCCTCTTTCTCCTGTGGTGCATAAAATTATTATTGTTGCTAATGATGTTACATCGTCTGCCCAGCATTTAACTGATGTTATTCAGCTTGATCCTGTGCTTACTGCAAAAGTAATACGAATGGTTAACTCAGCTTATTTTGGGCTGCCTCAGGAAATTAAATCTTTAAAACAGGCAGTTGTGATGCTGGGCATAAACACAATTAAAAACGTAGCCTTATCCTCAGCCTTAATGGGGAAAATAGCATTGAAAAAGGGGGCTATTGATGCTGAAGAGTTCTGGAAGCATTCTATTGGTGTTGCTGTTGCCTCAAAGCTAATAGCTCAGCGATTGAGTATTGACAAAAAGCTATTGGAAGAATTTTTTATAGCAGGGCTTATACATGATATCGGGAAGGTTCTTTTAAATAACTTTTTCCTTGATGAGATGAAGCAGATTATTGAAATTTCTCAAACAAAAGGTGGTTTGATTATTGACATTGAAAAAAACATTCTGGGTTTGTCTCATGAAGAGATTGGCATAGCAATAGGAAAAAAATGGAACTTTGAAAATAACCTGCTCTATGCAGTAGGCAAGCATCATATACCAATAATGAAAGGTGATTCAGCTATATACTCTATGATTGTTCATATTGCAGATGTTTTTGTGAAAGTTTCAAAAGTTGGGTTTAGTGGTAATTATGTTATTGATCCCATTGATGAATCAATCTGGCAGATACTTAATGTCAACGAAGAGATTATATTCGAAACGTTATCAACATTAAATAATGAAATACAGAAGGCAAAGCTTTTTTTACAATGAGTACCTTGACTGTAACATTCTGGGGTGTACGGGGTTCAATTCCAGTTCCAGGACCTGAAACAATGAAATATGGTGGTAACACCGCTTGTCTGGAGCTTAAATCTGATGCAGGAGATTGGATTGTATTTGATGCTGGTACAGGTTTGCGAGTTCTTGGTGAATCGCTGGATTTATCAAAAAACTATACTGTTAATATGTGTATTTCGCACCCTCACTGGGATCATATAAATGGTTTTCCCTTTTTCCCGGTAATCTTTATTCCTGGCAATACTGTCAACGTATATGGTCCTGGAACATTTGAAAAAAGTTTAGAAGAGATAATCAAAGGCCAGATGCAATACAGTTATTTTCCTGTACGCACAGAAGAGCTGCGAGCAACATTGCATTTTTATGAAATAACAAATAATCAGTTTAGTGTTGGAAATTTTAAGGTTTATACACATCTTTTAAATCATCCTGTCACATGTTATGGATATAAAGTAGTATACAATGAAAAAATATTTGTTTATCTGGGTGATAATGAACCATATTACAATGTTTATAAAGATAATGACCCCGAGGTTATTGCATTTGCAAAACAGATGAATGAACAACTTGTTGATTTTGTTAAAGGTGCTCATGTTTTGGTTTCTGATGCACAGTATATCCCTGCTGAATATCCAAAAAAAACAGGGTGGGGCCACAGCACTACCCATCATGTCATTAATTTAGCTTTAAAAGCAAAGGTAAAAACATTGTTTTTATTTCACCATGAACCATTGAGGAAGGATTCAGAATTAGATGCGATAGTTACTCATTATAGAAATATATTACAAAAGAAAGGGCTCCCCTTAGATTTGTATGCTGCTGCGGAAAGGAATTCATATACATTTTAATTACTCGTATATTATAGTGTTTCTGCCTGAATTTTTAGCCTTATAGAGATTATCATCCACTTTTTTAATAATATCATCAATTGTTTCAAATTTATCAATCATATCTTTGATGGAAACAATCCCAAAGCTTGCTGTAACAGTAAAAATGATTGAGGCATAGTTGTGCTGTGTATTCATTATTTCCTGTTTCATCCTTTCGGCTACATTAATGGCATCCTCAGATTTTGTTTCCGGTAGTATTATCATAAATTCTTCTCCACCGTATCGAAAGGCTAAATCAGAATCACGGAGCAGATTAATAATAACTGAAGATATTTTTCTGAGCACAATATCACCAATCTGATGGCCGTAATTATCATTAACCAGCTTAAAATGATCAATATCTAACATCAGGAGTGATAAGTCTCTGCTATAACGTTTTGACCGTTTAAATTCCAGTTCAATTTGCTCAATAAAATATCGACGGTTGTAAAGCCCTGTCAATGGATCGGTTATGGATAGCCATTTTAATATTTCGGTCCGCTGTTCTACCATTTCTTCCAGATTGGTGGAATATTTTTCTAACATTTTTTTTGATTCGGTCAGCTCATGAACAATTGTATCTTTTTCTTTCATAACGGCGTCTGATTTCATTTTAAATTGTTCCAGCAAATGGGATAGCTTTATTGCTGTTTCTTTTAACGATATACTATAGGTTTTATTGTTAGCATCTACTATCGTTTTGATAGTATACAGTAACGATTGCAAAGGTAAGGCTTTAGTATAGGTTAGGTATATGCTGCTGATAATGGTAATGGCAAGGATGTAAAGGATACATTGTACTGACAGTACAATGTGATTTAAATACAGAACAAAACATACCGAACCCGTCACTATTGCATTATAGAATAGTATCTTGAAGAAAGGAATAATAATCTTATTAAGCATAAAATTGTTAGCCTGGTATTAATCGTATAGACCTTTTAGTATCCCTTCTATAAGGGCAATAGCATTTTTGCCTAAATCAGGGATATAGTATCCGCCTTCCAATATGGCAAATATGTGCCCATTGCATCGCTTTTTGGCAAAAGAACCAGAAATCTCCCCTAATGTAAAGTAATCCGGGGTTGAAAGATTGGCGCCCCAATCTTTTATATATTGATCAAAACCTGCACTTATCCCTAAAATGTCTGCATGGTCACAGCTTTCCAATCGGGATTTTGTTTCATTGATGAAATCAACCGGATTGGATGCTTGAATATTCAGAACAGGAACATTGGCATTTGATTTAAATATGGTATCAGTTCCATCGCCAAAATGCAAATCAATATCAAGAACTATCGCCCTTGTTATGATTCCCTTTGCGATGAGATGTTTTAGCGTGATACCCATATTGTTGAAATAGCAAAAACCCCAGTTATGATCAGGATTTGCATGATGGCCAGGGGGGCGTATTACTGCAAAACAGGGTTTATTTTCCATAGACATGGTTGCTGCTTTCAAAGCGCCGCCAGCCGAAAGTTTTGCTATTTCATAGCGCTCGGGGTCCTGTTTTTCCATAAATAGCAACCCCTCGGAATGGCATCGTAAAATATCTTCGTCGGTGCAGGGATCAGGTTTAACGATAGGGTAGGTTTTCCCCAATGAGCTCATTATCTGCCGGACGCGCTCAGGCTTTTCAACTGATGCTGTTATATAGTTGGTGGTGTAAAGCCTATCGTATACTATATAAAAGGGTTGCTCCATAAATAAATACCTGTTGAGATTTTTAAGATGTACTTTTACTAAAAATAAGCTATCAGTATGTAAATGTCAAATTACTTTTTAAAATGGGTGCTCTTTAACATTGAATTGCCATAGTTCCACCAGCTTTTCAAATTCTTTATCTCTGGGTTTACCTTCATAGGCTTTATTCCGGCGTTTGATGAGATACAAAACTGTTGCATCCTCCAGTAAAAATTTTTCACCAAGCTGGTTAAGCTTACGGATAAGATAATTGAGGTTGTATGTTTGGAAGTCACCAATATACTGGGATGAAGCGATAGTAGGCTCAAATTTCATCAATAGCTCGGTAAAGTAAAGTGCCAAACGCCATGAGTCAGTGCTACCACTCAAACCTGCTTTGAAGTACATGCTCAATTTTTCGTAGAGATTGATATTGTGATAATACGATTCAAATACCATGGATATTAATTCAGGGAAAAGGTTTGTTATCTCAATTAAATCTATAGGTTGATTATTGCTTTTAAAATATTCAAATATTTTTTTGCTGGTTTCATTGGGAAGGGGTTCAACATCAATGAGCTCAACAAACATATCTTTGATGATAGTTCGCACCTTGCCTGCTTTTTTCAAATAAATTTCTATCTCAACGGGCTCAACATAATAGTTAATAGTATCTGTTATTTCCATTGTTATTAAAGGTTTTAAACATTATTTTTTATTATTTGTTGTCATGGTATTCATACGCTGCATTAAGGTTTTAAGGTATTCTTTTTGCTTTTGACTAATAGCTGTATCAAAAGCTTTTTTAAGCAAAGCCTCATCTTTTATCCCTTGATCAATCTTTTTTTCCAGTTCATCGATAATGGTATAAAACGTTATGTATAATGACAATAATTTTTTTTCAGAGATACCCCATAAGGTGTCGCCAGGTTTTACAACAATTGTTTCACCATCAAGCAGTACAAATCTATTACCGGGATATATCCAGTGCGGATTTTTTTCTTTCAAGCTCTTGATATCAATCCTGCTATAGCCATTTTTTACTGCAACATCGTTGGCATAGAAGAAAATGTCTCTATCTGACACATGGATATTGTATTTTTGAGTAAGGTGTTTGATATAACGGGCTTGACGTTGCGATTCAATTTTTTTCTGATAGGTGGTGTATGAATAATAAACTCCATAAAGGGCAGCTAAAGCAGTGATGATGATTAACAATACTGATGCAGCCTTTTTAATCCATTGTAAGCGGCGTTTCATTTTTTCCCTTGTTATAAATGACATATCTAGAGATTTTTTTTCAGATGTTTCTTTTTTTCTTTTGTTGATAGCTTTTTCAATACTTTGTGCTTCTTTTGCAACAGTGTTATTTTTCTTGTAAAAAAGCTCAAGAAGGTCATTTAACCGCTTGCGGTCATTTATAATGCGGTTCACTATATCAGGAAGTAGATCTGTCCGGGGAATTGTTTCCTCATGCAAATGTTCAATTAGTTCAAAGGGATAGGTCGTTTCTGGTTGTAGTGGCTGGCATACGGTATACGCATAGTTGTTAAAAAGCATGATGCTGTAGCGACAATCTATAGCATCTGATTTCTTCATGTGTTGTAAGCGATACAAAAGTTTCTCAATGTGTTTATATTCTTCCCTGCTGGAAGTGTTATGAAGTGTAACGCGAAGAATTTGTACAATGTTACATAATTGTATGGGCGATAGCTCATCAAATGGAAGTTTTTCAATGTGAGCAATATCCCCTTCCTGTAGTACAGCAGCTATTGTTTTATCAACGTGAGCCACCATATCGTTTAAAAGCCTGTCTTTATTATCATAGCAGCGAATATCATACTGATGAGAGGGCGTACAATGGATATGATCTTTTACAGGGATTATGGCTTCGTGGTGGCTGATAATTGCAGCAGGTGAAATAGTAGCAAGCAACATCGCTCCTTTTTTATAGAGATCGTAATCTATCAAATAGAGATCAGCGGGTGTTTCTACCGCAAGGGGTAATGCGGATGGATCATGTATGTATACAATAGTGATATCCCTTGATGAAGGTTTTACATTTTTGAAAGTGATGATACAATTTTTTGATGGATTAATGTTCTTTATACTGAATCCCTCAGGATTGTCGCATGCCAGCGTTCTGGTATTGGTAAAATGGATTGTACATCTATTGAAGAGCTTTTTCAAAAGCTTAACCTCTTCTTCGTTGTCATAAAAGATTCGTAATCTACCGGAAAGTGCATTTTTCCATTTCACAATGGGTATTAAGGGGATGGTATTTGCAGTGGTAATGACAGTATCACGAATGTTTGCAGGATCAATCTGTAAACTGGAAAATGATAGATAGTAGGAGGAAGCTGGGAACTCTATGGTACTGAATGTATTGTTTTTATAGAAAAGAATGCTATCAGGAGCTATCGCAAAGCCACAACCCGAGAAGCGAATGCTACTGGAAGTTTCAGACAATTTATTGTGAACCAGTACATCTCCGGGATATTTTTGATGTATTTCCTTTAGATCAAAGAGAATCTTTTGATTATGAAGAATCTTAAAATTGTTATCTGTATAAAAGATACCCAGAAAGGTTTCACGGTCAGAGATAATCTGTTCTTTTGAAAGTTCCGGTATATCTTCTTCAATGTCAACTATTGTTGCATTATGAAGATCAAGCCCAAAAAGTTTTTGATATTCAAGATAGCGTTTTACAATTAATTTACTGCCAATATAGCGATTTGATGAAAGGTAACGCGGGTCAATATTAAATTGCTCATGTGCCGGGTTGCCTGTTATAAGATCCGTTATAATAATATTTTCAATAAGAGGGATTATACGTGGCGTTAATGACAGACTGTTGCCAATGCGTATAAAGGGCTTCTCATCTTCAATTGAATCGCCGGTAAATACAATAAAACATTCCGGTGTAATAATGAAAAGCCTGTCGTCATCGTTTTTTATTATATCGTTAAGTTCCATGTTATTCCCTCAATGAAAGCATATGGAAATGATATCATTAGATACCCTTTTATAACCGGTAGTTACGAGCTGTATAGTACAGCTAATATTTTTGCTGAATTTTCTGTTGCTGTATCTACCCTGTGAGGAACTATTGAATCATAATAGATGCAATCACCCGGGTAAAGGATATCAGAGTAATCGACTAATTGTATTTTAACTTCACCTTCTAAAACATATATAAATTCTTCACCTTCATGGCTATATGGCTGTCCGCCCTGTACTGGTTCAAGCGTTACTATAAATGGCTCCATGTGGCGATTAATTTTTTCGGGTGCTAATGACTCATAGGTGTATCCATATCGGACGCCTTCCTTAGATGCAACCCGTGATGTCAGCTCCCGTTCATTTGAACGCACAAGGGTAAATGGTGCACTGGTAGTCTGACCAAAAAATCTTCCCATTTCTGTTGATAGGGCATGTGCTATTTTGATAATAGCACCCAATGGCGGCGAGATGAGATGATTTTCAATCTGTGAAATAAAAGCTGATGAAAATCCTGTTTTTTCTGCTAATTCATGCAATGACATATTCTTTTTTTCACGGAATTCTTTTATTTTTTCCCCAACCTTTATTTCACTCATAATTAACTCCCTTACTGTATTATAATTGACATCATAATATGCTGATTTCAGCCAAAGTGTATTATTTTGATTAAAAAAGTCAAATTGTTTTAACAATATTCATGAATACTTTTATATTTTAATAACTATCGCTTTGCAATACATTCAATTGCCCGGATAACCATACAATAATTTTGATGTCTTTACTTTTCATACTATAATTTATAATACCTGCATTACAGATTGACGTTGAAATACATTAAATAGTTGCATGAGCACGGTAGGTTGGTATATATGCAAAAAGAATTACGAAAAATTATTATTTTTATGATTATAATGATTTCATTGGTGGTTATCATTACCTATCACTATGGGAAGGTTACATATAATCATGAAAAAGAATTAACAGCACCGGTATATCAATTTATAAGCAAGTGTGATGAAGAATATATCAAAAAAAATAACAAACATATGGCAGATGCAATACATACATCTGTTGTAACACTGGCATATAATATTTTTTATAATGGTAAACACAAAGGAGTAATCGAAAAAGATACATCCGTATTTAAAAGGTTTCAACCAGAGCTATCGCCAGAGGCAAAAAAAGCGAGTGATGCTTCCAGAAAACTTTTACTTAAAAATAAAATGCAAAAAGAATTAAGCAATGTTTGTCCTGACACTGTTAACTCATGTATGAACGAATAGATTCTCAGGTCGCTAACGCTCCCTCAGAATGACAATGGTGTGAATGTTCTCCTCGTCTTACCAGAGATAGGGGGGTGGGGTTAATAAATCTATTTTCGGAGGATTTTCATTTTACAAAAAATGCATCATCAAATTTTCATAGTGAAGGAAATACAATAACGAAGCAACCAATATTTTTTATTTCCATTAATACAACATTAATACAACATTAATACAAACACAGGGGGTTGAAATTGTATAGTGTCAACCCCCTGTATACATGTTGTTGTTATCCCAACTTTTTAAGCAATGCTTCACTTACTTCCTTAACACCGGGCGTTCCGTCTACTTCTATAATTTTTGGCTTTCCGCCACTTTGTTTTGAAATATCTTTAAAATATTGTACAGCCGCTAACGTTCCGGTCTTTGTGTCATAATAGATATTATGACGTTTATTGATAGCAGCTTCATCCTGATCATCAGCACGGGCGGATAGCTTGCCGCCACATACACGGCATACTATCTGGCCATCTTTTTCAGCGGGTTTTATTGCATCGATATAGATATTGTTAGGATGATTATTGTCATTTTCGCAGAGCCTTCTCCCCATTATTCGTTTTTTGGCACTTTCTCTATCAAGCACTATTTCTATAACATAATCAAGTGCCATGCCGGCTTCTTTTAACGCTTTATCAATGGCTTTTGCCTGTTCAACATTTCGTGGGAAGCCATCAAGAAGCCAGCCGTTTTTACAATCTGGTTCTCTGAGTCTGTTTAAAATCATTGGGATGGTGATATCATCAGGGACCAGATCACCGCGGTCAATGTACGTTTTTGCTTTAAGCCCCAATTCGGTGCCTTTTTTTATGTTTTCTCTAAAAATAACACCTGACTCAATATGGGAAATGTTAAATTTTTTTTGTACAACTGCGCCCTGTGTTCCCTTACCACTGCCGTTAGGACCAAATATTAAAATATTCATGGTAACACCTCTTGGATTAGTATACTATATATGCTGAATCATCAGCTAAAAATCATTTCGTAGCAACAGTAAAAAACTATAGATAAATGTAAAGTAAGTTTTTATTTGTTTGATAGTGCGCATACCATTAATATATACTTGATTCTTTCATAAAAGTTATACATCCTGACGGCAGTACTGCATTGTTTTAATAATTCAATTACAGGGGGAAGGTATGATAGTAAATGTAGTTAACGTCAATGTAAAAAAAGAACATATTAATGACTTTATAACGGCAACAATCCACAATCATAAAAACTCACTGCGGGAGCCAGGGAACCTGCGTTTTGATGTGTTGCAGTCACAGGATGAACCCACACGATTTATTCTGTATGAAGCGTATCGCACACAGCAGGATGCTAACGCTCATAAAAACACACAGCATTATGCAGTGTGGAAGGATACTGTTGCACCCTGGATGGAAGAGCCCCGAAAAGGGACAGCGTATGCCGTCATTGCACCACTTGAGGATTCATTATGGAAGTAATCAATTTTTCATTGGGGCGGCTGCCTTATACCATGTTTTTTGCGGGAGCTATCGCACAACTGCCATTTGCTGTTGAAAAATTTGGGAAAAAAATACTGCTGGTAACCGGTGGTTCATCGCTTAAAAAATCAGGACGATTGGATGCTATTGAACGCTTATTAAAAAGCAAAAATATTTATTATGCGATAGTTACTGTTAATGGAGAACCGTCGCCGCAACTTGTTGACGCAGTGGTAAAGCAATTTGCCGATAAAGAAATTAATGCAGTCGTTTCAATTGGCGGGGGCAGTGTAATCGATGCAGGTAAGGCAATCTCAGCCATGTTGCCATTGAATGAAAGCGTTTATGACTATCTGGAGGTTGTGGGTACAAAGCTACATGGAGGTGTTAAAATTCCATTTATAGCAATACCCACCACTGCGGGTACAGGAAGTGAAGCAACTAAAAATGCTGTGCTCAGTACTACCGGCACCAACGGTTTTAAGCGCTCATTACGCCACGATAACTTTGTCCCTGATATTGCTATTATTGATCCTGAACTCATGATTGGGTGCCCTTTTAATATAACCGCTGCAAGTGGTCTTGATGCTCTTACTCAATTAATTGAGTCGTATGTTTCAACAAAGGCAAATCCTTTTACCGATGCGCTATCACTCAGTGGAATAGAAAAAGTGCAACGAAGCCTTTTGCCGTTATGTATCGAAAAAAATGATTCTATACCGTTAAGGGCTGGCATGGCATATGCTGCGTATGTTTCCGGGATTACGCTTGCCCATGCAGGGCTTGGCATTGTGCACGGGCTGGCTTCGCCATTGGGTGCTTTATTTGGCATTCCCCATGGCGTTGCGTGCGGAACTTTGCTTGCTGCAGCAGCCAGGACAACGATCATAAAATTAAAAAGTGCTGGCGATACAAAATATTTACAAAAATATGCAAAAGTAGGGGAACTGCTTGCACCGGAAAAGGGTGGAAGCGATGTAGAACAAAAAACGCATAATTGTATCCATACGCTTGAAGAATGGACGGAAACATTAGCCATGCCACGCCTTTCAATGTATGGAGTAAGGGAACAGGATTGTGCTACAATAGTAAAAGAAGCTGATAACAAAAATAATCCGGTTAAGCTGAATGATGATGAAATGATAGGATTATTGCGTGAAAGGTTATGATATCTGATATTTTATTGATGTAGAAGTTATTAAAAATGAAAAATAATTGCTTTTACAATTGTTGTATAGTAAGCTTATATGTATCAGGAGGTAAGTATGAATTGGAAAGACAGGATAACAATTGATCCAAACATATGTCATGGAAAACCATGTATTAAAGGTACAAGAATTATTGTTTCAGTTATATTAGATAATTTAGCCAATGGGATGAAAGAAGAAGATATATTGAGTAGTTACCCCTCATTGACATCTGAAGATATACAAGCAGCTATTGCTTATGCAGCAGAATTATCTCATGAAAGATTGATTCTAATAATGTAATACATCCAGTATCTCATCCATTGAAGTGAGTGTTAGTAGTTTCTTCCGCAGTTTAACTGCACCGGGAAATCCCTTTAAATAGTTTACAATATGTTTCCGCATGAGTATGATGCCATAATTTCCATAATGCTGCACCATACGTTCATAATGTTTTTGTATCATAGCTATCTTTTCCTGATATGATGGTTGTTGCCCGCAAAATATCCATGGATTGCCTATAGCGGCGCGCCCTATCATCACAGCAGCACAACCGGCTGTGGAAAGTTTTTCCATGGCATCTTCATAGCTTGTGATGTCGCCGTTACCAACAATAGGGAGCTTGCTAAAATCAGCTATTGTATGTATTGCATCCCAATCTGCTTTTCCGCTGTAAAACTGGTCGCGCGTCCTGCCATGCACCGTAATGAATGATACTCCTGCCTGCTCTAATGCTGCAATAACCTCCCTGTAATTTTTGGTGCCCTGCGTAAAGCCAAGCCGTATTTTGGCTGAAACCGGTATGTCAACGCTTTTCACCACCGCGCATGCTATCCTGTGTAGCAGTTCAACGTTGTTGAGTAAACCAGCACCTTTCCCGTTGTTGCACACTTTTGGAGCACAACAACCAGCATTGATATCAATACAATCAGGGCTGTGCGATAGTAACCTGACAGCGGCTTCTGCCATTATAGCAGGGTCATTGCCAAAAATTTGAATTCCCAGCGGTTTTTCCTCATCTGAAAACGATAGCATGGCAAGAGTCTTTTTATTGCTGCGAACGATACCATCCGCACTTAAAAGCTCTGAGAATACCATCCCTGCACCAGATGTATGGGCTATAAGCCTGAATGGCAGATCAGTGTAACCGGCCATGGGAGCAAGAAAAAGTTTACTTTTTACATGTATGGGAAATGTAGTGTTCATATAACGATAATAGCTCTTTTAATGGTATCAATAAAAAAAAATAATCTTGATTGCTTTGGCAAAAACTTGCCAGGTGTAGAGAAGAATGCAGTGGCATGTCATCCTGAGCGGTAGTGAAGAATCTTGTTGTTATATAAAAAGATAGATTCTTCGGTTGCTGGCACTCCCTCAGAATAACAATGATTTTAATGGATTCAAGGTGAAGCCCGGAATGACAGGAGCAGGACTACGTCCTTCAGAATGATGAAATGATTAAATGATGAAATAATTCTATGGGTGGGCAAGGGGGAAAAAATAAAAAAATTTTATGCTTGATAATTTAACATGGTATATGTACAAAAAGTAATGAAAGATAATGATAGGGGGTTTGACTGTTATGAAGAAATGTATGGCACTAGTGTGTATGTTTTTTATTCTTACTGTATCAGTATATGCCCAGGATATTACAATTATACAGACAACCGATTTGCACTCGCATTTTTTAGGTTTCTCGCCCAATATTGATTATACACCTGCAACTATCAATGATGACAATACTGTTGGTGGGTGGGCACGCATTGCCACTGTAATAAACGATACCAAAAAGAGCAGAAAAAATCCTGTACTGGTACTTGATTCAGGTGATTTTCTGATGGGTTCATTGTTCCATCTTCTTTGCAGGGAAGAGGCATTTGAGTTGCGTTTAATGAAAACAATGGGATATGATTGCATCACATTGGGCAATCATGAATTTGATCTGTTTCCGGATGGGCTGACTCGCATTATACAATCAGCCAAACGGTACAATGCTCTGCCGGCGATAGTTGCTTCAAATGTCGTCTTCAGTGCGGAAAGTAAAGATGATGACAGCCTTGAAAAAGTCTTTGAACAGGAGCTTGTTAAGACATATACGGTTTTGCAAAAAGGAACATTAAAAATAGGATTGTTTGGTATTATTGGAAAAGATGCTGCGGAGGTTTCCCCTTTTGCCGATCCTGTAACATTTGCCGATCAGGTAAAGACAGCTACCACCATGGTTGATATCTTGAAAAATAAAGAGAAGGTGGATGTTGTTATATGCCTTTCGCACAGCGGTATAAAGTATTATAAAAATAAAAATAAAAAAGAAATAGATCCCGACCGCTCTGAGGATGTGCAATTGGCAAAAGTAGTCAATGGTATTGATGTTATTATCAGCGGACATACTCATACAAAGATTCCCAAACCACTTATTGTCAATAAAACAATCATTACACAATCGTATGAATACGGCAAACAGGTTGCCGTGCTCGATTGCACTGTCTCTAACGATGGTGTATCGTTAAAAGACTATAGCTATATTGATATAAACGATACTATAAAAGGTGATGCTGCTATTACTGCAATGATTCAGCAATTTACACAGGTAATCAATCAAAAGGTACTATCGCCCATGAAACTGCAATGGAACAGTATACTTGCTAAAACAACGTTTAATCTTACATTAAAAGAGGATGAGTGTAACCTTGGCAATCTGATTGCTGATTCCATACAATGGTATGTTAATAACGTTGATGCCAATCCCGATGATCCTGACAGCAGGGTAACATTGGGTGTTATATCAGGCGGGGTTATCCGTGATAACCTTTTGGTTGGCAAAACCGGGAAGGTTGCATTGTGTGATGCCTTTGCGGCAATCCCGCTTGGCATTGGCATGGATGATACCATGGGCTATCCTTTGATAACCTGCTATCTGTATGCCTCTGAGATTAAAAAGGCTCTGGAAATTTTAACCAGTATTTACCCTCTTAAGGGCAGTGATTATTTTATTCATGTCTCCGGAGTAAAGTTTACGTATAATCCCAACCGTATGCTCTTTGACAGGGTAACGGAAATCCGGGTTGGCGATGAACATGCTGGGTATAATCTTCTGGATTATTCAAGCAACAATAAAAAATTGTATCGAGTATCAGCAGATATTTACAATGCTACGTTTTTAAAGATTATAGGTAATTTTACGTGGCACATACTGGATATTGTGCCTAAATGGCGCGATGGAAAACCTATAGAAAGCTTAAAGGATGCCCGCGTGGATGCAGACAAAAAAAAGGCAGGTATTCAGGAGTTGAAGGAATGGCAGGGTGTTATTGCATATATACAAAGTTTCAAGGATGAAGATGGCGATGGCATACCCGATATACCGGCAATGTACAGGGGCAAGCTTGACAGGATAGTGGTTGAGGCAAGCCTTAATCCGTATAGCATGCTCAAACGTGGCACAACGGTTACGTGGATTGGGTTTGTGGTATTTCTTTTTGTTCTGGCGATAGTTGGTGGTATTGTGTATGCAGTGGTAAAAAGGATGCGAAGATAGTGAGTGAAATAGAAGAAGTATTAATGCAAATAAAAGAAAGCAAGTCATCTTTGGAAATGTACAAAAAAGCAAGGGAATTAGCTGGAGAGATAAATAATTACTTTAAAAAGAATGATATTTGGGAAGTTACTGTCCATCCTCGTGAAGATCGAGAAGATGAATTGCATATATTGTGGTTACTACGCAATTCCGATAGGTATGGTATAGGTGTTGGAAAGAAATGCTTTATAATGGAAGATTATCCAAGTGTGAAATACAAGTATAATAAAAATCCTATAAATGATTTAGTGATTCAAAATATAGATAATTTGATAATGGATACAGAAAAAGATATAAATGTATTGGAAAACAAACTGAAAGAAATTCAAAAAAAGGAAAAAATTGAATGTATCAAAGATTTCTGGTTTATAAAAAATTTAAAGTGGATTATACCCATAATAATAGCATTTTTCACATTACTTTTTACATTTTTAATGTATAAGAAGATGTAAGTAAAATTTAATGATATATTTTAGTTTTTACTATACTGGTTGTTAGTATTTAATTCTTAGAATGATATGGTTTGGTGAATAATGGGAAAAGTATTTTATATTATAGTATTTCTTTTTAAAGAGTAATCATGTCAATAGCAACGATTACTAAAAAAGGGCAGATTACCTTACCGGCTCAATTCAGAAAACAATTAAAAACAAATGTTGTGTTAATTGAATGATAGACAATACAATAACAATCTCCTCTGCTATAAATCTTGGTGGTGTTTTCAATGCATACGCATTAAAAGAAAAAGGTGCAGATGAGATTATGTCTTTAGAAAAAGAGGCTTATAACGATGCTATCATCAAAAAATTCTGAAACAATATTATCCATGCGAAGAAAGGTTTTAAAAGAACAGAACTACAAAAAGGCACTGGATAAAACCAATAGAGCAGTTGCCTATCTATATGGCTGTGGTGCACAGGCTGTTTATATATTTGGTTCATTAGTATATAACACCATGTTTGATGAAATGTCCGATGTTGATATATATGTGGAAGGATTGCCACGGGGAAAGCAAAAAGGTTTGTTCAGAGCACTGGATGAAATATTTGGTGAAATAAAATTTGATCTGTTTTTTGATGACGATGTGCTCAGACCTGAAATTGCTATAAAAATAAAAAAAGAAGGTAAGTTATGGAAGCCCTCTTAGCTGATATTAAATCGGATTTGACATATTTACAAAAAGAAAAATCCAGTATACAGCGAAAGTTGCTCCGGTTGCAATCTGAAAAGGATCCTGAAAATATTGACTCGCACATAAAGGCTATTGCCGGGTCATTGCATTCAATATATACTGAATGTGAAAATATTCTGGAGAGGGTTGTCCGCACTGTTGATGGCGATATCCCATTGGGGGAAGATTATCATAGTTTGCTTTTACGAAGAGCTATCACTACAATAGATGCCATTAGACCTGAAATTCTTAGTATTGAAACGTATGCCAAACTGGATGAATTGCGAGCATACCGACATAAATTCAGGAATATATATCTTTATTAAATAGCTCCAGCCCGTATAATAGATTTAGCACAGGAAGGTATTGCATTGGTAGATCAGTTTCATAATGATATTGATGTTTTTTGTGCGTTTTTATCCAGCAAACAACCGTAAAAAATAAAAAAATTAAAAAAATTTTTAAAATTTCCCCCGCAAAAGCGTATTAATACATAAACACACTGAGGAGGTTACTATGCTTTCGCGGGCTACTTCGCTGGTTATCCATGGAATTGAAGCGCATCTCATTGATGTTGAGGTTGATATTGTAAAGGGGCTTCCCAACTTTACCATTGTTGGGCTGCCTGATTCCATTATCCGTGAATCAAAGGACAGAATCCGTTCGGCAATTGAAAATTCAGGATTTGAATTTCCGCCCAAAAATTTTATTGTAAATTTAGCACCTGCCGGCTATCGCAAAGAAGGAGCAAATCTTGATTTGCCCATTGCGGTTTCCATTCTGGTAGCTACAGGGCAGGTTGAGAGTACACAGCTTGCCATACCCATGGTTGGGGAGCTTTCGCTTGATGGCAGGGTGCGGCCCATTAAAGGTGTTATTGCAATGGCAATTGCTTTGTACCATGCTGGTATCAAAGAGATTATTGTTCCGTATGCAAACCGCAATGAGGCAACGGCTATAGAAGGGATCAAGGTGTACCCTGTAAAGGATATTGCTCAGGCAATAGAAGCCTGCAATGGTACCATGCAGCCATATACGGAACATGTAAGTGGGGATAGTTCATGGAATGGCTACCTTGATATGGCAAGCGTCATGGGACAGGAAACAGCCAAACGTGCCATGGAGATAGCTGCTGCCGGACGGCACAATATTTTAATGTATGGACCGCCAGGTTCAGGGAAAACCATGCTTGCGCGGTGCGTTCCAGGCATTTTACCGCCGCTTACCAAAGAGCAGGCAATTATGACCACCATGATACATTCGGTTGGTGGTGTGCTTGCTCATGGGCAGGGATTGGTTTATATGCCGCCGTTCAGAGCCCCGCACCATACCAGCTCTGATGCAGCGCTGGTTGGCGGAGGCAAAATACCCAATGTTGGTGAGGTATCGTTAGCTCATAATGGTGTACTGTTTTTAGATGAGTTTGTTGAATTTCGTAACGATGTGATACAGGCATTGCGTCAGCCACTTGAAGATTGCCAGATTACCATATCGCGTGCGCTGGGAACCATGACATTCCCTGCCGATTTTATGCTTGTTGCATCCAGCAACCCGTGCCAGTGCGGCTACCTCTTTGATCCTGAAATACCGTGCAAGTGTACAACGGGTAAAATACGCAATTACTTTTCAAAGATTGCCGGGCCCATACTTGACCGGATTGATATCGAGGTGCTTGTAGGCAGGGTTCCCTATAAGGATTTACTGGGCAAAAGCAATGCTGAAAGCTCGGCAAGGGTAAGGGAACGGGTGGTTAAGGCACGAGAAAAACAGCGGCAGCGTTTTTCCGGAAAAACAACAACCTGCAATGCACGTATGACAAGCGATGAGGTCAAAGAATTTTGTGCCATCAATGGCGAGTGTGAATCAATTCTTGAACTGGCAATAAAGCGCATGAATCTATCCGCTCGCAGTTTTTTTAGAATCCTCAAGGTTGCACGAACCATAACCGATCTTGATGATGCGGAATCCATTGAAAAACGGCATATACTGGAAGCATTGTCATATAAAAATCTACAGCGTTACTATGAAATTTAATAATTGAATATATGTGCTTTACACTATATTTTTCTATTGACGAATGTTCATAACAATAAAAAAACAGTAGTTTGTAGTGTTAACAACGGGAGGCTTTCTATCTGGATTGTTTATGCTTTGTTATGTGCATTGTTCCTTGCTATTGGTGATGCGCTGGTTAAAAACGCACCAGCAATGCATCCTGCAACCATTGCTGCCGGGCGTGTCTTCTTTTCATTACCGGTGTTATGGGCGATAGCTCTTGTAAATGGTATCCCTGCTATCAATGGTGATATTATCTATGCATTGTTGCTTTCACCGCCTATTGAGGTGGTTGCGCTTGTTTTATATATGCGAGCGTTACAGATATCACCCATGTACAGGACACTCCCGTTTCTGGCGTTTACCCCGCTTCTTCTTATTATAACCGCATGGGTGC
Organism: Spirochaetia bacterium UBA2205; assembly: GCA_002328585.1. Taxonomy (GTDB): domain Bacteria; phylum Spirochaetota; class UBA4802; order UBA4802; family UB4802; genus UBA4802. The sequence goes on from DCUV01000039.1 coordinate 27,056, forward strand.
TATTACATGAAAGGGCGTCCCTGTCTGGGATTATTGGTATTGTATGTGTGGTTTTGGGAACGTATAGCCTTTATTTTCAGCGTGGTCAAAGTTTGCTGGTGCCATTGAAAACAGTTTTCCATGATAAGGGTTCGTTAATGATGCTCATCGTGGCGGTTTTGTATAGTATCACCGCAAATTTTGGCAAGATGGGTGTTATCTGCTCTAGTCCCGCTTTTTTTGGCGCTATCTATTTTACCATAATGGTTATTATTCTTGGTATATGGTGTGCCTGTGCTGATTCTATCAAAAATATTTTTACAAAAAACATTGTTGTTATTGGATTAACGCAGGGGATTATGATAACATTTCATATGCTTGCTGTGGCGATAGCTCCGGTAAGCTACATGGTTGCTGTTAAGCGTTCCAGCATGCTGATAGGCATTATATTTGGTTCTATCTTCTTTGGCGAAAAGAATCTATTACAGCATGGTATCGCAGCGTTGATTATACTAACTGGCATTGGAATTATCAGCATCGCGGGGTGATGTTGTAAAAATGATACAGTGAAATTAATATTCAACAGGGAAAGGCATGAGATTGATAAATAATATGTACAAATATATAAAAATGATTAGTTTACGGTAACTATCACCCCCATAAAACAAAAAAATTGGGTGTCTGAAGTAACAATGCTATGAAGAAAACGATAAAAATTCATAAAAAATATAAAAAAATACATGAGATAAGGCGCACACAATAAAAATAGCATGAAAAATGCAAAGTTGGCATAATAGTTGCTTATATTATGACATACACTATGTGAATATACTATGAATGGGTATAGATAAGGAGGACTCAATGGAAAATACAGTTTGTTCAACATGCATTAACAGGAATATATGCAGTAAAGAAAGTCTGGCTCATTGTGAACACTATGATGTTGTTTTGACAAGGGCTGAAGTGGTTGATCTTTTGAAAAACACCCGTGAACAAGATCCTGGCAAATTTCAAACTATATTGAATGGTATCAAAAAGACCTACCATATTAATTTAGCTTACTAATCACAATACGATAGAGGGGCGGGTTAACATCCGCCCTATTTTATTACTTTTGCCTACCATTGAAAATAATGAAATAATAATTATATCATGTTATGCCTTGATGCACCTAACACGGTGGTCTTTATTTTTTTGTATAAGGCTTACAGGAGCGTGTAAGCAATTGGCATCTCCCCGGTAACATCGTGGATAGAATACACATCCTGCTGGTGGTTTGCTTATAATAGGGACAGTACCGGGGATTGTTGCAAGCCGTTTTGTTTTTTTGTGCAGTGAAGGTATACAGCTCATAAGCCCCTGTGTATAGGGGTGTAAAAAATTATTAAATATTTCTTTAGTTGGTGCAATCTCTACAATTTCTCCGGCATACATTATGGCAATGACATCCGCAACGTTTGCAACTATTCCTAAATCATGTGTGATGAGCAGCATGGACATATGCTGGCTTTTTTGCAGTGTCAGCAGCAGGTCAAGTATCTGTGACTGAATGGTAACATCAAGCGCCGTTGTTGGTTCATCAGCAATTAAAAGTTCAGGCTTTGCCGCAAGCGCCATGGCAATCATTGCACGCTGTCGCAAACCACCTGATAGCTCATGAGGATACGAGTAATATCGGCTGGAAGGGTTGGGAATCCCCGCTTTTCCCAGCAATGCAATGGTGTAATCCTTTGCTTCAGCTTTCCGTAAATGTAAATGGAGCTCAACCGCTTCCTGAACCTGATATCCAATGGTAAATACAGGATTAAGCGATGTCATTGGTTCCTGAAATATCATCGCAATGTTTTTGCCGCGTATAGACTGCAATGTTGCATCAGGACATTGCAAAAGATTCATGTCATTATACATGATTGAACCTTTTTCAATGACACCGGGCTTTGGAACTAAATGCAACAGTGAATATGCAGTTACCGATTTTCCGCATCCTGATTCGCCAACAAGCCCTAATGTTTTTGCTCTGGGTATTTGCAGTGAAAGGTTACGCACAGCATAGTTTTTCCCATACATGCTGCTAAATGAAATGGTAAGGTTTTCTATGGTAACTATCGCTTGCATTATACTATATTTCGGCTTCGCTTTATTAATTCAAATCCCTGACCCTCAAGCATGGCATACAGTTGTGGTAAATCAGCGTTGTCACTTTTATATTTATAGATAGTTGCATCCTTATAGGCAAGAATTTCTGCTATTGCAACATCAACAACCTGCAATGTGCCGGGTGCAACCTCTCGTGCGCGCTTTTCATTGATTTGCGTAAAGGCAACTTTTGTAATATCGTTGGTGCGTAACGTGTTTATAAACTCATGAATGGAATCAAACAATATTTCGCGCTGCATAACCCACCTTAATGTTACAAATATCGTGGTACAAGTTTAATGTAGTTGCTGCTAAAGTCAACGATATAATAGCGTATAGCTTTTTTATATTTATTGGTAAAAGTATTATCGCACGGAACAGGAATATATTGAATGGTGTCGATAGTTACCGGTGATGGAATTCCTGTGACACCAATAAAGGCAATAACATTGTATTGCTTCAGCATGGTGTGTAAATGCTGATAATCATTGTGTACGGATATTTGCGAATTGCTTTTATGTATGGCTGGCAGAAAATAGCAAAAAACAACTTTGTCAGTATGTTGATTTTCTTTTACATCATCATGAAGCCACTGAAGCTCTTGTTGAGGAAGTTTAAGCACATTATTGTCATCACTGTACAGTACAATAAAGTGATGGCTGCCATAGTTAAATGAATACCATGCCTGCTTTTGTGTAAAGCGGGTATACAACCGGATTGAGTTATTGTATGTATCCAGTGGTCCACAGGCGGTAAAAAGTATACTGTTGAGTTTACTGCAATAGCGGTAAAACTGTTTGTATTGTGTTTCTATATCTTTTTCATGTATTCCCATAGCGATGGTACCGCCGTGTACAATGTTCCCGGAGTGTATGGTAAATACCGGATTTTCGTTATTGATGGATTGAATAATGGTAGCAAGTTGTGCATCATAGGCTGCATAGGGCGAATCAGGCGCAGTGTTGTTAATGATAACAAACCGTATAGGTTGCGTGGTAACATATTTTTGCACACTGCATGCTGTTGTCCATAAAAGCAGCAATGTACATACACAATTTACAGGGTATAGTAATAGTTTCATGCTTGCCATTGTTAGTTACCATATAATTTTTACAAGTTTTTATTGGTGTTGCCATTTAAAATATAAAGTAATTTTTTTCATCCTGAGCCCTTTTGACATGTTTAAAAACAATTTGATGATACAACCTTACCTTTACAAGCCGTAAGGTGTAACAATAGGGACAACCCCCATAAAGGTGAAGCTATTGTAGCAATGATTTATGTTATGTTTATAAATACTGTTAAGGGCAACGTTGTTATAGGAGCAGGATTATATTATAAAAAATGCTTGCTATTATTAATAAAATGCACAATATAATTAATCATTGAGTTATGCAACGTCATATGAATGATAAAATGGGGAGGTTTTATCCATCTTTTAATGCCAGCAAGTTATTGCGTGGAACGCATTGTAATAATGAGGTACGCATTAATATGCAATGTTTATGTCATGTTGTATATTGATAGAACAGTTAAAACTATTTCCTGATTATTAAATTGTTGCTTAAATAATTTAAAAAATGATATATAACTTGACATATACAAATTATAATAATATTGTATTATAAAGTAATCACAATGGTGTTTACTAACAATTTTTAAGGAGGTACTTATGGCTGATAGATGGTATATAACACAACAAACATTTCCCGAGTTGCTTAACAGGAATGTACTAAAATATGGCACCAGAAGAGCTCAATGGTGGAAGACAGGGGACACTACACAGTCAATAAACTATGCTGAGCTTGGATTTATTGTTAAACAGTTAACAGCCGGGCTTATGAGTTTAGGAATACAGAAAGGTGATTGTGTTGCTATAGCATCGCATACTGCACCGCAGTGGATATGGGCAGATTACTCAATACTATGTGCTGGCGGTATCACTGTATGTATTTATCCAACGCTTTCTGCAAAAGAGATAAGTTTTATCATCAATGATTCCGGATCAAAAATTTTATATGTGCAGGATGAAGAAATTCTTCAAAAAGCCCTGAGCATAGCAGATGAAATGCCAACACTGCAAAAATGTATTATTATGAAAGATGATTATAAGGGTTCTGACTCTCGTGTTCTTACTCTGCCTCAGGTAAGAGAATTGGGTATAAAACTATTATCAAAAGATAAATTAGCGTATGAACGTAGATGGCGTTCTGTTGACATACTTGATCCAATGACCATTGTATATACATCGGGAACTACTGGAAGGCAGAAAGGGGTAGTTCATACTCATTTCAGCATTAATGCAGCTTGTTGCAGGGATTTGCGTATTGTCCCGGAATATCGCGAGGATGATATTATGCTTTCATTTTTGCCCCTTGCGCATACCTATGAACGTGAATGTGGTCATGGCACTGCCATGATGGCTGCTGTTACCATTGCATACTCTTCACCAATGACATTGATTGAAGATTTGAAGGTGTTTAAACCAACAGTTTTTATGTCTGTACCAAGAATATATGAACGTGTTTTTATGGCTATGCGTGATATGGCATCTAAATCTCCGGTTACTAAAAAAATCTTTGAGTTTGCAATAAAAACTGGTTTGCAACTTACTGAAGCAAGGTCTGACGAAAATGGATTTGTCAATATGTCCGAAGGTATTAATTTTACTGAAGACGTAAGCAAATGGTTAGCATTTAAATACAAACTAGCAGATAAAATTATTTTTAGTAAGGTTAGAGAAACATTAGGCGGTCGCTTCAGGTTTGCTTTTTCTGCTGCCGGGAGTTTATCTGCTGATTTATGCAAAGTTTTTATGGCAATGGGAGTTAGAATTTATGAAGGATATGGAGCTACTGAAACATGTAATACCATTAATCTTAATCTGCCTCACAAGGTTTTGCCCGGTTATGTTGGGCCTGTATGTAATGGTGTAGAGGGAAGAATAGCAAGCGATGGTGAATGGCAGGTACGAGGTAACAATATATTTACTCATTACTGGAATAATCCAGAAGCAACAAATGAAACTTTTACTGAAGATGGATTTTATAAAACAGGTGATATTGTACAGATGGGAGCTGATGGATATATCAAAATTGTAGACAGAATTAAAGGTATTATGGTCCTTGATACCGGGAAGAATGTTCCTTCGGCAAAGATTGAAAGCTTATTTTCAGTATCTCGATATGTGGATATTGTATTCCCTATAGCTGACGATAAACCGTATGTTGGCGCACTTGTTGTTCCAAAATATGACGTTTTCATTGAACTGTTTAAAAAGGAAGGTATCCCGTACGACCAATCTAAATTGGTGTTTTTTGAAGAGGGTGCAACACGCACATGTGTTGCCGTTGGAGATGATTTTATTCAGAATGAACTGTTGCGTAAACTGGTAGATGAAGACATACAGCAAGCCAATAAGGAATTGGAAGAATATGAAAGAATTAAAAAATATGTAATAGTGAACAGAAAATTTAGTGAATTAAACGGGGAGATGACCCCAACACTTAAGGTGAAACGCAATGCAGTTTTGAAAAATTTTGAAAAAGAGATACAGGAGCTTTATAAAAAGTAAATTTATTGTTTATTATACCATTGTACTGATATATAGGCAGCTACCGGGATGTTTTAATGCTGCCTATATATCACACTATTTCAGTGCCTATACCTGCATCCGTAAAGATTTCAAGTAATACTGCATGTTCCACCCTGCCATCAATAATATGTGTTTTGCCAACGCCTTCTTTGAGCGCACCAAGACAACAATTAACTTTGGGTATCATACCTCCGCTAATTTTGTTACTGATAATGAGATTATCAACTTCGTCCTTACGCAGTGTTGAAATAAGTTTGCCATCAATTTTTACCCCTTCAACATCTGTTAAAAGGATTAGTTTTTCTGCCTTTAAAGCCTCTGCCAGTTTGCCGGCAGCTATGTCAGCATTAATGTTATAGGTTATACCATTATTGTCACAGCCAATTGGGGCTATGACGGGAATAAATTTTTCTTTGTCCAATGTTTCGATGACAAGAGGATTTACTTTTGTTATTGTTCCAACCTGCCCAATATCCTGCTTTTCACCATTAACAGTGTGATACATTTTTTCAGCAATAAGGAGATTGCCATCTTTTCCAGACAAACCAACGGCTTTGCCGCCAGCCATGTTAATACAATTAACTATCTCTTTATTAACTTTCCCAACTAAAACCATTTCAACAATTTCCATAGTTGAAGCGTCGGTAACACGCATGCCTCCTACAAATGAGCTCTGCACTCCTACCTGCTCCAACAGCGTGTTAATCTGAGGTCCGCCGCCATGAACTATAACAGGATTGATGCCAACATATTTCAACAGTACCATGTCCAGCGCAAATGAACGCTTGCCTTCAATGGTTTCCATGGCATGACCACCATATTTTATAACAATGGTTTTGCCATAAAACTCTTTAATATATGGGAAGGACTCAATAAGTGTGTTAACCTTTTCAATGTATTGTTTCATTCTATATAAACCTCTTCCTTATCAAGGATTATCAAAGATTGCGGGATATCATCTTTTTCAATAGCAAACAGTGGTGATAGTTCTATTTTTTTAAGTTTGGGAGAAATTGCAATACCTTTTTGTGTTAACCATCGTTTATGTAAATTTATCATAAGCTCCTGTGCTGATTCAACCGAATCAACGCCTGTTTTATTTTTAACCGGTGCAAACTCCTCCTCTCGTTTTGTCTCCAGGATGAAATTATGTTGTGTTAATGGAAGTGCATCAAAGACAAATTTTTCAAACTTATAACCGGTAATATAATGAATACCTTTATCAGTATATTCAGGTATTGATTTTTTTGCTACATGGAATGGCAGCGTTACATTGCTACCAGTAACAGATGCAATGAACCGGGTATTAAAAAGGTGTATTGCAATGCTCCCTGCTGCATAACGCAGTTGTCCCTGCTCATCTTTTTCATACTGCTTTTCCAGCGGAAGGTCCGAATATTCTACAACTCCAATCCTGTTATTTGAAAATTGTACAAACACACCAATCTTTTCTTCAGGATATGCCTTTACCAGAGCTTTGCTTGAAACTTCAGCATCATGCATTCTATGGAATCCAATAAATACAGGATCAATAATCCTAACCAATGGATTGTCCACCTGAAAGTATGAAAGTATTGCTATGTTTAATGCCTGCAAGGTATCAAGTGTGCCCGACTGATATAACGCTGTTAAACTTCCGCCATGTCCGTCAGGATTTCTGAAAATAGAGCAGGGCGATTCCAGTATAAGCTTTCCATTTTCATCCAGTGAAGGAATCATGTTTTGCTTAAAGAGGAAGACTTTTTCTTTATTGAGATTAAAAAAATTATTTTGTTCAAAATATGCTAATGTTGCATCATGATTGGCTTCTGATGTCATGATGCACCATGGTATGGCAACATCATACTTTAATTCATACGCCCTTATTTTTTCTGCATGGATCTGAAATAATGATTTTTTGCTTACAGCTCCCACTGGGAACATCCCCTTTGGGCCATCAAATCCCAGACGGCTTCCCTGTCCACCAGCTACCACAAATGCAGCCACCTTGCCTTTCTTAATGGTTTCAATCCCAATTTGTTTTGCTTTTTCAAATTCTTTTTTTTCTTCATCGGTTTTTGGCACAGGCGTATACGGCGCTGGCTTAAAATCCAATGAGGGCAGGTTTCTTTTTGCCAGTTCATACAGTTGTTGCAGGGTTTCAAAATGTATGGTCGATAGTTCCTCTAGAAGGTGCTTTTTCTGATCGGGATTTAATGTATCCCAGTAAGAAAATACATGTTCATTTCCTGAATCATATACATTGTTAATGACGGTTTCATAGCCAGGAAAGTGTATCGTCATAGATTTTCTCTTAATAAATACGATGCTTTCATAACAATAGATTTATGTAGAAAATATTTATGCATTCAGTAAAACTCTTTTTAACAACTATTCTGCATATCAGGAATTATCCTGCAAGTAATTATCAGGATAAAACCAATCACTGAACGCAAAACCATTGTATCACAAAAATTATTTCCAATCAAATGATTAAAGATGTCAACTCATATCCAGAAATAAACTCTCCCGCTTATTGGACGCAGCACAATGAGCCATTACATAATTTCATCATAATGATTACCAAGATATATTCCATCACAATTTAAAAACGACTATTTTTTTATTTCAACAGAAATTCAATAAAGGCAGTATAAAAATCAAATGATATGTCTACAAACAATCTTAGATTCAACAATTAAGTGCAACCCTTCTTTTTCAAAAAGGGTTGCACTTGTGACTTGAATCCAAGAATGTCTGCTTTTATAATTTATAAATGGAATGATTTAACCACCAGACAGGTAAATCCCTTAAAAGTATGCTCGTCATCAGCCATATCATTGGTATTATAGTTAGATTTGATATATTGATAGCGGTATCCTAATGATGTTGTTAACCCAATGGAAACAAAGTAATAGGCTAACTGTCCAGCAAGATTATAACCATATTCATTATAATTTGTATCATACTCGTTATCCGAGTGATTGCCATAGAGATATAAACCGGATGCATTGCCTAAAAAGTAGAAATTATAGACGATAGGGATGGTAAAGCCAATACCCGCGCCCGGACCTGCTCCATGGTGCTTCCCACCTTCAAAGGTAAATCCTAAATATTTAGCTCCAGCAAATAGTTTAATATAGCGGTTTAATTGATAATTGAGCGCTAAATCAGAATCGTAACGTCTGAGTTCTGAATCTTCTGACTCTTCTTCAGGCATTTCATACTTTTTGGGAGTAAAGAGGGCTACAAGAGTTGCGCTTAAAGTTTCTGAAAATTGATACGAAAGTGAAGGGCCAATACATAAAACAGGGTCCATGGTTTTTTTTGGATTGCTACTGTTGTCCATCTCCCAATCGGCATACCATGCTGAAATGCCAACACCTAAATCAGCAGCATAGACTGGTAAAACCATACACAGGCTTATTATCGCTATGCCTATACAGTATACATACTTCATAGATTATCCTCCGAAAATATAATTATTAACCTAACCCCTGGCCATTCTCCTTCGTAAGGCGAGGGAAGTTTTCGCACCATTGTCATGCTGGACTCGTTTCAGCATCTTTTATTTAGTAGAGTTCCTGAAACAAGTTCAGGACATGGTTCATGATGACGTTCCGCATTCCATGATGACATGCCTCAATCAGAATAACAGTTCGCGAATTATTTTCACCTATCATCATGCTAAACTTATTTCAGCAATAATTGTTTACTATATAAATGAGATAATGACAAGTTATTTTTAATATTTTTTTGTGACTATCGCTAAAAAATCAGGGTTTTTCATTATTAAAAAATAATAACCCATCGTTTACAGTGTATTTACAAAATCCGCAATTCTGTCCATTGCCTCTTTCAGTTGCTCAATAGATGTAGCGTACGAGCATCGTATGTGATTGTCATAACATGACCCAAACGCTGTGCCGGGAACTACTGCGACCTTGTGGCTTTTTAAAAGTCGTACAGCAAACTCGCGGGAGGATAACCCTGTCTTTGCTATGCTAGGAAATGCATAAAATGCTCCCCTGGGAGGATAACATTCCAGCCCAATTTCTTGTAGCCGTGATGTTATGAAATTACGTCGTTTTACATAGTGCGAGCGCATTGTTGCAACGTCACGCTGTCCGTGGGTAATTGCTTCAATAGCAGCATACTGTGCAATTGATGGAGCACACAATGCAGTATATTGATGTATTTTATTCATTGCGGAAATTATACTTTCCGAGCCACATGCATATCCCAGTCGCCAGCCTGTCATGGCATAGGCTTTTGAAAATCCATTGAGGTAAATGGTGCGCTCAGGCATGCCCGGTATTGAAATAATTGAAAAATGATTTCCATTATAGGTAATTTCATCATAAATCTCGTCAGCAATGACAATGAGATTATGGTGTATGGCAAGTGAAGCTATTGCTTCCAATGTTTGTTTGTCAATGGAAGCGCCTGTTGGGTTTGCAGGATAATTAAGCATGATAGCTTTTGTTTTATGGGTGATAGTTTTTTGTAATTGATTAATGTCAATAGCAAATCCATCTTCACAATGAGTTGGTATTGCAACAGCTTTCCCATACGCTAATTTGATGGTTGCCGAATATGAAACATAGCATGGCTCAAAGTAGATGACCTCATCACCGGGATTGATGATACTGCGCAAAGCGATATCAAGCCCTTCACTGACACCAATGGTTACCAGAATCTGAGTTTCGGGATCATATAGTACATTGTGTTTTTTGCTGATGATAGCTGCTATGTGTTGCCGCAGCTCTTGGAGCCCCTTATTTGAGGTATAGTGAGTATTGCCATCTTTAATAGCATAAATACCTGCATCAGATATGCGCCATGGAGTAACAAAGTCGGGTTCGCCAACTCCCAGTGATATACAGTCAGGGGTATTATATACAATGTCAAAAAATTCACGGATACCTGACGGCGGCAGGGTTATAACATTGTCCGATAACAGATTATCAACATTGTGCGACGTAACAACATGCAGCTTCATAGTCTTCTCCAATCATAAGTACAAAATATAATATACAATATTGTATGTACTTTAACAATAATTTTTCATAGTTGATCAATCCTGTTATTCTCCTGAGTTTCAGGGGGTTGTGTTGGGATTGGTGATGTTTTATACAGCAGTACATAAATAATCAAAGCCGCCAGTATTATGCAAACTATCGACACAATTCTTAACCTTAGCAACAAAAATCCTGCGCATGCAATTAATATACCAGCAATAATAATAAACATTGTAGTGTTGTTAAGAATATACGATACAATTTCCATAGCTCTACTCCTGCATGGTTGCCATGTTCATACAGTTATGCCAGTCATTGTGAAGCAAAGGTGCTGCGCCACTGCATGCATAGCTCAATAACTCAATACACTGGCTTATAATCAAAACGGTGTATTGCTGTGATATACCGTATGGTATGTGTTTTATAGCGCATTACAATAGAATGAGTTTTTGCTCCACCTGCCATAAATCTGACACCGGGTAACAGTTCACCATCTGAGATTCCCGTTGCCGAGAACATAATATTTTCGCCTTTAGCCAGATCTGAGAGGGTATAAATTTTATCCAGGTTAGTAATCCCCATGTTGCGCACCAATTCTTTATCCTTTTCGTCACGGTAAATAAAACGCGCCTGCATATCGCCGTCCAGACATTTAAGCGCTGCTGCCGATAAAATACCTTCACGAGCACCGCCAACCCCCATGAGCATATCAATGGGACTATCATCAAGTGCAGTAGCAACAGCACCGGAAATATCGCCATCCTTAATTAATTTTATACGAGCACCCAATGCCCGTATACGGTTAACCAATTCTTCGTGACGTGCTCTGTCAAGGATACAGACTGTTATATCGTCGATATATTTTCCCTTGGCGCGTGCAACTCGTTTAATGTTAACTTCAGGTGATTGACTGATATCAATAACGCCTCGGGTATCTTTGCCTACAGCTATCTTTTCCATATATATGGGCGGGGCATTGAGCATTGAGCCATATTCAGCAAGTGCAATAACGGAGATGGTGTTATAACCACCTTGAGCTAAGGTTGCATGCCCATCTATTGGGGTAAGAGCGATGTCAACTTCGGGATGCTGAGCATTACCAAGTATTTTGCCAGTACAAAGTGATGAATCAGGATTATCAATGCCGCAAATAATGTGGCCCTTAAATGAAACCGTTGAAAAAACCTTTGACATTGCTTCCACAGCATTTTTGCCAGCCAGATCTTCATTGCCACGTCCATAATAACGAGCTGCCCAGAGTGCTGCAGCTTCGGTAACCCTTACAACCTCAAGTGCTAAATTGCGATCCATACAATTACCTTAACAATTCTAATTTTTCCTTCTGAGTATGGCTACCCAATGGATTGCCTTTGCAGGGAGTAGAAAATCCCTCCAGCTTCCAAATAAAACAGTTTAACACATACTATTGTTATAAAAATTGTCAAATTAATATTTTTTAAAAATGACAGATAACTATCAATAAAGTGGACGTATCAGTATTATTTTTTTCAACAATGGAAAAACCGATTTTGCAGCATGCCTATAAGGGATAATGAATGTCGTAATGTGGGAAATCACATGGCAGAAAAAATAGCGAAGTAGTAGTACAGTTTACTTTGCAAATGTATGCATGCAGTAACAGGCTTACAAAGCAGGGTATGGGTTTATTGATAAGTACGTGTCAGGTAAAACAAATTTTTAAAATAGCGTTAATAGTGAAGCTATGGCTGTCTGCTTTTGCTGTATGTATGTTCTGGTGTATGGGGAGGTATGTAAATATTTTTTGTTCACAACATCACGGTATAGCTCTTGCAATGTGGCAAGGTATCGCCCCGCCTTTGGATTAATGGTAACAACAGTTGCATAGGGGATAATAAATAATCGGTTGTAGATAGTTGATGCAACATAAAAACCATTAGGCGAAATAATTGCCTCGTCGCTTTCCACTGTTGTTGTAAACAGCTTCCCGTTGATACTATCGTACATCATAATAAATGCATTTTTAAGAAAGATTGCATGATTATGGCTAACCTGTAAACAGGGATTAAGCGATTGCTGCAGGAGCGTTTCATGTTTTTGCGTTTTTACTGAATAGCGGTTGACTGTATAATTTCCGGGATATCCTCCTGTATAATAAATGGCAAAACTATCGCTGAAGATCTCCATTGGGGTAACAGCATTTCCAATCTTATTCCATAGCTTTTGTTTTATATAGACAGAGTAATTGCCTGATGAACCGCTTACAAACAGTTGATTGCTGTTAAAAATGATAGTACAGATTTCATCCCACTGCGGTGCATCGCTGCTGCAAAGGAAAGCTTTTTCCAGAGAGCTATCGCACCGGTATGCGACAATGCAGTTGTTCTTTTTGTAATAAAAATTGTTGCCGTCATCTGAAAATGAAAAGTCGGTGCCTGCTGACGAGGTTTGAAAAGGTTTAACATTGCCGTTAGTACTATCAATGATGAAAAGTGCTGGGTGTGGTATTTTTTGATTGGTAAAGTATTTAACGGCTATATAGCGACCGTTGGTTGATGTTCGAGCAGATATGACCGTTCCTTTGAATGTATACAGTGGATTTTTTTTACGTGTTGCTATAGAGCATACAACAATGGTATTGTTTATACCTGACTCCTTAATATAAACAATTTCTTTACCGCTGCGCCATGCACTGTAAACAATATCAGAATCAATAAATTGAGCACCCATCTGGGCATAGTTGTTGAATCGGGCAAAAAAAAGCTTTTGATATTCAGATGAATTTTTATCCATATATACAGCATCAAGGGAAATGCCCTTTGCAAAAGCTGTAGTCGTTAAACAAAGTATGGCAATGGCGCTGTAGATATAATGCATTGATTATTCTTTTACATCCTGAGGTTTTTTATCATCCATTGTTTTAGATTGTGATTCCTCTATCAGTTGTTTTTCCTTTTCCATGGATGGTATAACAAACCGCTGACCGGGGAATATCAAATCAGGATCTTTTATCTGGTCTTTATTTGCTATATAAATGAGCGGCCATAACCGTGCATTGTTATATACTTTCATAGCAATCCGCCATAAACAATCGCGTGCTTTTGGATTGTACTGCACAATGTAGTCTTTTTGTGGTTGCGTAACTTCTTTAGTAGTAGTAGTTGCTTCTTGTTTGGTTTCTTCACCTTCCTCCTGTATTGCAATGGCTTCTTCTTTCTTTTCCATAGCAATGAGCATTGTATTAAGAATATTTGTTGCTTGCTGTGAGGTGTCGTACGATTCAGGATATTGCTCTGCTTTTAATTTATCTTCGCTTGTTTTAATGAGCCCTTCTGCCTGAGTAAGCTGTTCAGAAAAGTCCTGTGCTGTTTCGCGCAGACTTACCTCTTTATATAAGCTTTTTGCTGCTTCTAATGATTCAAGTGCATTTCCTTTATCAATAGCAACTTTAGCGGCAAGCAGTGATTCTTTTGCCTGTTGCATTGCAGCAATGGATGCAGTGATATTTTGTTCATCTAATTTTGTGTTAGCTTCACCTATTTTTGCTGATGCATCCTGTAACTGTTGTTTGGCAAATTCGTCCCCGCGGTTATTTGATAGCTCATCTCTTTCTTTTTCAAGAGCAACAAGCTGTTCCTTAAGCTGAGGTATCATGGCAATGGATTTAACCTTTGCATCATTTGCGCTGGTTATTGCTTCACGGGATTTTTGTATGGACTGGCGATAGTTTGTTTTATTATGCAAATCGGATGATTCCGTTGCAAGCGCCACAGCCTGAGCATATTCGGTTGGTGCAAATTCCCTGGCATTGAGCATCTCTATTTCGTTGATGCTGTTTTTTGCCTGGGTTACCATATCGCTGGAATATAAGGGCAATGATTTTTCTATTGCCTTCTGTGACTGTTCATATGATTCTACTGATTTTTTCTGAGCATCCTTTGTTTTGTCATCTTTCAGCAGTATATGGGTATCGTACAGATACTGCTTTGCTTTTTCCAATTCATCGGGTGCATATTCTGGTGCTTTTACCTCTTCGGCTTCGGTGATGCCATAGCGCGCTTTTGACATATCGCGGATAGGTAAATCTGATGCACATCCCATAGCAAACGCAATGGATAGTACAATTATATAATACATAATGTGTTTCATGGCGACTATCTCCCTTAACTTTTTTTACAAGTACTATGATTATAGTATATAGGCAAAAATTTCAAGATATATTTTTTAAAAAAAGCATATGGGCGATAGTTGGTGAAGAGATTTTTTGTTGATAAATAAAAACTGAAAAGTCAGTATAAATATTTTTTATTGTATCGTATTGTAAAACTTCCTATGGGACATACATACGGTGTTTTAAGAAAGCTGTATTATTTGTATGGGTAGTATGTGATGGAGTGATATGTGAAAGTTTGGACTATACCAATGATATTCACCATCATGGTAATATGTACCCCCCCTTTTTGCTATAACGGTAGGTGAGCACATACCCGACATCGTTCCCGTAACCGTGTGGTATATTGAAGATACAAGTAATGCATTGGAATTGGATGCTGTTATCAATGCAACAAACCGGAGAAAACAACACGATGAAATTGTTTATTCTTTTTTTAAGTAAAAAAAATAATATTTTTTTCATAAATAGTGTTGACATACCTTGAACAAGCAGTACTATAACGCAAATTTTAATTGATAAGGTAATTATTACCTGTTTCGCAAACCTTTGCGTACAGGTGGTACACAATGATTGAATCTGAGGTATTGGTACTTAATGCAGGATTTATTCCTATCCGAATAACAACAGTAAAAGAGGCAATATGCCTGTTGCTCTCCGATAAGGCTGTGCCTGTTGTTGAAGAAAATACTTTTGTCCGTTCCCCATCAATTGCCATCAAGGTGCCATCGGTTATTGCAATCCTGAATTATCATCAGCTGCCCCGTCGTAAGGTGGTATTTTCAAAATTAAATGTTATATACCGCGATGATATGCAGTGCCAGTACTGTGGCAGGCGCTTCCAGATGAAACAGCTCACCGTTGATCATGTTATCCCACGGAGCCGCTGGGAGATAGTTACCGGCAAATCATTTAAAGAAGGATTTTCAAGCTGGTACAACTTAGTATGTGCCTGTAAATGGTGCAACAACCAGAAGGGCAGCAGGCTGATGCACGAGATTGGATGGAGCCTGCTCAGAGAACCGTTTGAACCTGAATACATCCCCTATATTGTTGTAACTGCTGAAAAGGCAAAGAAGAAGGGGTGGCTTCCCTTCTGCGGATTCAATGTTAAGATTGTTGAGATTATCCCCTGATATTCTACCGCTGTGCCTGCCTTTGCATGCAATGATTTACCGGTAACTATCGCCACACATTTATTTGCCTTTTGTGTAATTAAGCAAACCGCCTGCTATGATAATGGCGCGCTGACGCTGTGAAGCAAGCAGCTTACAGGTAACAGCCCTGCCATTGATTGTCACAACTATGGTATCGTTTTGCACCTGTTTTACCTGATTGATACAATCGTCCATGACAACCTCATTGCCCAGCTGTATGCTGTCATAATCAGATTCGTGAACAAAGACAAGAGGCAGTATGCCAAAGTTAATAAGGTTTGCAGAATGGATACGCTCAAATGATTGTGCAATGACCATCCTGACTCCCAGATATGCCGGACAAATAGCGGCATGTTCACGGCTTGAACCCTGTCCGTAGCTGTGCCCTGCAACAATAATAGTAGCAAGCCCCTTATCCTTGTTTTGCAGCGCTCGGTGTGCAAATGTGCTGTCAACATGTTCAAATACATACTTTGCATATTCGGGGATATTGGAGCGATACTTTAAGCGCTGACCTGCCGGCATGATGTGGTCGGTGGTAATTTTATCGCCAAGTTTTATGCCAACAACCCCTTTGATGGTATCAGGAAGCGGCGTGGTTTTTGGCGGCTGCCCAATATTGGGTCCGCGGAATATTGGCTCATTGCTTTGAAAGGGCGGTATAATCATTGCATCGTCAATAACAAATGATGCAGGCAGTGTAACCTGTGGATAACGTTCGGCAGGCTGGTCAAGCGGATTTTGCAGTGTGCCGCTCAATGCTGACAGCGCTGCTGTTTCCGGACTTACCAGATACACCATGGCATCCTTTGTCCCTGAGCGCCCTTCAAAATTGCGGTTATTGGTACGCAGCGACACCCCGCCGGAGTTAGGAGCACCACCGTTGCCAATGCAAAAACCGCAGGCACTTTCCATAATGCGTACACCGCTTGCAATGATATCAGCTAAATAGCCTTCTGTGGCAAGCATCTGCAGCACCTGCTTTGAACCAGGCGCTAATATGCAGCTTACATTGGGATGTACCTTTTTGCCTTTCAATATGGTTGCAACGGTCACTAAATCTTTATATGATGAGTTGGTGCAGCTTCCAATAGCTACCTGATCAACCTTCATGCCTTTTATACTATCAACAGGTACAACATTGTCGGGAGAGTGAGGGCATGCAATCATTGGTTCAACGGTTGATAAATCAAGCTCAATAACCTTATGGTATGTAGCATCGCTGTCGGGAAGCAGTTCAACATAATCATCAGCGCGCCCCTGTGCCTGTAAAAATTGCAGGGTAATTTTATCAGCGGGAAAAAGTGAGGTGGTAACGCCTAATTCGGCACCCATGTTGGTAATGGTTGCTCGCTCAGGTACCGATAGCGTTGCAACGCCAGGGCCGGTATATTCTATAACATAGCCTACATTTCCTCTGGTGGTAAGCATTTTTAAAATGGCAAGGATAATGTCTTTAGCGCTTACCCATGCTCGCAGTCTTCCGGTTAAATATACATTGATAACCTGTGGACAGGTTAAATAAAAAAGTCCGCCACCCATGGCAACTGCCACATCAAGCCCGCCTGCACCAATAGCAAGCATTCCCATACCGCCAGCAGTAGGTGTATGGCTATCCGAGCCAAGCAGTGTTTTACCCGGTATTGCAAAACGCTCCAGGTGCACCTGATGACATATTCCATTGCCAGCCTTAGAATAGTAGATGCCATAGCGTGCGTTCATTGTTTGTAAATATTTATGGTCGTCGGCGTTTTCAAAACCAACCTGCAATGTGTTGTGATCAACATACGAAACGGAAAGCTGGGTTTTTACACGGTCAATCCCCATTGCTTCAAACTGAAGATATGCCATGGTGCCGGTAGCATCCTGCGTTAGCGTCTGGTCAATGGTTATGCCAATTTCATCGCCGGCGTTCAGATTGCCTTCTTTTATATGTGCGCGTAATATTTTATAGCAAACCGAGTAACCCATGGTAAAACCTCTTATATAGGGAATTAAGTATTCAGTATCAAAGTTAGCGCATCAGCAAAGTTTTTCAGGTTTGTGGCGATAGTTACCCTGCAACAATCAATATCTGCACAGGGAGGTGCAGCGGAAACAAAATCCTTGCAACGTGCAACAGTATCATGGATGGCAGCTTCATCATATAAAAGTGAATGCAGTTTACCACCGGGATAGGCAAGCGTATGCGATAGTTGCTGATGATAGGTGGTTGGATTTAACAGTATACAGTTGCAGTTACACAACATAGCCTCGTAAACGGTTATACCAAAGTGTGTTATCACAACCTTACTGCGGGCAATGGAGTGGGCACCATGCTGCAATGAAGTGTAGCCAGTATTGCTTATGACCTCATTACCATTAGAGCACACGTATCTGAACGTATTGCCCATTGCAGTAATAAGGTGCTGGCTATCAAAGGTTGAGGCATACAGAAAGCAGTCAATATCTTTATCAACGGTTGACGGAAGTTCCTGCAATGATTCATAAAAGTTGTAGCCGTATAAAAACAAATCGTTGCCGGCTGCAAAGCTATTGCTGGTTGTAGCGTATATATTGGGTAGCAGGTCAATTGCCCTGAATGCAAGCGGGCGCCCCTTTCCGCAGTCATCAATGACAATAACAGGAGCTATCGCCTGCAATTGTTGTATTTCTTCTTCTGTTGAATCGCGCATGTCACGTATTATGCAGGCGGTTTGTTTGGGGATACTGGCAGCCATCATGGATTGCAACAAGGGTGGCACCGTATATGATTTGCTTGTATGCACAAGTGTTACGCTCAATTGACGCTTGATTGTTAAAAACCATGCCAGCAAGAGCATCCGCTGAAGATGTCCCTGCCCAATATGGGCGCCTGAATCGGTTACAATTGTTATGTGCATACTATTCATGCGAGGTCATGGATTTTTGCTGTACTGTTGCATTTATCGACACAAGCGCAGGATTTTTTTCTAAGTATTTAATGACATCTTCAAGAGAAAATACTGTGCCCGTATACAGAGCATCATACAGATGCTTTGCAAGTGTATAATCGTCCTGAGTATCCACGGTTAAGCGTAGCTTGCTGAAGGGATTATACAGCGGTACATCAAAATAGTGAATGGCAAATGTGTCAGGGTTTTCTTTTATGTAGGGTGTTACATGCTCAAAGTGGTGTGGTTGTGTGCTTTGGGTGTATGCGCGCTCCAGTGCCTGTGCTTTGATTACTTCAACACCGGTGCCTAATGGAAGGTTTTTTGCCGCACACAGGTCTGCATTGAGCTTTATAGCAGTGTTTATGACTATTGATGCATACGCTGCATCGGTAAAAGGATTGTCGGCGGTTATGCGCACAATATAGCTGCCGCCACAACGCCTGTATGCCATATAAAAACGTTCCAGAACATTGTGCATGGAGCCGCGGAATACAGCGACATGGCTTTGTTGTGCGATAGTTACCAATGAATCATTTTCACTGTCATCAGGGATTGCAAGCACAACGGTGTTTACAGTGCTGATTGCCTTTGCACGCTCAATAACATGCGCAAGCAGTGGCTTGCCGGCAAGTGGCAGCAACGACTTTTGCGGCAGACGCGTTGATTGCATGCGTGCCTGTATAATAGCGGTTACCAATTGATTGTTTGCCGTCATGGACGTTTTATCCTGATTAGTAGTGCTATGTCCGCATAATAAATACATGGTAGTATGTAAAATGCAGGCAGTGGCATTAATTAGTAATGCTACTATAGTGATGGATTGCTTTCTATCAAGTATAATTTTATACAATTGAAAAAATAGTGCACACGGGTAGGTGACATGCAATTGCATTGTACTATGCATGCAACAATGGAACAGTAATTATTACTTGACATAGTTATAGTAATTGTGGTATCTTATTGTCAGGTTGAATACCATTAATCATCAAAAAATACAAAAGGATAGTTATAATGATTAACACATTTGAGATATTCCAAAATCTAAAGGAAACCTTTGGTGAAAAGGAAGCTACAGTATTAACCAATTTGCTTATAAAAATGTACAATGATATCAATCAAACTGTTACAAAAGCAGAATTTCAGGAATTGCGTGTTGTAGTTAATGAATTAGCTGAAGCACAGAAGAGGACTGAGGAGCGTG
>DCUV01000013.1:0-2645 GCA_002328585.1 Spirochaetia bacterium UBA2205
CCATTTACCATTCTTAAATTCAGCAGTAGTTTTTGTTCCAGCCGCATCAGAACCTGCATTTGGTTCGGTTATTCCAAAGCAGCCAATCCACTCGCCTGTGCATAATTTTGGCAAAACCTTTTTTTTCTGTTCGTCGGTGCCAAAATAATAAATTGGCGAAAGGCACAATGANNTTATGAGCAGAAACGATAACACCGGTGGACGCACAGCCTCGTGAAATTTCCTCAACAGCTATCGCATAGGCAAGGTAATCCATTCCGGAACCATTGTACTCTTCCGGATATACAACGCCCATCATCCCCATATCACCTAACTTTTTTACATGTTCCCATGGAAATTCATGTGTTTTATCATAGTGTTCAGCTTTTGGGGCAAGTTCATTATCAGCAAATTTTCTGCACATATCTTTTACCATTTGCTGTTCTTCAGATAGATTAAAATCCATAAACCGATCTCCTTATTATATCTGTATAATAATGTCTTTTTATTATTGTGTAAAATAAACTATGTTTTTGTCAAGGCAATAACGAACAGTGTTGTAAAATGGGATGCTTTTTTATGTTGAAAAAAAGATTGCTACTTTATATAAATGGTTATAAAAAATTATAGTGGGCGATAGTTATGGTAATTAAGGACAATGGTATGATAAAAAAATCAATAGCATTATTAGCTTTTTGCGTTATGACCTCATGTGGCTATTTTCGTGTTACCGATCTTAAATCAACAAAAGTATGCACCATTCCTTCCGGTACAGCATTGCATGCAGTAAGCATCAATTATAATGAATCAGGACTTCAGGATATGAGTTTTGGTGTGGTACTGGCTGATGATAAAGTATACGTAAAGGATAATATTCAGAGGAAGGTTCTTGTTTATGACCGAAAAGGAAATTGTACGATTGCAATAGGTAATGTTTCCGGTATAGCAGATGAAAAGGATGTAAAGAAGACACAGGTTTCATTTGATGTCATTGGAACAATGGTTATTGATTCGGAAAATAATCTGTATGTACAAAACCGATTGACCTCGGTGCAGCGTATAAGCGCAGCGGGAACTCAGATAGACATGTCGCCATCGTTTATCCTTGTATTTAATAAAGAAGGTAATTTGCAATATACCATTGGTCAAACGGGGATGCCAACGGTGCCATTTTATTATATTGAATATCTTGAGATAGATAACAATGACAGGCTTTTTGTTATAGCCAGGACCTATGATATATGGAGCGTTTACCGGTTTGATAAAAGACAGCGCGATTACTACATGACATTTACAAAAAATCATTTTGTGGATATGGTCGATGCAAACACATCGTATACTGGAAAAATTGAAAATATAAAAATACTCAATAGTGGGGATGGTTTTGTTCTTTCGGTTGCCTATTATCATAACACACGGTTTAAATATAGAAAAATATATAGCTATGATATGAAGGGCTCCCAGCCTGCTGAAATTTTAAAGCTTTCAGAACCCAAAAATGAACTTTTTACGGTAATTCAAAATAAGTATATCTATCTATGGAATGTAGAAGATACCAATGATGTAAAATTTTTATTGTATAATTTTGACGGAACAATCATTGGCAACATCAGGTGTAAATTTCCCCAGCAGGTGCTATTTTCAGATATTGGTATAAGCAATGAAGGCAAACTGTATTCATATCATGCCTATGCAAGCGGTCTGGATATATATGAATGGGAATAAAAACTATTTAAACGCAGCACAATGAAGGCATAGACAATGGTAGTAAGTATGATTATACTGTATATATACGGGAAGTGATTGAACATGAAAGTAGTAACCGCTTTGCAGATGCAGAAGATTGATAGATTAACCATCAATGAATATGGAATACATGGTGAAGTGTTGATGGCTATTGCCGGGAAATCAGTTGCCGATTATATTAAAACGTATTTATATGCTGATGCCATTGCTGTACTATGCGGGGTTGGCAATAATGGTGGTGATGGATATGTTGCAGCATATTTTTTATCACAATATATAAAAACGGATGTCTTTGTTGCTGGAGCTACTCAAAAGTTAACGCCATCATCACAGATATATTTTGAACTTTGTAAAAAAACCGCAATACCCGTTTATGAGCTTACTGATACAATACTCCAAACGGGTATTTTTAATAATTATGATATTATTGTTGATGCCTTGACCGGAACGGGTTTTTCGGGTACTCCCAAAGGTTTGCTGCTACAGGGTATTGAAGCTATAAATAAAAGTTGCAAAGCAGTGGTGTCCATAGATATGCCAAGTGGACTGCCAGCGGATGGGATACTGCAATCCGAAGCTATTGTCAAAGCGCATGTTACGGTAACGATGGGATTGCCTAAAGTAAATCTGGTTACCTATCCGGGAAAAGATTATGCAGGTCATGTTGTTGTTGCTGACATTGGATTTCCAGAAGTTTTGCTCAAGTCTAATGACATCAAACGACAGCTCATTGATGATGATTATATTATCAGTAACTATCGCCCACAAAAAAATTACGATGCTCATAAAGGTACAAACGGACATTTGCTCTGCATTGGTGGATTTGATGGTATGGAGGGTGCGATAATGCTTGTGTCCGAAGCTGCATTTGCAGCAGGCATAGGGCTTGTGACCATAGCAACCACGCCTAAAGCTCGCAC
>DCUV01000013.1:2653-4245 GCA_002328585.1 Spirochaetia bacterium UBA2205
GAAGTACTGAAGCAAAAACAATTTATTGAGTTAACGGAGCGTATAACTACAATACTGCAACAGTTGATAACTTCAACGCGATGCAGTGCATGTGCCATTGGGCCAGGTTTAGGCAGAAGTATTTTTTCAGCAGCCGTTGTTAAGTCAGCAATTGCCATAGTGAAAGAACGCGCTATCCCTGCCATCATTGACGGTGACGGCTTGTTTCACTGCGCCATGTTACATGAGCATTTTTCCCCGGACAAAACATGTATTATTACACCACATTTTAAAGAGGCATCTAGATTGTTGAATGTACCTGTAGACGATATAAAACAGGATCGTTTATCCTTTGCTGAAAAATTGGCAGGTGCAACAGGCGCAATAACAGTATTAAAGGGTCCAGCTTCAATTGTTTCTGATGGAGTGCATACCACCATTAATACCACCGGAAATCCTGCGCTTGCAACGGGTGGTTCCGGAGATGTTCTTGCAGGGATTATTGGTTCGTTGCTTGCTAACAGGATTACCCCTCTTGTTGCTGCATCGTTAGGCGTATATATACATGGCAAAGCTGCTGATATATATTGTGATGATTCAGGTTATACCATAATGCAGGCTGGCGATATAATCCAAAATATAAGGAAAGCATATGGGTGTTTACCAGGGATGTAAGATTGTGTAATAACATGGTATTATGCTGATAGCTTTTTTCCCGATAAGTAAAAAAATACATATACTGCCCAAAAGCAAGTCACAAAAATATTGGCAATAAATTGATAATTGATGTTGACAAAATAATAATAGTTTTGTACAAAACTAATTATCGATGTTGAGAATATCACAATGATACATGAAAAGAATTTTTTATATCATTTATCGCAAATACGTCAAAAGCTGTTTTTTTATTTAGAAAAACAGATGGCGCATCACGGCATTCATGATATAGCTCCGTCATATGGTGATATTTTATATGTTCTGGATAAAAAAGGGGTGTTGACATTACAGCAGTTAGCCTCATTAACCATGAAGGATAAATCAACAGTATCATCGGTTGTAACCAGGCTTGAGAGGTTAGGATACATACAGAAAAAAATAAATAACGATGATAAACGTTTGACCTTGATAAGTATAACGCATAAAGGGAAAAAGTATAAACCATTGTTATTAGAACTATCCCGTGCAATGAACAAAAAATGTTTTTATGGTATCAGTAAAGATGAAAAGGCAATGCTTTTTAATATATTACAGAAGATATATGAAAATGCAGACAGGTTATAATTACAACTTTTTGTATTAATAAATTGTTGGATCAGTGATAATGTTTCCAATGTATTGTTTTGATTTCATGATGGCCGGTTTATGGCTGCTCATAGGGGATGAAAAGTATGCAAACCGGAACAAATGCTCCTCTCGCCTTGCGAAGGAGAGTGGCCGGGGGTGAGGTTAATATTTCTATGTTGGTAAGAGTGGTAATACATGTTGATAGCAACAATGTATGATGATGTAACCCAGATTAAGATGTCACGCGAAGTGGATGGGAAGGGTATTTATTGGGTTGCAGCGTATTTAGTTGATGGGCTGCTCGTTGATACGGGATGTATGTTTACAGC
>DCUV01000013.1:4291-4464 GCA_002328585.1 Spirochaetia bacterium UBA2205
GAACAACGTGGTGTTGCTATTTATGCTCATCCTGATTCTATTCCACTGATTGCATCAAAGCAATTTTTGTATCCATACCAGGAATTTGTTTGGGGCTATCCTGAGCCATCTGTCACGGCGCCCGTTCCTGCATTGATTAAAACAAATAAGTATACATTTTCAGTGATTGAAAC
>DCUV01000035.1 GCA_002328585.1 Spirochaetia bacterium UBA2205
TCTCCTGCACCGAGCGGATGGAGGTGGCGGACGTGACGACCGGCTCGATCAAGATCTATTCCCAGGAGGAACTATTCAACTGGACAAAAAACCGTTGAAACGGTTTGAAGCTGTTTGAATGGTTTGAAACGTTCGACAATTTTAACTAACTAATGCTTTGTTGAACCAGCATTTCTATAAAAAAATAAGAATTATCGTAAATAGGTGTGAAATGACTACTATTGCGATAGTCTTTTTCTTGATGTTTGGTGTTTTTTCTGATTTAAAGGCTCAGAAGATACAATTAAGCGAATTGCTGAATGATATTGAGCAGACAGATAGTGATACTTTGTTTGCAATTAATAAGTTAGATGTTTTTAAATACTACGGTTTAACGCAATACGATACAGAGTTAAAGAGAAAGGCATATAAAAAAAGTGAAAAATATGCTGTATATTTGAGCGTATTACAAGAAATGAGGAAGCAATTATTTAACAAGACATTCTATTTTATTTTCAAAGATGATTTTTATAACTGTGATTATAAATTAATAAAAGGCGGATTTTCTTATACAATCAGCACTAGTAGCCGAGAGGGATACGTAATTTCAGAACGCCCCAAAACTATTAATAGTGTTATATTCCCAATGTTGCCTACTATCACGTATAAAGATGAATCATATGATAAGTTAAGAAATGAATATCCGTTTTATCCATATTTCAACGAAGATATTGTGATACCGGTTAATGAGGATAACGCCCTATTGATAGAAAATGATCGAGAAAATTCAAAGATCTATTTTATATTTAATTTAAGTGGATGCAAAAATGTCGTTTATAAATCAAAACACCCCATATTGGGACTATCTTATTTTAAAGAAGAGGTTTTTGTTGCGTCAATGTTGAGAATTGTCGTTGCAAATACTAAAACAGATGAGATATATTTTGATAAAATATATCAGAATAAAAGCAAATGAAAATAGATTTTTCTGAAGTAATACACCATAACCGTGATGAAAACAGTTTTACAGCGCGGTTGTTTGAATATATTTTATTTCCATTGTGGTTTAAAGAAAAAGAGAGTTGTGTAACAGCTTCTTTCGATAAATTTATTAATATTTTGCAAGATAGTTCGGAACGCAATTATAACGTAATACAAAATAAATATCCGGACACAAATATAAAGACATGGAAATATAAAGACCAATTGTTTTTTAAAGACGCCATGTTGTTTTTAGAGGTGCTTGATATTAACCACTATTGTAAAACTTACAAGATTGAGAAAGTAAATACAGAAAAAAGCGATAGAACAGAATTTGATTGTGTCGTATTATGTGAAGATAAAAACAGAAATGAGCATATAATCGTTTTTGAAGTAAAATGCTACACAGATTTGAAATGTGAAGAAATATGTAGGCAAAACAAAATATTAATAAAATACGATAAAATATTATATGATGGGTTCCATCATTTTGCTTTGATATCATATGATAATCTGCATAATGCCGTAAAAATGTTTGACGGGAGACATTTTATGAAATGTCCCAATAATCATGTGATTCAAAATGGTTTATACATAGTAACCTGGGATGACTTTAAAAAATACATGAAACCACCAAGGTTTTCTGATACAGATGTAAAGTTGTACAAAAAGGTGTCAAGGAATGGGAATGGTTCCAGCAAGCGACATTTGGTGAATAATGAATAGGGGAGATAACATGAATACGTTTATTAGGATTTCACTTTGTCTTATCGTGGTCGCCACACTGTATGGCTGTGGCAAAAATCAAGATCAGTATTATCGGGTATTGTCAATAGATAATACAAATAAAATAGATGGTAAAAATCCTATAGATCAAAAATCAATACAAAGTGGCACGACACTCAATTACTATCATTTATTCTATGACAATAAAGGCAAACTACAATACATTGAATTTATTAAAAATGGCAAGCAATGCGTTGATGATGAAATAGGGTGTGCGAAAATTGTTTTTGAAAAACAAGAAGGATACGAAAAAAGAAT
This sequence comes from Spirochaetia bacterium UBA2205, assembly GCA_002328585.1. GTDB lineage: Bacteria > Spirochaetota > UBA4802 > UBA4802 > UB4802 > UBA4802. The sequence goes on from DCUV01000035.1 coordinate 2,005, forward strand.
ATTTTTAAACGCCAATGGTAGACCTATATGTAACACTGACGGTGTTTATTCAACCCGGTACAAACTTAATGATAAAGACGAACCAATATCACTATTTAACTATGACAAGTATGGAAATCTTGTTGACGACAAATATGGCGTGGCACAATATTTATGGACACTTGATAAAAAAGGAAGAAAAATAAAATCGGTTCGTTTAAATGCAGAAGGAATTAAAATTGCAGATAAAGATGGTGTTTGTGAGATACGTTTTATGTATGATAATAAAGGCAATATAATAGAAAAATCTAATTATAATTTTTATGGGCAATTAACAGAATCCTATGGCGGTTATTCTATTCAACGTTGGAAATATAATAATAAAAGCAATGCAACCGAGGTAAAATATTACAATGCTGATGGACAGTTGAAAATAAATAATGATGGTTATGCTATTTACCGCTGGAAATATGACAAGAAAGGCAATTCTATTGAAGAAAGTTGTTATGGAACCGATGAGCAACTTAAAGAGAATATAAGCGTTGGATGGGCTATAAAACGATTTAAATATGATGAACAAAACAATATCCTTGAAACAGCTTATTACGGTACTGATGAACGGCTTAACGAAGACAAAGATGGGTTTGCTATAAAAAGGTATATGAATGATAAAAACAATAATCTAATGGAAGCAAGTTTCTACGATGCAAGTGAACATCTTAAACTCAATGAAAATGGTATAGCAATGTGCCGCTGGAAATATGATGAGAAAAACAATCAAATAGAACTAAGTTATTACGGAATAGATGGCCTACTCAAGGGCGTAGACAACAAAGAGTGTGCAATTATACGTTGGAAATATGATGATGACGGGAATGCGATTGAAACAAGCTATTACGATGCTGATGGGAAATTAATTAATGGTCGTTCAATTATTCATAGGAAATATGATACTACAGGCAATAAAATTGAAGAAAGTTATTATGGTGCAGATGGTCAACTCAGTGAAGATATAATTATCCGTTGGGAATATGATGTGGATGGAAATAACACGGACAATAGACTGCTCAATAAAGATGGTATCTTGAAGGAATACAATGATGGTATCGCTATCTATCAAAAAGAATATAACAAATATGGGGATATTGTTGAAAGTAGATGTTACGGCAAAGATCAAAAATTAAAAAACAACAATAAGGGTTATGCCAAGATTCAATGTAAATATGATAATAAAAACAAGTTAGTTAAGGCTATATATTTGGATAAAAACGACAAAGTAATCCTTGAAAAATAGATGTATAAATATCTCTTAGTGTAATAGCAAAGGCATTAAACACAAACTTATCTCGTAACGTTTCAAATCGGCAAAAACCGTTCAAACATCTCAAACGGAAAATATGAAGTCAACACTCGTCAAAATTGTTCTAATGACGGCGCTGTTGCTGTTCGCCTCGCCGCTGGTGGAAGGCATCCTGCGCAAGTTCAAGGCGCTGGTGCACTCGCGGATCGGGCCGCCCCTGCTGCAGCCCTACTGGGACATCCTCAAGCTGCTGGGCAAGGACGACGTCCGCTCGCCCCACTCGTTCCTGGGGCCGCTGCCGTCCTGGCTGGCGCTGGCGGCGCTGCTGGCGGCCGGCCTGCTGGTGCCGCTGGGGACCACGGCCGCCATCGCCGGCGGCGACCTGTTCCTGTTCCTGTACCTGGTCGGCTTCGCCTCGGTCTGCACCATGCTGGCCGGCATGGA
>DCUV01000046.1 GCA_002328585.1 Spirochaetia bacterium UBA2205
TATGATGTTATTTGTGATATGACACATAAAGAAATACCGTATACCAATACATGGATACCGCTTTCGGATATCATTACCAATGATTTAAAAAGTAAACAAAGTGTTGCGAGGAAAGATTTTTCATATCTGGATAAACGTATAAGGATGACTGTTGATATTAACCTTTCAAATTTATATGACAATTCAGATGTCACAACAGATGATTCGGCGTCAACACCACCAGGTATGCCATCGGAAACATATAAAAAATGGGGTTTTGAGGATAGTGCGGATATTTCTTTTTATAATCAGTATCATCGTTTAGTGCTGACCCCCTATATTTACTATATGCGACAGGATGATCAGTATTTGCAAAATTTACTGCGCGGAACGCTTTATTATACCTACCTGTTTAATCCTTATGTTAATCCATACCATAAATCGCAGGTTGATACTGTTGTGGTAACAAAAGATGATAATTTACGCCCAATTTTATTCCGTGAAACGGTTGGCGCCTCGTTTACCTATAGTTATTTTACCGGGCGATTTGGTGTTGGTTTTGAAAAGCAGACGCAGGACCCAGAGGAACAAATGCTCTATGGTGCAGAGTCAATTTTGCAAATACAGATACCTTTTTTAGACTATTTTATGTATACATTTAATCTTGATAATTTTATTTCACGGCCTGAGAATAACAACGGTAACTATCAAATCAGAACTGAGATAAAGAACACCCTGAGTGTAACGGTTACCAGCTGGTTGGCACTGTCAATACGCCATCGCTGGTTTTATTATAATCCCCTGGAAACACAGATATCCTATAAATATACGCAGATTTTAATCAGTCTGGATGTTAAGGCAAAATTTAAAGTGTTTTAACTATGGGTTTTCACTGCTATGTGGTGTGATGGTATCTAAAGCAAAGATCTCTGGAATTTTCTAAACAAAGAATGTATCACCGCAACTATAATGATTGCCATGTAAATAAAGTACATTTATTCCGTATAGCCTTCTTTTTATATTCATCATAATAATTTTTTTGTCAAGATAGTTTTATCATTGCATTTGATTATTCTGTGATGTATAATTCATTTATGTCTATTAATTAAAGAAGGTTTTATGCTAAATCCCGTTGTCCTTTTGCTTAATAAAGCTTTATATGAATTTGTGAAAGATGATTTTCAAAACCATAACTTTGCTCCTGTTTTCATTGATAAAAAAAATTGTAATCAAGATACAATAGCTCAAAGTAATCCGAATATTGTCTTATTTGATGTGGAAGAACATAAAGATACTGATTACATACTATACATGAACATTATAATTTCTTTGCCATCATTGGATTGATGTCATGAGCTATCGCCCAAAAAAAAGAAAAATAGAAGGCCAACTTTTCTACAGCTTTTCATGTAAATCATGAAGTTGCCATTCAATTTTTATAAATTTTGTACTGCTGATGATATATGATGAATATAAATGGACATTACTATTTGACATAATACTATACGTGTACTACATTTATAATTTAGATGAGTTAACGATGGCTGGCTTATAACCATTAATAAAGGATGAAAATTAAACAAACCTAAACCATGCTCCCATCGCCTCGCGAACGAGATGGGGATAGGGGTAAGGTTAATAATACTTTTATGAAAAAGTATGTTGTTATGAACAAATCATTTCATGTAAACTTTCTGTATCATGAAAAAAACGGGCAAATTTTTATTGAAAAACAGTCTAACAATACTACAATTGGCTAAGATAAAAATAATTAATTGGGTTATACTATGTCAGAACAAATACGTACGATAACTGATAGGAACCAGTTTGCTAAGATTTTTTCAATTTTTTTCCTTAATAATGCTAATGTTTTTTTGCGAACCTCAAGTGGTGATTTAAAAATTACCTTTATGGGTTTTGCAGACGGTACTGCAGCATTTAAAATACCATATGTTAAAAACATGTCGGATACCTGTATTATACTGACACGGAAAGATAACTACCTTATCAATGGTTATTTCAAATTTAAAGAAAAAGATCTGGATGAAATGTATGTTTTATATCCGATGCAGTTTCAGATAATTTCAAATGTGCGCAGGGAAGAAAGGGTTGACGTATCGTCTGCGGGGAAGTCGGTTTTGTTTTTTACCAACGCTATTTCAGATTACATATTGCAAAATTCACTGGCTCTTTCTCTTAAAAAGGTGGATAACGTAAAAGAGATTTTACGGTATGATCTTGATAAACGTTTCCCGTATGTAAAAATATATTTTCTCAATGAAGGATTGTCAGACCCACGCATGAAATATTTTTATAATAGTCCGGTACCCTTTTTTGTTCCTGATATAAAAGCGCAGCCTGATGCAAAGAGTGAAAAAATATTCAATATTTTTATAAACGAAATTTATTCAAAAGATTATATGCTGCAAAACAGGAAGAATTTAATCTCTGAGATATCGGTGCCAATTTTATATCATGGTAAAATTCCCTATGGCTATATTCAGATAAATAGCGAAAAGCCGCTGACCGATGGTATTTTTTCGGTTATACGACGGATGGGTGTTGTTACTGATGAGCTTTTTAAAAAATATAAGATATTTATACCCGAGAATGACCGTTTGCTTGTTGCCGATGCGTCAGCCAGCGGTATTGGCATTGTTTTCAGGGAAAGAAAATATATTCGCTATTTTAAGGAAGGCAGCTATGTGATTGGCGATATACTGTTACCCAATGGAACTAAAGCCAATGTATTAACAGTTGTACGGAACATCACATTGATGGAAAATAAGATCATTAAAGTTGGTTGTCAGATAAAGGATATTGATGCCTTGAGTGAGGTGCATTACCATGAATATCTGGAATCTACTGGCATGAAAGTGGAATAACATATAAAAATCCTCAATCTATTTTGTAAAATTCCGATAGGTAATAGTAGTATTAGCATTTTTCCAAGGAGGGAATATATGGATGCCCTGCACCACATAGAACCTATCATCAAAAAAGAGATAGCAATATATAATCAGTTATTGGCAATAGAAGAACAAAAAAAGGATGCTATCATAGCGTTCAATGGGGAGCAACTTTTTTTATTTTCTAAAGAACAGGAAAAATACGTACATGAATTAGAAAATTTAGAAGCAGCACGCCAGAAGGTATTAAACAATACAACAAAACAGGGATTACAACAAGGCAATATATCACTTAAAGATTTTATTATGATAGCCAGCGCTAATAATACTGAGAATGTAGTATTGCTGGGGTATGAATTAAAGAAAAAAATAGAAAAGTTTTCACGGCTTTATGAGAGCAACAAAAAGCTCATAGATGATAATATGGAATTTTTTAATATAATCCTTTCATCATTGCGAAAAGCAACCAGCTATGAGACAGGATATGGTCCTGAAGGATTGGCCATGCGCAGTGCTAGTGGAGCAGTTTTAATGAATAAAACGGTGTGAGGTATAATATGAATTCAACATTCATGGGAATAGAGATTGGGAAACGAGGATTACTTGCTCATCAGCAGGCGCTGCACGTAACAGGGCATAACATATCCAATGCTGCCAATGAAGAATACTCCCGTCAGCGTGTTGTCATAACTGCTTCAGATCCATTATATGTTCCTGCTCTGAATAGAGCACAGCAGCCCGGTACTATTGGTCAGGGTGCTGAGGTGCAAAGTATAGAGCGTATTCGCGATGAATTTATTGATGACCGCATCATGGTAGAAAAGCAGGCATTTGGGTATTGGAAGACACGTAATGATTTTATCTATCAGGTTGAGATGGTGTACAATGAGCCATCCGATCAGTCCATACGGAGCAGGCTGGATGCACTGTGGGAAGGTTTTCAAGAATTATCAAAATATCCTGAAGAGCGTTCAACACGGGAAGTGGTAAAGGAAAAAGCAATTGCACTGGCAAATGAAGTAAAATATGTATATGGTAAGCTATATGATCTGCAGAAGCAGGCAAACCGGCAGATTTTTCATACCGTTTCTCAGATTAATGAATATGCACAGACGATACGTGATCTGAATGAGCGGATAATGAAATCAGAAGCACTGGGTGATAATCCCAACGATTTAAAAGATAAACGCGATGCTTTAATTGAAAAACTTTCACAGCTTGTAAATATTAACGTTAGCCGAACAGATAAAGATGAGCTTATTGTATATATTGGATCGGAAAATTTAGTGCAGGGCGAAGTTTTTAGACCTCTTGTTGCCATTGAAGATCCTGAAAATAACGGTTTGTACAGGGTGTTGTGGAAGCAAACATCTACTGATGTCGGTATTCAGAGCGGTGAGCTGGCAGGATTGTTATCCATCAGGGATAGTGTGTTAAAACAGAACATCAATGATGTCAATGCATTTGCTGTCAATATAACCGACCTTATCAATGAAGTGCACAGGGATGGTTTTGGAAAAAATAATCAGACCAATAACAATTTCTTTAAAGCTATACCGGTAAGTGATAATGTTGAAGGCAATTTTGATCTTAATAATGATGGCATCAACGATGTGACCGCACTTTTTAAAATTTCCGGCAACAATAAGGTAGATGCCTCCGCTGCAATTGGTATTAATGGTACGCTCTCCTTCATTAAAAATAATGCAATTGATCAGGAGATTAAAATAAACTACTATGCTACTGATACATTGCTTGATGTAATACAACGGATTAACGATGCAAAGATTGGGGTGGCAGGGTACATCAATCACAATAGCCAATTAGCTTTTAAGGCTACTATCGCCGAAGATACGGACAAAAAGAATTTTATTATTCGTCATCTGGAAGATTCAGGACAGCTTCTGGTGGGCTTTGCCGGTATTTTAAAGGAATCAGGTCCGCAAGGTTCATTTGATTACCGGCGTGTAGATGATATCCGTAAAATTATAGCTTCACGGGAACATATAACCATCACACCAATGTTTAATCCTGCGTCGTATATGGATATTGATGATGCAATCAAGTTTGATATTGATTCCATTGCTGCTGCTAAAGGGAAGGATTTAGGCGGTACCGGTGATGTTAATACCACCAATGGTGTGGGTGATGGTAGCAATGCATTGGCACTGGCTGCATTAAAACATAAACATGCGATGATTGATGCCAATGCTACGTTCAATGATTTTTATACCTCGCTGATAGGGCGTATTGGTTCGCAGGGTGAGGAAGCTAAGGACAGAGTGGCAAATCAGGAAACGCTTATGAAAAATCTGGCTAATTTACGTGAGTCAGTTTCCGGAATTAATCTGGATGAAGAGATGGCTAACATGGTTCAATTTCAACATGGATACAATGCATCGGCACGGGTCATTGCCATGATTGACAGGATGCTGGAAACCATTATTAAATTAGGTACAGGGGTATAAACCATGCAGCGCGTTACCAATCAGATGATCAACAACAACCTTGTGTATAATCTGCACAAACATGGGCAGGATATGGATGCCATGCAAAATATGCTCGCAACCGGGAAGAATGTGCAGTTTCCGCGTGACAATCCAGTTGCTGCTACCAATCAGATGTTGTACAAAACTGCACTGGTGGAGATAGATCAATATATAAAGAATATAGATGAATCAAAGTCTAAGCTGGATGAAGTTGACTCTGCATTACAATCGGTTATCCGTATCTTTCAAAGGCTGCGAGTTTTAGCAGTGCAGGGCGCCCACGGGATATATACATCGTTTGAACGCAAAGAAGCAGCGGCTACCGAAATCAATCAGATGCTGGAAGAGCTTGTGAGCATTGCCAATATTCGTGGCGCCACCGGTAAACCAATCTTTGGTGGCTATCAAACAGGTACTGAAAATATTCCTGACCCATTTGTGCCAATTTACCAAACACTTACAGCAGGTAATCAGGGAAATGCCATGATTGGTGTGCAGTACCGTGGAAATATAGGCAAGTTGCAGCGAGAGGTTGCAACAGGTGAATATCTTGATGTCAATGTCCCCGGCAACTGGGCATTCTGGGCAACCAATCAAATACTTTCGGCAAATAAGGATGTATCGCAATACAAAACACTGGCAACACAGGCTTTTAAAATTGATGGTGTGTCGATACAGCTTGCAGCAGGTGATACTATTGACATAATCATTGATAAGATCAATAATGCGGGATTAAGTGTTAAAGCGTCGCTGGGAGCACGAAACAATCTGGTTCTGGAAACAACAGTTCCCCATGCTCTATGGCTGGAGGATGAAGGCAGTGGAACATTTTTACGCGATGCTGGCATGGTAAATCCGGATTTCCCTAATCCACCAAACAATGTTGATCCTACGGTATCAGTAAGCGGGATGTCAATCTTTGATATGGCTATTCAACTCAGAGATGATCTGGTGCGTGGCGATCAGGAGCTTGTTGGAGGGCGTGATTTAGGGCTTATTGATATGGCGCTTGATAATGTGTTGCGTCATATTGCGGCAGTTGGTGCCAGGGAAAACAGGGTAGAGGAGCTTGCAAAGCGTTCAGAATATGCAAAAAGCAATGTACTTGAGATACTGTCAAAATCTGAGGGTATAGATTTCCCCGAAACTATCATGAATTTCAGATGGCTTGAATCGGTGCACAATTACGCCCTTGCAGTTGGGGCACGGTCAATAAAACCCACGCTTATGGACTTTTTGCGTTAAATTAGCACATACGAGGTAAACAGTTGGTTACGATTGTTACTAAGCCTTTTGGTCAGATGGAAGTAGATGAACGTCAGATTATTGATTTTCCTGAAGGTATTTACGGATTTGAGGATATACGAAAATTTGCTATACTGGATGCTAAAGAAAAATCGCCTTTTAAATGGATGCAGGCGCTGGATGAACCTGATTTAGCATTTGTAATTATCCGTCCGGTAGATTTTATGATAAAGTATGAACTTGAAGTTTTGCCTTCTGATCTGGAGGAGATTGGTGCAACATCTCCCGATGAGGTGATAGTTTTTGCGATAGTTACCATACCAGAGGACCCATCCAGGATGACAGCTAACCTTCAGGGTCCAGTTATTATTAATCCTAAAACACGATGTGGTAAGCAGGCAATATCGCTATCTGAAAATTATTCGGTGCGCCATTATATACTGGAAGAAATAAAGAAAGCATCGGTGAAGGGTTAACACTATGCTGGTACTGGCGCGAAAAATAAATGAAAGCATAATGATTGGTGATGATGTTGAGATAGTCATCATTGATATTAAGGGTGACCAGGTTAAATTGGGTATAAAAGCCCCTAAAACAATCTCGGTTCACAGAAAAGAGATTTATGATGAAATACAAAAAGAAAATATTGCAGCAATGAAATCACAGCTTAAACCTGAAACCCTGAAGGATATTTCGGATATATTGCAATCGCATAAAGAAAAAAAAATTGACAATTCCGGGAAATAGCACGATAACAGATATACCNNTGTTTAATACATGTTTGATACATTTTTCAACAAGGTAGCATAACTTTTTTGGTTGAGTTACCAATATGTGCGATATTGTCGTCAAAGCATGCTGAAAATGATATGAATTGTATCCTTAATCTACAATGCACCCGTCTCAGTATAGAGAAGTTACCGATGGCTGGCAAGCCACCCATAAGGGATGACGATGGGTCGTTATCGCCATTCTGAGTCAAAGCCGAAGAATCTTGTTGTTCAAAGGATAGATTCTTCGGGAGCTAACGCTCCCTCAGAATGACAATGTTCGGATTGTCATCCTGAACTGGTTTCAGGATCTAATATTAGATATTTGGATTCCGTATCAAGCCTGGAATGACATTGAGAAATAGTGCTATTTATGAAGGAGAGGGTGACGGGGATTGGGTTAATAATTTCTTTTAAGGAAGGTTTAATCTATGCCGGATATAATTGTTAAAACCAATATTCTATATCTTGTGGCTATTTTTTTCGTTATATTTATCATACGTGAGATAGTTGCATTTAAAAGCATCCTGAAACTAAAATATATTTTTACACCGCTTATAACCTATATTGTTATTGTTATTGCACTCTATCTGTCATATATAAGTGGTTTTTCACAGTATGATATTTTTATTATCGCAGGGCTGGTATTTGCATTGATTGCGGATACGTTCCTTATGATTGAAGAGATAAATTATTTTATTCATGGGTTGCTATTTTTTTTGTTTATGCACATATGTTATATAATTGCACTGAGCATACGGTATCAGTTTAATTATTATGATATTATTATTCTTGCAATGATTATATTAATTTCTTTTTCATATTATGCTGTTATCCATAAAGCAAAAGGCAGGCTATATGTACCGGTTATTATATATATGATTGTTTTATCTGCTGTAGTATTGCTTGCAATTGGCACATTTATAAAGACGATGAGTCCTAAAGGTGTTCTTGTAATGTTAGCTGCTATCTTTTTTGCAGTATCTGATGGCATACTGGCATGTAATCAGTTTATAAAAAAAATCCCCCATAGCACTGTTATAACATGGTCCCTATATGCCCCCGCACAACTTCTATTTGCGTTATCCTGTTACTATTAATGCTTTTGTTATTTTTTTCTTGTAAGTTGCATTGTCTGTTGTTTATACTATAAACATTTGATGTTAAGGTTGCATTGGTATATATCAATATAAATGGTGAAATATATGAAAAAATACATAATGGTGCTACTGCTGGTGTCAGTTTCATGTTCACAGCTAATAAAACCTGATTCAAAGCGAGAGTATGAAAATATATATAAACATTTAACAAATGCTGAATCCCTGGAAAATCCTGTACAAAAAGAAAAACTTCTTACCAGAGCGTATGATATTATACAACAATCAGCCTTAACAAAAGGGGAAAAAACTGACAGCAGATCGTTGGCTCTCTTAAGCTATTACTATTTTCTTAAAGGCAACTATAAGGATGCAGAAATAAACATTGGAAGTGCACAGTCCTTATCTGCTGATGATCCGTTTATAGCAGTGTTGCAGGCAAGGATCATGCTTGCAACAAAAGGTAAATCAGGTGTGCAGGCTGCTTTAGGGTTACTATCGCCCTATGAAAAGTATGAGAATCCCATGATGTATATTGCTGCAGGTGATGCTTATTTTCTAAAAGGGGATTATACTACAGCACGCGATAATTATAAAAAAGCCTTACTGCTGGATAAAGAATTGCAGGTTGTTGCAGCAAACAGATTAGAGATAATTTCACGCATAAGTACATTGACAATTGATGTTGCAAAGGTATCGGATTTTATACTCCAGCCGGCTATGACCCGCGATAAGGTTGCCTACCTTATGTATGAGATTTTTGAAATACAAAAATATATATCAGCAGTAAAACCACTGGATGCAAATTTTATAGATATAGAAAAATCCCACTATAGCACTGCGATAATTAATTTGCGTAAGAAGGGCTTCTTTTCATATATTGACGGAGGTAGCTTTGAGCCGTTTATGATAGTTTCCAGAGGTGAAATGGCAAAAATTGTAGAAGATTTTTTGGTATTATCAAAGAATAATGAGGGATTGCGAAAAAAATATGCACATGAATCGCCGTCGTTTTTTAATGATAGTAAACCTGATAATCCCTATTATAATGCATTGAGACTTGCTTGTGATGTGGGTGTTATGAGCGTTTCGCTAAGTCAGGATGCTTATCCTGATGAAGCTGTAACAGGTTTGCAGGCTATAATGATAATACAAAAATTGGTAAAGTAGAGGTGCGCATGAAAAAAACATTAGCAATATATTCATGTATTATTGCTGCGTTCATTGCAGGGGCTTTTGTCTATGCGCAATTTGTTACAAATACCGACAAGGGGCAGGATGGAAGGCCAAAAAATAAAGTAACCTATAAAAATTACATCTGGATTGAAGGTGAAAATGCTGTATCTACTAATTTTGCCCGTGAACCCATCTATAACTTTTTTTGTAGTAACAGGTTTGCATTGCAGCTTGCAAAAGATGTTGATCCCCCGGCGGATGGCTATTACGCCAATTATGTTTTTTATGTGACCCATACTAAAGAATATGATCTTTGGTTGGGATGCACACCTCCTGGCTCAATGTACCACGATAGACCTGGCTATGCATCACCGATTGAATGGAAGGTTGACAATGGACCTTTTCAGAGTGCCTCGGCTGAAAATGTTTATGTTAAGGATTTTTATGGTATTGGTGGATTTTACTGGGTTAAAATTGCCACAGGAACGCTCAATGCAGGGAAACATAATCTTACCATTCGTGTAAAGCAAAAGCGAAGCAGTGGGTGGGATTACTATTTTTATATTGATGCGATACTATTTTTACCCCATTACAGCATTGATATAGCCGAATTGATGAATTTCCCCGAAGTTGCTCCTAAAAATTTTACTACTCCAGGTGAAGGAATACTGTTTGATGATATCAATGAATATGAAAAAAAAATCAGGACAAATATCAATGATAGGGGAACCCTTTTTACGCTGGTACAGATTTATGGATGGCTTTATGATTACAACAAGGCTATAGTGCTTTTACAACGATATTTGGAAAAAAATCCTCGCGATATTCAGATGCGACTGCTTTTAGCGGCAAACTATTCATGGTCTGATCAGTTAGATGCAGCAATAAACGAATATAAAAATATTATAGCAATTGATGAGAAAAATATCACCGCTCGTAAGCTTTTATCGGTGCTTGCCGGATGGAACAATCGCTATGATGAGGCTATACAGTATTATCAGCAGATTATTGCCATTGAACCGGATAATGTTGATGCCTATATATCGCTTGCAACACAATATTCATGGAAAGGTGAAATGGACAAGGCTATTGTCACATTTGAAAAAGCTGAGTCGATAGCTCCCGATAATGTTGCAGTATTAGAGGCTCTTGGTGATAATTACTATTGGGCAGGCAGAACCTATGACGCTATACGACAGTACTATCGTATTATAGATTTAGATGAAAAGAATATATCCGCATATAAAAAACTCGCAAAAATTTATCTGGATGTGGGTGAGACGGCTAAAGCCAGCAGAGTTATTAATGATGCTAAACAGATCATTGACCTGTATCCGGAGCTTTCAGGAATATCCCTTGATGTAAAAGACGAACTTGCAAAGGAGCGAAGAGAGCTGATTAATAGCTATAAAGAAGCTCTTGTAAAAACACCTGAAGATGTCAATTTGCGGAAAGGCTTAATCGATACCTATATATGGAACAAAATGCATTCTGATGCCGTGAAGGAATATGACACACTATTAACCTATAAGATGTTTCATTCAATTGAGGCGTCTGAACAAAAGTTAACGCGCCTTATCATCCATACTGCAGGATTGCAGGCAGCAAAACCGGTAATTGCATCAATAAAAAATGATCTGAGTAATATAAGTAAACGATATGCAAAGCATATAGAAAATCAAAAAAGTGGCAAGACGGTTGTTGATGATGCGCAGCTATCGCATGATATGGCTCTTCTCAAAAGTTATAACGACAGGCTAAAAGCAGTACAACATGAGCTGCAATTATATAATGATATAACTGCTGCATTGAGTAAGGATGTTCAAACATACATGGCCATGCAGGCAGCAACCGGCTGGCATTTTGAGCCAGGAAGGATAGGTAATTATGCTGATACCGCCATGAACATGTACCCTCAAATGTATCAGCCTTATAAGGTTAAGGGTATAGTTGCGCTGTTTTATGGTAAGCCTTCCGATGCTGTAACAGGTTTTGAAAAAGTGAAACAATTAACCGGCAATGTATCCCCAACACTGTCCCTTGCCTGCGCACAAACAAAAGATTATAAGGGGGCGATAGTTACTCTTGAGGAGTCGCTGCAGAATAAAACAATAGCCAGTGCATATAAGCTGGATATTGAAATGGTAGTATCAATGGCTTCATTGCCGGGACCAGAAGTTACCCGAACACAAAGTTCGCTGCCAGATATAGAGAATGCTTTAGCGGATATGCATGCCATTATTGATTCTGTTGCTCATGAGCTTGAACAAAAGGTGGTTTCTGGATTAACAACGATGCGTGAGGTTTATGAAAAAGGATTTTTGGATTTAGAACAGGAAAATGTTCGTATCTATAAAGAGATTGCAAATTATTATATGCAGAAAGGAAATTATAACGCATCACGTGATTACTATAACAATATTTTGAAGGTGCAGCCACTGAATGTTGAGGTTAATTTCAGTATGGGCAATATCAATGAGCTTTTGGGATACTGGAAGGATGCCGAGAAAAACTATGAAATATGTATCAATGCGCAACCCGATTTTGAGTATGCCAGGAAAGCGCATTATCAGCTACAAATACTCCATGCTCCATCATTAACTCCCGATATTCATTATTTTAGTGATAACAGTATTGATAGATATTCAGCAGGATTAAGCTGCGGGTATGAGCTGAATCAGTTTTTAGGATTGCGCGCAGGGTATAGCTATGGCAAACAAACCGATAAAGGGGGGATTTCAACCACAGGGCAGCTCTTCTACCCATCAGAAGGTGATGTTGATATGCAGAAGGTATTTGTGGAAGCAGAGATTCCAGTACGCATGCTCTATTCCCGATTGTTTTTAAATATTAATGGTACATTTTATTCTGGCACTGTTGATTATGGTAATCCACTTTATGATACATCATTAAGCTATTTTTCTCCCGGCTATGGCGCTGGTATTATAATAACACCGCCTGCAACAGGTGTAACATTAAAATTGACATATCATCATGATGATGAAAATGATCTGACGCAATCACTTAAAATGAAGTTCAGGGATGCAATCACCTATGATTCTTTTGAAGGCGTGCTTGATATTAATTTCTATGAATATAATTTTCCACTGAGCGACCGTATTTCGTTGTTTAATGCAGTTGAGTATCGCAAGCTATCAGATTCAAATACCCGCTTATCAAGCTTTAATCAGTTTACATTCAGACTATACCGTATACCTAAGATTAATATGGTGTTTGACCTTGCTGGTATCTATTCGTATGAAGATACTGACTTTAACAAATATTCTTCAGGAGATATTCTGCTGGTGCCATACTGGGCACCAATGGGTGTTTCGTACTATGGCCCGATGCTGAAGGTATCCCAGCAGATTGATAATCTCTTTAAAGGTGGATTGTATTATTCATTATTTGTGGAATATCTATACAATTCTTTAGAGCAAAAATCTGTAATGCCCGGAATATCCCTGGTTCAGACATGGGACAAAATACAGATATTCATGGATTATATTTATACAAGCGTAACCCTTCCTGATTCCGCAACCGAGGATACCTATGTTTCACATGACTTTAGATTTGGTGCAACCGGAAAATTTTTTACCATTTATACTCCTAAGGGTGCTGGTGGAAAACCAATATTGTTCGTATCGGCAAATCCTATCCTTATTACCCCTGATGGAGATGGGAAGGATGATTTTACCACGCTGAATTTAACTGCATTTGATGAAAAAGGAATATCGCAATGGTGGATTGAGATTCTGAATGAAAAAGGTGAAAAGATACAGGAGTACAGCATGGCTGGAGCGGTTCCTGCTACCTATCGTTGGGATGGCACCAACCGCATGAATGTTCTGGCTCCGGAAGGGGAATATTATGTTCAATTGTCCATTCAGAATACTGCCGGCGAAAGGTTTACCTCAAAGAAACAGGAGGTTTTTCTTGCAACTGCAAAACGTGCAATAGCATTAACACCGTCATATAAGGAATTTTCACCTAACGGTGATAAAGTAAAGGACATGGTTAGCTTCACAATACTGGCAACAGATAAAAAAAATGTTAATAGCTGGTTTATGACAATCAGCAGTAAAAACAGAGTTATTAAAACCATACGCGGGAATGATTTCATACCGTATGATGTTATGTGGGATGGAAACGATGATAGCTTAAAAGTAGCCAATGATGGTGAGTACTCAATAGTGATGACAATGCAATATGATGATGGCATTACAATAAAATCTGCTGCTGCCACTGTCACTGTTGTTACCAGAGTAACGGTTGATATAAAAGTTGAACCAGCAGAGATAGTTCCTGCGCAGGGGACATTGCGTATTATGCCTGCTGTTGATGGGAAGATAGAGCAATGGCAGGTAAGGATACTGCGTGATGATGGCGCACTTCTTAAGATTATCAACGGCGCCGGGATGCCGCCAAAGGTTGTTGCATGGGATGGAACCGACGAAAAGGGTGAGCCCGTTGCCTATAATATGCCCGCGAAGGTTGAAATGGAGGTAACTGATACTGCCGGGAATACATCCCTATCAAATAAAGTACCGTTTATGATAGGATTTTTGATGAAGCAGGAAAAGGGTAAGCGCGTGCTCTATGTATTTAATCAGGATATAATGTTTAAGGGAAGGAGTGATGAGTTAACAGGCACAGGAGTGTTTGTTTTAGGTCATTTACAGGCTAAACTTGCAACAATAAGTGGTTTCACAACACTCTCTATTGTTGCCTATACCGATGATGTCGGTTCAAGTCAGTCAAACATGGAACTATCGCAAAAGCAGGCACAGGTCATTGCTGCCAATATGAAAGGGGTGAATGCACAGATTAAAGCTCTGGGTGCAGGCAGTCAGATATTGTATCTGAAGGATAAGCCATCAAAATGGGATATGCGCTATGAGATTGAATTATATTAAGCTAAACCCATATAGAGTAACTATCGCCATTGCATGTGTCATGGTATTATTTGTGCCGTTGAACATTTTTGCAAAGGCACAGGGGCATACGGTATTGTGTTTATATAAGTCGTCAGAAGGGTATAATGATGACAGCAATCCGTTAAAGTGGTTTTTTGAAAAGGATATCACCTCCAATGGATTAATGGTGCGGTATTATGATTTTGACAAAGGATTCCCCCTGTCAAATTTAAAAGATGTACGGGCGATAGTTACCTGGTATAATACTGGCGTTGTCAATAGCAGGGATATTGGTATTAACTATGCCAGGTTTATGACACAGGCTGCTGACGATGGGATAAAGATAATAATAGTGAATTCGTATGGAGCGTATGGCTATAACGACGGGAGCGAGATAAAATGGGATTTACTCCCGTACATACGCCCGCTGTTTACAAAAATTGGGATTTTTTTTCAAGGTTTCTGGACAAACAATCCGCAAAACATCACAATCCTTTATAAAGACAGTGCGATGGTAGAAAAAGATGAAAAGCAGGATGTAAGCAAGTCATTGCACTATCAGCAGATCATCCCCCTGCGCGAGGATGTGAAAACATATCTGCAATTACAGCGGTTAGATGCACCTCCTCAGGCAGGTGATGGCAAATCAAGCGTGATAATCATTTCAAAAACAGGCGCCTTTGCACTGGAAAATTATGTGGTTCGTGGCAGTAAAGTAATGCTCAATACCTCCGCATTTATAAAAGAAGCTCTTTTTTATGATGATGGGTATTTAAATGTAGCGGTTTTTATTGGTGATAAATCTAATGCTGACAGGGTTGAAAATAATATCAGGCATGCATTTAATTATGCCAAAATACGGTATGCTATTTTTAATAAAAAAGATAGTGCAAATTTGGTTGTGCATGATCTGTATGAATATGAGGCAATCCTTGTTGCAACAAAGACAAAAGATGCTATACCGTTTGTACTGATGAAACAGTATGTTGCAGAGGGTGGCAGGTGTGTTTTTATAAACTATATAGATCCCGATCTGGAATTAAACCAGTTGATTGGTGCCAAACAGTATGCAAAAAAAGCAGAGTATTTCAAGCAGGGTGTATATATACAAAAACAATTTTTTATGAATGCTGCTGCTATCCCTGGAGATGATATGGACTGCAATGTACGGATGGCAGTATTGGACAATGATATAACGGTACTGGGGAATGTTATTTCACTGTTTGATGCTGAGAAATATCCTCTTGTGTGGGAACGACGGTATAAAAATGGGAAAATATTGTACTGGAATACCGATCTTCTTGATGAATCAAAGTTGACGCGCGGGATGATTGTACAGAGCGTTTATAAAATAGCTGGTGTTTTTGCTACAGGAATGATTAATGTGGGAATTATGATGATTGATGATTTTCCCGCCCCATGGTGGAATGTTGCCTATAAGCCCTACCGTATTAAATATTACGGTGACCTTTTGCAGAATGAAAAGGATAAGTTCAACCGAAAAAAGTTGGAAGAGATCATTACAAAGTTAAAAAATTTACCCGAGGAAACTGATACATTGTTTATTTCTGATGTATGGCTTCATGATATTTTAGGGTGGCAGAAACGGTTTGGTTTTGTATATTCAAGTTTTTTGATTTTTAATTATAATAAAGATACAAAAGGTGATGAGATAGGATTTTCAGTACGTGATTTTTACCTTTCACAGAATGGTTTAAGCACCAGAATGGGATTGGCAGCTCTTGAGAATGGTTTTGAATTAGGGTTGCATGGATATAATCACATGTCATTGACACTGGCCAAACCAATGTATTATGAATCAACACCATGGCCGGATAAAAAAGCTATGGTAGATGCACTCACCGTAACAAAGAATGAATGGATACTATTATATGGCGAAAGTGCTCTGCCATTTAGCTATGTGGCGCCGCACAATATAATTGATACCACCGGTTTACAAGCGCTGGGTGAGGTTTTTCCCAGTATCAGGGTTGTTGCCACTCTTTACGTGGCAAAAAGTGGTGAATCAGAGCAGGAATTTGAGTGGTCACCTGACAACAGATTTTTTCAAATGCCGCGCATCACATCGGGATACTATTTTCAGGATTTTGATAAATTTGCTCTTTATGATGCGTTCCATAATTTTGGTGTTATTAGCCATTTTATTCACCCCGATGACGTATTTGATGAAGCCCGTTCAAAGTCATATGAAGGATGGCAGTGGCTAAAGAGCAATTTTGAAAAGGAATTTTCAACATTGGAACAATACTATCCATGGATACGCTGGATGACGGTAAAAGAAGCCTTCTATGAATTTCTTGTGTATAATGCAACTGCTATTAATTTTAAGGTAAAAAGCAATAGTGTTGAGATATTTACACAGGGTGGAGGGCACCGCTACTATATACGGGCACGGATTCCTAAACAGCATAAACAATTAATCAACTGTAATTTAGTTCAATACACCCCGCAAACAGGTGATATTGTTATTACTACTGATAAATTTAAGTCGGTTATTGTGTGGTGATAGTGTATTGATGGAGTGCAGTAACAAAATTATTTTTATGGTTTGACTAAAACATTCGAAGTGTTAAAAATTGCTGATTATATAGGGTAATTGCTTTTTGACTGGATTAGAGCATCAAGTTGTCATTTAGAAGAAGCATGATAATGAAGGAATCATAGGTATACACCATAATAAAGATTCTACGATCCAAGAGTATTGAGATTGTAACAGCATTGATACATAATTATATTTTCCATGGAGGTTTGTATGAAAGCTTGTGTTACCGGTGCAACCGGTTTTATTGGCGGAAACCTGGTGCAGGCATTGCTAAAGAAAAAATATACAGTAAGAGCTTTAGTACTCCCTGGTGATCCTAAAATTCAGGAGCTTAAAAAGAATAAGGTAGAGGTTGTATTGGGTGATATCAGAGATATGGAATCAGTAAAAAAAGCGGTAAAAGGATGTGATGTGGTTTTTCACTGTGCTGCTGTAGTAACTGACTGGGCACCAGAAAGGCTGTTTGAAGAGATTACGGTGGGAGGTACAAAAAATGTGTGTGAGGCTTCAGTGTGGGCTAAGGTAAAAAGGCTTGTTGATATCTCCACCAATGATGTGTTTGGGTTGCGTGAGGATGTTGTGATGGATGAATCGTTTCCGTTAGAACCTTGGGGCGAACCGTATCCAGATTATAAAATTAAGGCAGAAGAGATAACGTGGCGATACCACCGAGAAAAAAAGCTCCCGGTAACTATGGTTTATCCATGCTGGGTATATGGTGAGGGCGATCAGACATTTGTGCCTCTTCTGGCAGATGCTATTGTTAAACGCGAACTTATTTTCTGGCGTAAGGATGTTATTGTGTGGCCAACCTATGTACACAATCTGGTTGATCTACTGTTGCTTATTGCTGTTGATAAGCGGGCTATAGGCAATGGGTATCTTGTTCATGATGGGGAGTTTGTAACCTTGCAAAAATTTTGCGAAGGGATTGCTAATACATTAGGGGTAAAACCGGTAACCACCCATATCCCGTACTGGGTGGCGTACGCTGCTGCTGTAGTTATGGAATTTTTATGGAAAACATTGAACATTGAAAAGAGGCCTCTTTTGACGACCTACACGGTAAAAAATTTAGGTTCTCGCTTACAATTTAGCATTGATAAGGCAAAACGAGAACTGGGGTGGAAGCCAAAAGTTTCATTTCAGGAAGGCTTTGCACGAACAATGGATTGGTTGAAAACCCTTGATAGTGTGTTATTAAAAACAAAATAATGTAATTGCATGGTGAGGTTAATTATGGAAAATTTTTCCGGAAAAACAGTGTTTATTACCGGTGGGTCAAGCGGGATAGGGTTGGCGGTGGCAAAGGCGTTGTCGCAGGAGGGTGCCAATATTGCCATATTTGCCCGTAATAAGATGCGACTGGCTGAATCATTGATAACTATCGAACAGGTAAAAAGACGCCATGGACAGCGTTTTGCATGGTACCAGTGTGATGTTTCAGATTATACGCAGGTTAAAAAGACTTTTACCCAGGCTTTGCGTCAGTTTGATGGGTGTGATATCCTTATCAACTGTGCAGGCAGGGCATATCCACGATATTTTGAGGATATCTCCATCAAGCAATTTGAAGAGACCATGAAGATTAATATGTTTGGTGTGTGGAATACCTGCTGGTTTTTGGTTCCACACATGAAGGCAAATGGAGGGTACATTGTTAACACATCATCAGTGGCAGGGCTTGTAGGAGTTTTTGGATATACCGATTACAGCGCCTCAAAATTTGCCATCATAGGATTTTCAGAGGCTCTGAAAAGCGAGCTTAAACGGTATAACATCACGGTATCGGTGCTCTGCCCCCCTGATACGGATACCCCTGGTTTTGCTGTTGAAAACAAAACAAAACCGGATGAAACAAAAGAGATATCCAAATCAGCTAAATTGTTAACACCGGATGAGGTTGCGGTTGCACTGGTGCAGGGAATGAAGAAAAAAAAGTTTATTATCCTGGCAAATTTTGACAGCAAGTTGACATGGTTTGTAAAACGATATGCGCCCTGGCTTGTTGAGTTGATTATGAACAGCCAGATAATGAGCATTCAAAAGAAAAAAAAGAAGACAAAAAAATAGTACAATAATAAACCATAATAAAAGGAGGAACGATATGTCATTGAAAACTGCTGGTGTTTTATCTATTGTGACGGGTGTTGGTATCCTGTTATTCTGGATTGCTTTTTTTACTGTTGGGCTGGCACCGGATATTCCGCCTGCATGTTATTTTTCATATGAATATGCATTCCCATTACCGGATACCATATTGTCGCTGGCATTGATAATTGGCGGCATATATGCCTTACAACGGCATGCAATGAAGATTGTACTGTTGCCGGCCTGTGGCGGGCTTATCTTTTTGGGGTTACTTGACATGGCTTTCAACTATCAAAATGGCATGTACACCATCACTGTTATGGACGGCGTGTTAAACGCTTTTATCAATATTTGGTGTGTTGTTTTTGGCCTATGTGCTATATTGACTTTACAGCGGGACTATGTGAAAAAGTCTTGACAGCTTATTAGCACTTTCTTAACTAAAGATTCATTTATAGTTTTTTTTGGCGATAGTTATGGGCGATTAGCTCAGCCTGGTTAGAGTGCCTGCTCGACATGCAGGAGGTCACTGGTTCAACTCCAGTATCGCCCAGTTTATTTTAGGATTGGCAAAAATAATGGCAACTTTGCAATTAGACAACGGGAAGACAGTTGAGGTGCCTGACGGGAAGACACTGCTTGATGTGCTTCCACAATTAAACAGCAAAGCAAAACCGGTTGCGGCACGTATCAATGGGCTTTTAAAAGATTTGCGCTCACCAGTTACCAAGGATGCAACCGTAGAGCTTATATCATTTGATAGTCCTGAAGGGCGTAAAGTTTTCTGGCATTCTGCATCGCACCTTATGGCACAGGCAGTAAAGAGGCTATACCCCCAGGTGAAGATATCGATTGGTCCGGCTATTGACAATGGTTTCTATTACGATTTTGATAAACCCGGTGGTTTTTCTCATGAGGATTTAGAGAAGATTGAAGCAATGATGCACTCCATAGTCAACGAGAATATCCCAATTTTACGGAAGGAACTATCCCGACAGGAGGCAATAGAACTGTTTAAGGCGTCAGGTGAACTATATAAAGTTGAGCTGCTACAGGAACTATCGGACAACATTGTGTCGTTGTATGAACAGGGGGATTTTGTTGATTTATGCCGTGGACCACATGTACCCGGTACCGGATATATCAAAGCATTTAAGCTTTTGAGTATTGCCGGCGCGTACTGGCGCGGTGACGAAAAAAATGCAATGCTTCAGCGTATTTATGGCATTGCGTTCCCGGATGAAAGAATGCTGAAAGAACATCTTGATTTTTTAGAAGAGGTAAAAAAACGGGATCATCGTAGTTTAGGCAGGGATTTAGACCTGTTCAGCATTCACGAAGATGCTGGCGGCGGTTTGATATACTGGCATCCCAATGGCGGAAGGCTTAGAGCAACTCTGGAACAATGGTGGCGTGATGAGCACTTTAAACATGGATATGAAATTTTGTATACTCCGCATATAGGGCGTGCCACACTATGGGAAACATCAGGGCATCTGGACTTTTATAAAGAAAATATGTATTCGCCAATGGATATTGATGGCAATGATTACTATATAAAACCAATGAATTGCCCATTCCATATAAAGATATATGAAACAAGCTTGCATTCGTACCGTGATTTGCCGCTACGATGGGCTGAGCTTGGGACCGTATACCGCTATGAAAAATCCGGTGTATTGCATGGGTTGTTGCGGGTGCGTGGGTTTACACAGGATGATGCACATATATTCTGTACTCCTGAGCAAATGGAAGATGAGGTGAGGGAGGTTTTGCGTTTTTCACTGTATATGTGGAAGGTGTTGGGATTTTCAGACATAAAGGCATATCTGGCTACCAGGCCGGAAAAAGCAGTAGGGGATGAATCACGATGGAAGGATGCACAGGAATCATTGCTGAAAGCAGTGAAGGCTGAAGATTTAGCTGTTGAAGTTGACGAAGGTGGCGGTGCATTTTATGGTCCCAAAATTGATTTAAAGGTAAAGGATGCAATTGGCAGGGAATGGCAGATGACCACCATTCAGTTTGATTTTAATATGCCCGAACGGTTTGATATGTATTATATTGGAAGTGATGGTCAGAAGCACCGGCCCTATATGATACACAGAGCTTTACTTGGGTCAATTGAGCGATTTATTGGTATTTTAACCGAACATTATGCAGGGCGTTTCCCTGTGTGGTTGTCACCCGTACAGATAATCCTTGTAAATGTTGGAAAGGAGCAGGCAGAATATACCAATAACCTTTGTTCAATGATGCGGTTGCAGGGTATCAGGGCTATAACAGATGTGCGCGATGAAACGATTAAATATAAGATACGCGATGCCATAGAAAAAAAGGTACCATTTATAGGGGTTATTGGTGACAGGGAGATGCAGGGAAATGCAATAGCAGTACGGAAGCGGGGAGAGCAGAAGGCTGAATCCATGTCGATAGATGCTTTTGTAAAGGTTTTACAGCAATTGTCTGTTGATAAACAGTAATTATGATATTTTTACCTGACACTATTGCAATTGAGGCATATAATACTTTTTTTATGTTTGTTATGGAATTATTGTTGATTAATATATATCAGTGATATGATGTGGAAGATTTTTTTTGTTGCTATATTTTTTAAAGTAATTTTGTATATGGTGTATAATTTTATTGTATTGGTAAGGAGGAGAACATAAACCGTATTGATAGTAAACGTTTCAGGGTAAATGAGGAGATACGAGCCTCCATGGTTCGTTTAGTTGGCGAAGAAGGTGGTCCACAGGTTATCCCGGTAAATGAAGCATTGCAAAAAGCAATGGGGATGGGATTAGATCTTGTAGAAATATCCCCTGATCAGGACCCGCCGGTTGTGAAGATTGTTGATTATAGCAAATTCAAGTTTGAGCAAATCAAAAAAGCTAAAGAAGCCAAGAAAAAACAGAAGGTTATTCAGGTAAAAGAGATTAAACTAAGGCCTTCTATCGATTTGCATGATTTTCAGCACAAAGTGCGCCACGCACGCGAGTTCATTGAAGAAGGCAATAAAGTAAAATTTACTGTCATGTTCAGAGGGCGTGAGATGGTGCATAGTGATTTAGGTTTTAAGGTGTTAGAGGAAGTGAAACAGGCGTTGGAAGATGTCGCTGCTGTTGAAACTAATCCTTCAAAAGAGGGTCGAAATATAACCATGATAATGGCTCCCATGACGGCTGCACAAAAAAAGCGGGTTCAGGAGCAAAATAATCAATAAGTGAAGAGAGGTATATGATGCCTAAACTAAAAACTAATAGTGGGGCAAAGAAAAGATTTAAGGTGACAGCTACTGGAAAGGTAAAACGAGCAAAAGGTTGGAAAAGCCATCTTTTAGAATCAAAATCACCAAAGCGCAAGCGTGCATTACGAAAAGCTGTGTGTGTCAGTGATGCTGACATGAAGCGGTTTGCACGATTGCTGCCATATTCTTAATGAAACATGAGAGGTAATAGTTATGCCACGAGCAACAACAGGTAAAGTTCATCATAAAAGACGTGAAAAGATATTAAAGGACGTAAAAGGTTTCTATGGTGCACGCAAGAACCTTCACAGAACCGCAAAAGATGCACGAAGGAAAAAATTGCAAAATTCGTACGAGGGACGAAGGCTTAAAAAGCGTGATTTCAGAGCGTTATGGATACTACGCATCAATGCTGCTGCACGGCTTTGCGGCATTTCGTATAGCAAGCTTATTGGCGGATTAAAGAAAGCTGATATACTTATTGACAGAAAGATGCTGGCCGAATTGGCAATAAAAGACCTTAATGCGTTTAAGGCGATAGTAGATAAAGTAACGAAAAAGGCTGCTTAAACATTACGGTACTATGAACCGAATGATACAAATTAAAAGCGCCATCCTGATGGCGCTTTTTTATGTTATTTTCATTCATGGCAATACCATTGTTAGTGCCCCTTTAACACCCTCTATCTATACAGTTAATGAAGGAATGGTTGAGGGCTCTGTTTCTACAGATTATGTCAGTGCACATTCATCATTCATGAAAGAAAAAATAGTGCTTAACCTGGGTTTTATGCCTAAAACAAATCTTCGTTTTACGGCTGGCTGGTTACAGATTATCGATAATAATAGTTTATCAAACAGTACCATAGGTGATTCATCCATTGGGATATGGCATAGCTTTGGTTCGTTGTTTAACAATTTTATTCTGGGATATTATATCGATATAGGATTGGCAACGGGACAGAATGCCTTTTATGATGAAACCAAATATCCAACGGAATCCGGGTTTTCTACAGTATCATGGGGATTGGTTGGTGCATATACGGTACATAACGTAACATTTATTATGGCAGGTAAATATGAATTGATGCCGGAAGATAGTTCATCAGTTTTTGACGGCTTGACATTTAATGTGGCTGACAGCAATACATGGAAGAGATTTTTTGGATTAAATCCTTTTAGTAAGGATGCCATGCTGTATTACAAGAAGTTTAAAAACGATATCATTGCGTTTTCATTGACTGCACTGTATAATGGTTACCCTGTAATACTGTATATGTCATTGAGCTCTGGCAATAGGCTTAATAATAGACCCGTTTATGGTGATCATAACCTCCCCATTCTTTATAAGGGGTATAACGATACTATTTTTATGGTGGTAGCGTCAGGTGCACGTTATTTTTTTAATGAAAAAACTTACTTCGGAGCCTTTTTGGTGTACAATATTATCCGTGATTATAGCTATGCTGTAAAATATTCACTGGGGATTGAGGTTTCTTCTTTGTGGTGAAATTCTTGTAATTACTTAAAAAACTAAGGGAAAAATTCGGAAAGTAAATGAATTGTATAAATAATTAAAAAAACTCTTGATTTTATATATTGGTCATTATACTTTATTGTTATTGATGATGTCATTTTAAATTTTAGTTTACTAAAATTTTATTTGCACCGACATTTAAAACAGTGATACGTGGAAAAATGATAATTCGGGAGGATGTTCTTATGATTACAATGCAGCAACTGGAAGAGCTCGAAAGCAGAATTATAAAAGCATTACAGCTTATAGGAGATCTAAGAGCTGAGAATGCACAATTAGAAGCTAATAATGAATCTCTTAAAGTGCAGGCTGAAGAGGCAAGGCTTAGCTTAGAAGAAAAAGAACAGGAAATAGCAAGGCTTAAAAAGGAGATTGATAAAGCTACTAATGAGCTGTCTCAAATTAAGCAAAAGGAAGAGGTTCTGGAAAAGAAGATTGTTGAAATGTTAGGTAAACTTGATACGCTAAAATCCGGGATTCCTTCGTATCAGGCAAAACCTGCGCCAGGCACAGCTTCAACTAAAGCACAACCACAGCAAAAGCCATCTGTAAAGGCTGAGCCAGAACCCAGGGCTGAAGAAGACTTTATGGAAGACAGCGGCGGTGATGAGGATATTATCATTATTGATGATACTGAGGATGCAAAAACTGATATAGAAGTTGAAACATTGCCAACTGAAGAAGATGAGATAGTCCTGTTAGATGATACTGATGATGAGATAATTATTGATGATGTAAATGACGATTTGATAATCATTGATGATGATTCAGCAGAAAAAAAGTCTAAAGATAAGACTTCCGATGATGACGATTTTATCATTATTGAGGATGAGGAAAAATGATATCTTCTGCAAATAATCCTAATAAAGTCAAAGTGACCATATTAGGACAGGTTTACACCATTGAAGGAGATGCATCAGGCGACCATATTATAAAGGTTGCCGATTATGTTAACCAGAAAATGGAAGATGTAGCTAACACTATATCACATGCAAACTCTTTGCAGATTGCTATTCTGGCAGCATTGAATATTGCTGATGAATTATTTCAGATTAAAGAATCAGAGTATATGATGAGCGATGAAATAAAAGAAAAAACCAATATGCTCATCTCAATGCTGGACGAAGGGCTTATTGGTGATATTTTTAGCAATGTAAGCAAAAAAAGCCAGCATCTATAAGAGATTGATATGAAAAGATATAAAAAAAATAAAACCCGCTTTGCACTTTTATCCTATCCCGGTGATATATTATAATAACAATGGACCAATCCATAAAAGCTCTATCTGATGAAGAATTGGTACAATCGGTAATGCATGGCAATGACCGTGCATTTGAAGAGCTTTATGAGCGCTATTCGGAGCGAATTTTTAAACTTTTGTACAGCTATGTTTATAATGTAGATGATGCGGTTGATTTGATGCATGATGTGTTTATACGGGCATACAGGCATTTGAATAAATTTGATGTTAGGAGGGCTTTTTCCGCATGGTTATATACCATAGCAATAAATTGTGCCAAAAACTATCGCTGTAAGGTATATAAAAATGATACCATGATTGAGCGCGAGGAGCAGCGTATAATGAATACTGATGCCATGAAAACGCCTGAAGATCATGTTATTGAAAATGAATTGTTGCAAGAGTTTTCAAAGGCGGTAGATGCATTGAATAATAAATTCAGAGAGGTATTTTTATTACGATATGGGCAGCAATTGCAATATAGCGATATTGCACATATTCTGGATATTTCAGAACGCACTGCAAAATGGCGTATGGAAAGGGCGCTTGCCTTTATTACTGACCATTTAAAGAAAAAAGGAGTCATATGAAATAGTATATGATAGATAGTTTTTTAAACATACAGCAAAACACATGGGATTGTTATGAATAGACAAATTGATGACAACGAATTGCTACATGAGATTGCGCCGTATGCAGGAAAAGCATCGGATGTTTTGCTAAAAATAATCCGGCAATGGCAGTCTTCATTGCCGGCACTTGAGGATACACTTACTTCAAACGACATCATTGAAAAAGCAAAAACTGATTCTCAGGGTATACACATAAAAAAGCTTGTTGCTATGTTTGCAACTGGTATAGCGGCGATAGTAATTGCTGGAGTAATGCTTTTTACTCATTATTTTTCGGGAACTATGGAAAAGGCAGTATGCACGGCAGTAATCGGAGATGTCCAGGTTATACGAGGTAATCAGTCGGTACCGTTGATGAATGGCATGGGAATAGAACAGCGGGACAGGATAGTATGTGGTAAGGGCTCAATGGCTGTTATAGAAATTGGGAGTTTAAAATTACGGATAGATCAAAATTCTGAATTTGCCATCGATACAGTACAGAGCAAGGGTAAATTATTACTGGATACGTCAATGACGCGTGGCGTTATCTATGCAACTATTGCAAAACTTAAAAAAGGAGATTCTGTTTTTGTAAAAACTAAAACCGCGGTTGCAAGTATTCGTGGTACAACTTTTATGATAAAGTCCAATAATAATATAACAAAATTAATAGTGCTGGAAGGGAAGGTGATGATTGCTCCCAGATTGGATATCATACCACAAGAAAGTACTCCTGGTGTTGTTGTTGATGCAGGGCAAGCATGTGTCGTTGATGCGGGCACCATCATTGCTATAAAAAAAGCGGTTTCCATGAATACTACAGAACTTGACACAATTATACAGCAGTCTTTACCGGTAACTATCGCCGATAAAAAAATAATTCAGATTATTGAAACATTGACCAGAGATATTAATCAGGCAATACCTGTGAATGAAAATGAGCTAACGCTCAATACTCTGTATAATATTAAAGCTGTTGTACCTGATAACAATGATGTGCTGGTTACAACCAGTGATGGATTATACTACTGTAAGGATTATAAAGTGGAGTGGATGTATAGCCTGCCTATGCCATCAAAACCTTTCAAATGGGATACTATGTATATACTTCAAAGCAAAGACCTGTACGCTATTGATAGAAAAGGTGATGTGCTGTGGCAGTGTGGGATAGAAGGAGAGGTGCTGGATGATGGGATACTGCGTATAAAAAATACGATTATTGTGCCAACATCAAAAGGATTACTGTATTTTATTGATAAAAAAGGAAAGGTGATACACAGGGTTGATTGCAATGCACCATTTATTACAAAACCTGTTTTATTTAATCAAATGGTTTGTATTGTGACGGATGATGGATACCTTTATGCAATCGATATTTCGTTGGGTGTTAGCATCTACCGTAAACACATTGGCACTGTTATTGAAAATGGGCTTATAGCACAGTATCCTGAAATTTATTTTGTAACTCCTGATTCAATTCAGAAGTTGCATGTTTTAAAAGACGAGCTGGTATGGTCATTCAACGACAGTAATATTATTGATACAATAGCATATGATAATGGGATAGTATATGCCACCACTAATGGGTTGTTGTGTAAGCTATCTGCCAATGGGGATAGTGAATGGAGGATTAGTCCAGGCAAGAGTATACATTCATTAAAAAGCATCCACAATGGAATAACATGTATTGCCGATACGGTTTTTTATCTCATTGCTTCAAATGGTGAGGTTTTATGGTCGTATACATTGCCTTCTTCAGATGCAACAATAGTAGCAGTGACTCCTAAAATGGTATTTATTTGTACTGAGAATAGATTGCTAACCCTGAAAATATAAGGGAACATTTACAATTTTACTTTTTATTACCGTTGTGAGCACCACCAGTGATACAATAGCTCTGTTTTAATTGCCGGATGGATAGGAAAAGGATTTTTTGAAGGTGTGAACGCTATATTTTTTGCAGTAATAACTACCAAAAATTGTATAGATAAATGTAAGCCAAACTATTATTTCCTGGTTTAACCATTAATTGTAGAATTTGCTTGTAATGCAAAGGGTCAACGAATTGCTGTATTGAAAATAAAAAACTTTTTTATGTATTGAATTTTTTTGTGTTGAATTATATTGGTACTATATGATAGTATTTACTATTATTGAAATTGTAGTACTTTTATAGTATAAGCAGGTGATATATGAATAATGAACTGATAAGTATTGCAGCAAAAACAGCCGAATCGGTTATTGATACTAATGATTCGCTTGATATAATACAGTTAGTTAGTTTTAAGCTTGATAAAATAGAATATGGTATAGATATTTTATCAGTTCATGAAATACTTCGTATACCTGAAATTACACGGCTTCCCAATGCTCCTGACTATATTAAAGGTGTTATTAATCTGCGTGGCAATGTGATACCCGTTGTAGATATCCGAATGCGCTTTGGTATGCCATCTGCACCAGTGACCGAATTGAGCAGAATAATAGTTGTTGAGATTGGAGAAAAATTAGTTGGGTTAATGGTTGACAATGTTTACCAGGTAATACGGCTTTCACGTTCAAGGATTGATGAGCCGCATGAATTAATTGAAGGCATTTCAACCGAATTTATCAATGGTATAGGGAGATTACAGGACAGGCTTATTGTTATATTACGTTTAGACAATATCCTGTTTGGTGAAGAGTAGCACATAAAACTAAATATTAGTTCGAGGTAAAACGATGGGCTTTTCCTTGGGTGAGTATCAGGATATTTTTTTAGAAGAAGCTGATGAACAACTACAGGAGCTAAATGAGAACCTGTTGCAACTGGAAAAAAATCCTTCAGATGAAGATATTATAAATAATATTTTTAGAGCTGCGCACTCTTTAAAAAGTTCTGCAGCTTTTGTTGGGTTGACTGATCTAAGTGATCTGGCACATAAAATGGAAAATTTATTGCAGGGTATTCGCGACAAGGTAATGGATATAACACCTTCAATTGTTGATGTTTTATTCCAATGCTTTGATGTCATTAATGAGGTTATACACGAAGTTTCAGCGGGGAATCCACCCACTAAAGATTTTACAGGATTAATTAAAAAAATAGAAGGAGTTTCTACTCATTTTGAAAAGCCCGCTGAAAAAAAAGAACAACCTATAACAAGGAAGATTCAGCTTCCAGCTAATATAGTAAAAGATATTCGTGATGGGATAAACAGCGGCCTATCATGCTGTGAGGTTAGCATTACCCTTGATACTGATGCTGCAATGAAATCATTAAAAGTTCAGCTTGTGCTTGCCAATCTTGAAAAGATAGGGGATGTCCTTGTGACTATCCCTGCTATTGAAGACGTTTCTCTACCTGGATTTAATAACTGTGTACAGATAATTTTACTTACGGCTGCGCCAGTGGATGAGATCAGGAAAGTATGCGAAGTTGACCAGGTAATCAGGATAGACCTGAGAAAAATTGAGCTGGTCAAAAAAGATAATAAAGTTGCTTTGAAGTATCACCAGCAGGAAACGCTTTTTGAAGAAAAACAAGAAGCTGTTGCCAAACAACCGGATTTTGAAGAGGATATGGTGCCCGATGAGGAAGAGAAAGATGAGATTATTATACGATCAAAAGACGATAAGAAAACAGTTCAACTGAGGACAGTAAAGGTATCGGTAGATAAATTAGACCAATTGTTGAATAATGTGGGGGAACTTGTTATAGCTAATTCCGGTTTTTACAAATTGTATGAAGAAATGCGACGCCTTTCTGTTGAAAAGACTATTATTAATGAATTTAAAAACAGAATGGAGCAGATGTCCCGCATTGCAAAGGATTTACAAAGCGGAATTATGAAAACAAGGATGGTGCCCATTGGTCAGGTCTTTACACGATTTAATAGATTGGTCCGCGATTTAGCAAAAGAGTTTGATAAAAAAGTTATCATGGAAATAAAGGGGGAAGAAACTGAACTTGATAAAAAAGTTATAGATGTTATTGGCGAACCACTCATGCACCTGATCAGAAATGCTGTTGATCATGGTGTTGAATCGGTAGAAGAAAGACGGCAGTTGAAAAAACCAGATGTCGCAACAATAACCCTTAATGCATATCAGGGAGGAAATCAGATATTTGTTGAGGTAAGTGATGATGGCAGGGGATTGGACTATAAAAAAATAAAATCAAAAGCTATTGAGATGAATTTGACTACACCGGAAATAGTTGCGAATATGGATAGAGATGAATTAGCCAGCTTTATTTTTATGCCTGGTTTTTCCACCTCAGAAAAAGTTACCGATATTTCGGGTCGCGGTGTTGGAATGAATGTTGTACAGGAAACTGTTAATGAATTAAATGGTAGCGTATCAATTGAAAGTGAGCCAGGAATGGGTACGCGTTTTATTTTAAGCTTCCCGCTTACCCTGGCAATCATACCTGCGATCATGGTCAGAGTACAAAGGGAATTATTTGCGATACCACTTTCAGATGTAATTGAGACTATCAAAATATTACCTGATGAGATAACAACCATTGAAGGGCATGAGGTTATAAATCTTAGAGGTGAAATACTTTCACTTATACGCTTAAATAATTTTGTAGGAATAAATAGTATATTAAAAGATAATGAAAGGATGCCAGTAGTTGTTGTAGGCTATGGCAATAGAAAAATAGGTATCGTCGTAGATTTGCTTGAAGGTAAGCAGGAGATAGTTATTAAATCATTGGAGCAAAATTACAAAACAGTTCCGGGGCTTGCAGGTGCATCTATCTTAGGTGATGGTAGTATATGCCTTATTCTTGATATATCATCTATGATTAATAAAGTAATAATGCAGCAGGATATGCTATCGCATAAAGAAAAACAGAGAGTGCTGGATACAAGGCAGGCATCGGTGGAAGTTGTAAAACATGAAACAACAAAAGACGCTGCTGCAAAACCAGAACATGATGATCACTATAAAAAGGATATCAGGGAATCTGTTACAGCTACTGAGATGCCCATAAAAGAGGATATTGTTTTTAAGAAACAATTAAATGAAGAGATTGTCGAAATAGAAGAAACTCAAATAGGGGAATCAGAAAAAAGTCAATACAACAATATAATTGAAAAACAGGTTCATAATGCCCTTGAAGAGTTTAAATCGGAGCTGAAGGAAAAAATAAAAACAACCCTTGGTGAAGAAAACGAAATTTATAAAAAATTAGGTATATCAGATGATGATCTTGCAAACGTTCAGGTTCTTGCAAATGTTGGGATTACTGATGCTGCAGAAAAACTTTCAAAAATACTGGGCAGAAGAGTTGATCTGTCCATACCGGATGTATCAGTACTGGCGATAGAAACAATCCCTCAATTCTTTGGTGATATTGACAGTGTTTATCTTGGCGTTTATATGCCAATTGTTGGACAGATTAATGGTACCATTCTTTTCAGTTTACATCAAGAATCCGGTTATGAACTTGTTGATATGCTGCTTGGATTACCTCAGGGTACAACCACATCATTAAGCGAAGATGGTGAATCAGTTCTTAAAGAAGTTACGAATATTGTTGGTTCGGCTGTCGTTAATGCATTTGCTGATAAAATAGAAATGGCAATAAAGCCAACTGTTCCATCAGTTGTTCATGATTACATGCAATCGATACTTGATTCCATTCTGGCTTTTCATACAGCGGAAAATGAATATGCCCTGGTGATGGATACTGAATTTTTCCACCAGGATGACAGAGTGATTGGTAAACTTATGATAATGCCAACAACTTCATCATTAAGTACGATAGTTGAAAGGTTGCGAAATTAATCTCTATGTCACAAAAAATTAAGGTCATGGTTGTTGACGATTCTGCTCTTGTCAGAAAAGTCATAACTGATATTCTTGAAAGTGACAAAGATATAGAGGTTATTGGCACTGCAAATAATGGCAAATCTGCAGTATTTAAAAATCTGACTCTTAATCCTGATGTAATTACAATGGATATAGAAATGCCCATAATGGATGGGCTTGAAGCATTGCAGGAAATCATAAAGACTAACCCAAAACCTGTCATTATGATGAGTGTGCTGACGCAATATGGTGCTGAAGCAACGTTTAGAGCACTGGAATTCGGGGCAATTGATTTTATTCCTAAACCTTCAAATCTTCTGGCAATGAGCATGGATGATATTGCAGAATTACTTATATCGAAAGTAAAGGCTGTGGCACGCATATCCCTGAAGATATCTCATAGCAAAGATATAATGAATAGACAATCAACAAAGCTGACGGTTGATAGTAATCAAAAAAGGGTAAAAAAAATTGTTGGGATTGGTACGTCAACTGGTGGACCATCGGCATTACAACGGGTATTACAAAAATTGCCAGGAAACTTTCCTTCACCAATACTTGTTGTACAACATATGCCTCCAGGATTTACAAAGGCATTTGCCGAACGATTGGATAGTCTATGTTATGTTTCTGTTAAGGAAGCTGAAGATAGCGAAGAAGCTGTGGATGGATGTGTATATATCGCGCCGGGAGATTCTCATATTGTGATGGAAAAAATGAACAATAAACGTATCATACGGTTGTCACAGTCTGATAAGGTATCGGGTCACAGGCCCTCAGCGGATGTCTTGTTTCAATCGATGGTAAAAGCAGATCTGGAAAATAATATAGGGGTGATAATGACCGGAATGGGACGAGATGGAGCTATGGGTATTAAAGAAATTCATAATAATGGTGGGTATACTATTGCACAGAATGAATCAACGTCAGTGGTATATGGTATGAATAGGGTAGCGGTAGAAATGGGAGCGATTGATGCAGTTGTTGATCTGGATTCAATCCCTGATGAAATAGTAGCTCGTATATAGGTTGTTTGTTATAGCTGATATTAGACGGTTACAGTTTATAAGAGTATTCGATGCAGGAGTATTAGTAAAAAATTGTAATTAATATAAATTTTTTCTTGAATGAAATAGGCTTATCAGTAATATGTATTTAAGATTATATACCGACGTGTGGATGTGGGATATTATATACTTTGGGGTAAGGCTATGGCTAAAATACTAATAGTAGATGATGCAAAATTTATGAGAACCCTTGTCAAAGATGCATTGGTCCCAAGAGGGCATGAAATTATTGGTGAGGCTGAAAATGGTGTTGAAGCTGTTCAGCTTTATAAAAAATTACGGCCAGATCTGGTTACCATGGATATTACAATGCGTGAAAAAGATGGTATTGAAGCAGCTGAGGAAATTTTACTGTTTGATCCCAATGCACGTATTATAATGGTAACCGCTTTGGGTCAGGAAAATTTATTAACCAGAGCAATAAAAATTGGAGTTAAAGATTTTGTAGTTAAACCATTCCCTCCCGAAAGACTTCAAAAAGCTGCAGATAAGGCATTAGCATAAATACATCGTAGAATGAATTAAGGAATTATTGCAAACTTGTATTATTTAAATAATAAAAATTAATTATCGTTGCATAAATAAAAAGATTGTCATTAATAGTCTTTTTTTTATAATTAAAAAAACTATTTGTTATTGTGGTTAAATCATGGTTTCATCACAGGAAATTGAAGCGCAATGTATTTTGCATATAAATAATTTTGAAGGTCCACTGGATTTACTATGGGAGCTTATTAAAAAGTCTAAAATAGAAATAACGCAGGTTTCCATAGCTGAAATTACTGATCAGTATTGTAACTATCTGTCCCTTATGGAGAAGATAAATATTCCAATTGCTATGGATTTTATTGTTATGGCAAGCGAGCTTATTTACTACAAATCAAAAGCACTATTACCTGGTGCTGATATTGGAGATGAATTTTTTGTCCCACCTTTGCCTCCTGAATTAATACAAAAATTACTTGAATTTAAGAAATATCAGCTTGCTTCAAAGAATTTGATTTCATTACATGCAATGCAATCAGATGTATTTACAAGGCAGCCAAATCTTGTTAACAATGATGAAGTTGTATATTTAGAAGTTAACCTTTTTGATCTTCTCAATGCCTTTGTTGATGTCCTTGAATCTGAAAAAGAGGTTGAGAGCCAGAGTATAGTATTTGATGAAATTCTTGTTAGTGATCGTATTATACTACTTATAAGCATGCTGCAGGATACAGAGCAGATTGAGTTTAATGAGCTATTTCCACAAAAACCTGGAAGGATGGAAGTGGTAGTTACGTTACTGGCGGTATTGGAAATGATCCGTATTGGTGCAATAGCAGTATTACAAAATGCACAATTTGGCAATATTTATATTTTTAAAAAATCGTTGGAAAAAGCTGAATTAATATATTGAGGTAACATCGACACAGGGAATAATTATGAATGATGATAGCGTTCAGGAAAATGAAAATTTAGAAAAGGTAGATGGAGCTGATGAAATTAATTCTCAGGACGAATTATCTGAAGAGATGTCAGAGGGGAATGATATTTTTGGTATTATTGAAGCTATTCTTTTTATCTCTTCGGAACCAGTACCACTCAATTTTTTTACAAAGCAAATAGGAATAGATGCGACACAGGCAAAAATAATTATTGATTCGCTCATTGATGAATATGAAGACAGAGATAGAGGAATTAAGCTTGTTGAAATATCTGGCGGATATCAGTTTGTTACAAATCCTAAATTTGCTGCTGCCGTACGGCAGGCTATGGGGTATAAAAAGAAAGAAACATTATCAAAAGGGATGCTTGAAACATTAGCTATCATTGCCTATAAACAGCCAATTATGTTGGCAGAAATTGAGGAATTGCGTGGAGTATCTTCCCGAATGATGCTGGCAGCTCTGATGCGAAAGAATCTCATTAGACCGGTTGGAAGAAAAGATATTCCGGGACGACCTTTATTATATGGTACTACTGATGAGTTTTTGAAATATTTTGGATTGAATAAGTTGTCAGATTTACCAAAATTATCTGAGATAAAAGAATATAATTTTGAAGAGGAGTGAAATGGAGAATAGTAATTTTGAAAATACTGTTGTTGAAACAATTTCTCAATATGTTGATACGTATATAAAAGAATTAAAGGATGTTGTTCAAGATGGGGAACAG
Organism: Spirochaetia bacterium UBA2205; assembly: GCA_002328585.1. GTDB lineage: Bacteria > Spirochaetota > UBA4802 > UBA4802 > UB4802 > UBA4802. The sequence goes on from DCUV01000046.1 coordinate 34,903, forward strand.
GGCATATTTGCTGTAAAAGCAAAGATGATTTCGAATCTTAAGCAACATGCCAGGCCGCCATTAACTATAGAATTAGTTGAAAAAATAGCAACTGAAATTTTTTCACTGGCAGTATCAGTTGTAAAGCCTATCACGGTGGCTTATTTAGGACCCATAGGAACGTTTACTCACATTGCACTTCTGGAAATCTTTGGAGATGCCATCGAAGCGGTGGCTCACAGAACTATCTCTGATGTTTTTGATGAGGTTGAAACAGGCAGAGCAACATTTGGTGTTGTCCCAATTGAGAATACTACTGAAGGTGCAGTGACCTATACCATGGATGAATTTCTTGAAACAGATTTAAATATTGTTTCTGAAAAATATTTGCGTATCACCTATAGCCTGCTGTCAGTATGTGACAACATCGATAAGATTAAAAAGATTTATTCCCATCCTCAATCACTGGCTCAATGTAAAAACTGGCTTAAAGCAAATGTACCTAATGTAGAAATAATTCAGCTCAATTCAACGGCAAAAGCTGCTGAAACAGCTTCATGGGATAAATATTCGGCAGCTATCGCTTCAACTATTTCTGCCAAAATTTATAATCTGAATATTATCGCTGATGGGATTGAAGATTCACGACAAAACTTTACCCGCTTTTTAGTTTTAGGTAAACATGCCAATCCACCTTCAAAAAATGATAAGACATCGATAGTATGTGCAGTTAAAGATCAGCCTGGAGCTTTGTATAAACTGTTAAAGCCATTCAGCGATCATGGTATAAATATGACAATGATTGAATCGCGTCCTGATAAACGAAAAATGTGGGCATATAATTTTTTTATAGATTTTATGGGGCATAAAACAGATCCGGTGGTACAGGAAGCGTTAGAAAATATGAAACAGGAAACAATATTTTTGAAGATATTAGGATCATATGAGGCTGAGAAGCATGAATAAAATATTTTCTGTTAATGGAGGAGATGGTATATGATTATTGTATTAAAACCTAATATAACACAAGATGAAATTGATCATATTGTTGGAAAGATAACATCGCTAAATTTACAGCCACATGTTTCAAAAGGACAATACCGTACTATTATTACTGTTATTGGTGATGAGGATATCATTCGCGAACAACCGCTTGAAGCAATTTCAGGGGTTGAGTCAGTAAAACCTATATTAAAGCCATATAAGTTAGCAAGTAAAGAGACTCATCCTGATAGAACTATTGTACGGGTTGGTGATGTTGTCATAGGTGGTGATAAATTAGTTTTAGTAGCCGGGCCATGCGCTGTTGAAGGTGAGAAAGAAATAATTGAGCATGCAAAGATGGTAAAAAAGGCAGGAGCATCCCTGCTCAGGGCTGGTGCATACAAGCCCCGTTCTTCTCCCTATACATTTCAGGGTTTTGGAGCGTTAGGTCTGAAATATTTAGCACGAGCAAAAGAAGAAACGGGATTACCGATAATTACCGAGGTGATGGATCCACGGGATGTGGGATTAATAGCTGAGTGTGCCGATGTATTGCAGGTGGGCACACGAAATATGCAGAATTTTAATTTATTAAAGGAGTTGGGTAAAATCGATAAGCCTATTCTTTTAAAGCGTGGTATGAGTGCCACTATTAATGAATTTTTGATGTCGGCAGAATATATTCTTTCACAGGGGAATAAGCAGGTTATTTTATGTCCACGGGGTATTCGTACTTTTGAGGATGTTACACGCAATACTCTTGATGCCGGAGCTGTGCCTGTGCTCAAAGATTTTTCGCATCTTCCTGTTATATGTGATCCAAGCCATGCAATGGGACTTAAAGATTATGTTGTAGCTGCAGCTTTAGCATATGTTGCAGCAGGTGCTGATGGAATAATGGTGGAAGCGCACCCCAATCCGGAAGAAGCAATGTCTGATGGACAGCAAACAATTAATTATGAACAACTGGTTGATTTAAAGAAAAAACTTGTCAGTGTTGCACAGGCTTTGGGAAGAGGTATGTATTGATGTTTAATACAGTTGCAATAATTGGTCTGGGACTGATTGGAGGGTCTATCGCCAGGATGCTCAAGAAAATGAATAATGAAGTTATTATTAGAGCATATGGCAGGAATCCTGAGCTATTGCAGGGCGCTAAAGAAGAAGGTATTATTGACGATGGTGGCTCCATCAATAAAATAGATTGTAGTGGAGTAGATTTATTTATTGTTGCAACACCTGTTCTTTCATCTATTGATTTAATTCATTCATTGTTGGGCAGTGATGATTTGAAAAAGGAAGCCTTAATAATAGATGCAGGAAGTGTAAAGCAATCTATTATAGATTCAATTATTGCGCATGATAAAGCCTGTCAGTTTATTGGATGCCATCCAATGGCTGGTTCTGAAAAATCCGGGTACCAATACAGCTCGCATTCTCTTCTTGACAATGCATGGGTTATCATAACACCTCATGATAAAAATAATGAAAGTGATATAAAAAAAATTGAAGCATTCTGGAAGATGTTAGAATGTAACACTATCATTATTGATGCACAACTGCACGATACAAGAGTTGCCTATTCAAGTCATCTGCCTCATATTGCCTCCACTGCATTAGTTGATAGTTTTGATATTGGTAAAAACAGCACATATAGTACCATAGAACCATTTATTGGCAAAGGGTTTAGAGATATGACAAGATTAGCTGGCGGCAAACCTGATATGTGGGCAGATATTGTTTTGCTCAATCATGGTAATATTGTGAATGCACTTGATTCATATATCAATTCGCTCATGCATATAAAAAGCATAATGCAACAGGCTGCACAAACCAATGATAGAACGTTGCTGTACAAGTATTTTGCTACTATCCGCCAAAAATGGGAAAAATATAATGACTAAAAATAAAAATATAGTAATTGCTATAGATGGGCCTGCTGGATCGGGCAAGAGCTCTGTTGCGCGTGAAGTAGCTAAACGAATGGGATTGCAGTATATTGATTCGGGAGCCCTGTATAGAGCTATAACGTTATATGTACTGGAAAAATCGGGTGAATCATTTACTCCAGAAGATGTGTGCAGATATCTCAACACTATACATCTTGAACAGGTGTTTAATGCTGATGGAAGTTGTACAACTATCTGTAATGGAATAGATGTCAGTGAAAAAATTCGTAGTGAAACTATAGCATCACATATTGGGAAAATTTCAGATATTGTTGAAGTACGACACTTTGTTAATGCTCGGATGCGTGAATGGGCCAGGGACCATTCCATTATTGTTGATGGGAGGGATATTGGAACAGTTGTTTTTCCTGACGCCATTATCAAGATATATCTGGATGCATCGGTTGATGAACGAGCAAAACGCAGAGCTTTAGAGTATTCACTGAAGGGAAAAGACGTTGACCGTGATGAATTGAAAACACAAATTAGATTAAGAGATGAACAGGATATGAAAAGGGAATTTGGTGCATTGAAAAAATCAGATGATGCAATATATCTTGATACAAGCAATATAACACAGAATGAGGTTGTGCAAAGTATTTATTCTTTAATCAATACAAAAATACAATACTGTTAGCTATTGTCATGGTGGTGTGGGGTGATGGTATATATTTATGAATGTTATATTGTGTCGTACAAATAATGTAATTTTTGGATATAGCTTTAAATTATTGCTAAAATAAAATTGACTTATAAAGAGTAATTCCTTTCATTGTATAATTGTGTAAAAGTAATGAATATAGGTGAAGTGATATGAATTTAGAGAGAAGTGATAGCCAGTTATATATGGATCATGTTTCAAACCTTTCAAATGATTCTATTCAAACAAAGGCTATTTATAATGGGGAGATAGTAACTGTTGATAATGACTTCGCATATGTTAGTATTGGCACAAAGACTGATGGGAGGGTAAGCCTTGAAGAGTTTGAAGTTGCCCCTAAGGTTGGTGATATTGTTGAGGTTATGCTGGTAAACAGACGCCTTCTGGATGGGATGTATGTGTTTTCAATAAAAGCAGCAAAAAAGGAAAAAAGCTGGCAGCAATTTTTGAAAGCTATCGAAGGAAGCTCTATAATACAGGGGATTGTAACACAAAAATCAAAAAGCGGTTATATTGTTGATTGTGATGGTTTTCATGCTTTTTTGCCTTTGACGTTAGCTGCTGATATCAAGGGTAAATCTCCAAATGGACATTCAAGCGTATATTTTAAAGTTAAAAATGTTGATAAAAGAAAACGATCTGTTGTTTTGTCAAGAAAAGATTTTCTTGATGAAGAGCAGCAAAAAATATGGGACAATTTAGAGAAAAATTACTCGCTTGGTGATGTTATACGAGGGAAGGTGACAAAGTTCGTTGATTTTGGAGCATTTATTGATATCGGTGGTATTGATGCACTTCTTCACCGCAATGATATTTCCTGGCGTAAAGTTTTTAAAAAAAAGAAGATATTAAGGATTGGTGAAGAACGTGATTTTGTTTTGTTATCTTTTAATAGAGCAGAAGGCAAAATTGCACTTGGCTTAAAGCAACTTATTTCTGATCCATGGTTATCTGTTCCTGAAAAATTCAAGGTTGGGGAAACAACAGAAGGTAAGGTAGTAACACTTACAAATTTTGGTATGTTTATAGAGTTTGAGGCAGGCGTTGAAGGTTTTTGTGCTGCAACCGATATTTCATGGACAAAACGGATGGTTAATCCTAAAGAGCAATACAAAAAAGGTGATAGGGTCAATGTAGTCATTCTTGATGTTGATCTTGAAAACAGAAAACTTTTAGTAGGTATCAAACAACTTTATCCCAATCCATGGGATACTATACAGGAGCGATTCCCATTAAAAAGTATTCATACACGGACAATTAAAAAGATTGTTAATTTTGGCATGTTTGTTGAATTAGAATCCGATGTTGATGGCTTGATACATATTTCTGATATATCATGGGATGAAAATCTTAAAGATATTCATTCACAGTATAAAGAAGGACAGGAAGTGCAGTGTACTATTCTTGAGATTAACAAAGAAGAGCAAAAAATTGCATGTGGCATAAAGCAGCTAACAAGGTCACCATGGGAAATAATAGCAGATAAATATCAGCCGCGTACTGTTATTTCAGGGACAATTACCGGTATAGTACCATTTGGGATTTTTGTAAAGATTGACGGTGATTCGGTAGAAGGGCTTGTCCATATTTCAGAAGTTTCCAGGAAAAAAATTGATTCTGTTGAAGATATCTTTAAGATTGGCGATAAGGTGAATGCTGTAGTACTGGGCGTTGATGTTGCAAAGAAGAGATTATCACTCAGTATTAAACATTATGAAATAATGAGCGAAAAAGAAGAAATCAAAAAGATTTTGAACACTACAACAGCAGGTACTGTTACATTAGGCGAGCTGTTGAAGAATAAATTAGACAAGGAATGATTCCTTATGATTGATCGTCAGGTTAGTGTAAAAAGAAATATTGTAGAACAAACACTTATGAATGTGCGAGATTATATTCGCGCTCATCAATCAATTGTTGTAAAAATTACAATTGTTTCTGGCATAGTACTGTTTGTGATAATTGCAGGTATTGTTTTTTTTGATTATAAAATTAATAAAGAAACTTCCGACTTTGAAGCTGTACTGGAAGAATATAGGAACACGTATACACTTGACGAAATTCAAAAGCAGGAAAAATTCGAGCGCACTGTTATGAAGCTTCAATCGATAGCTGATAGCTCTTATTTTGGATATGTTCATAATAATGGATATTATATCATTGCAAGTCTCTATTTTAATGAAAAAGATTACAGCAATGCAGCTAAATATTATGAAAAAGCCTACCGACATTGTTCGCCGCTGTTTGCTGCACTTGCATTGCAACAGGCAGGAATTGCCTGTGAATATATAAATAATATTGATGAAGCTTTGCGATACTATTTGTTATGTGAATCAAAATATAATACATCATACAATAGTGATCAGATTCTTTTTAATATTGGTAGGATGTATAGCCTTAAGGGTGAATATTTTAAAGCACGTGAATATTATACAAAGGTGACTGTTGAATTTCCTCAATCGGTATTTGCTAAAAGAGCTATGCAGTATGGTATGTTTCTTGGAGCTATTGAAAGCAGGCAGAAATAATTAGATGTAATAAAAAAGCATTGGCATAAATAGTATCATTTTTTTAAAGCATTATTTTAATTATGACAATTTGAAAAAGGAGTAAGAAAGTGGCGGTTCCAAAGAGGCGAAAATCAAAAGCAAAATCAAGAATGCGACGCTCACATGATGCAATAGGGGCACCCAATTTACGACCATGTCCTACATGTGGCGCCTATATTTTACCCCATAGAGTTTGTCCTGAATGTGGACATTATAAAGGAAAACTTGTAATAGAACCTGTTGTAAAAGTTACAAAGGGGTAAAAGGTATTTCAAAAATTCATGGGGCGTTGATAACGCTCCATTTATATTAAACTTGACAAAATTAAATACTTCATACTATTATCACCGATAGGTCTATATTGTAAGGGATTTGGTATGCTAAACAAGCGAGGTAAGGAGGGGTAGAGGTAATGGCAGTTGATTTTGAAAAAATAAAAAAAATTATCGTCGATCAATTAGGGGTCGATGAATCCGAGGTTACACTCAGGGCATCGTTTGTTGATGATTTAGGTGCAGATTCATTAGATACTGTTGAATTGGTGATGGCATTGGAAGAAGAGTTTGGCATAGAAATTCCCGACGAAGACGCTGAGAAATTATTGACCGTCGAGGATGTTATTAACTATATTGAAGCTAAACTACATTGATAGTGTTTATTTATTGCGACATACAATGAATGATGACAAAACGAAGGGATCAGAAAAAAAAAGGCAGAATCGCAAATTGCAACAGCTTGAAAAACGCTTGCGGATAACATTTAATAATAAATCATTATTACGACGAGCATTAACCCACCGTTCTTTTGTGAATGAATCAACAGTTCCAGTAAAAGATAATGAACGATTGGAATATTTAGGGGATTCAGTTTTAGCATTAGTAGTCAATGAATATCTTTTCAAATCATTTGAAAATTATCCTGAAGGTGATTTAGCCAAAATAAAATCAGCAGTTGTATCAGAAGTAATGTTAGCAAACGTTGCTATCAATTTAAATTTAGGTGACTTCATTCTTATGGGCAGAGGTGAGGAACTTACCGGGGGGCGACAGAGGCAATCCATACTTGCAAATACGCTTGAAGCTATTATTGGTGCAGTATACATTGATTCAGGTTTGACAAAATCAAAAAAATTGGTGTTACGATTGTTAAAAAAGGATATCCAGAGGATTGACAAACTTTCCTATCTTCGTGATCCCAAAACAACATTACAGGAAATAGTCCAGAAGAAGTACAAAAACCGACCAATTTATACTGTTATACAGGAATCAGGACCTGACCATAGCAAAATATATACTGTAAAGCTGGTCATTAATGATGAGGATATTACCATGGGAAGTGGGAGCAGTAAACGCAAGGCGGAATCAGATGCTGCTAAAAAAGCATTAGAGCTCATCTATTCTGACAGGATACATATATGAGGTTTAAGCTGTCGCTATCGCATAAAAAGATAAGAATTCGTGTTGCCGGATTGGTTGTAAAAGATGATACAATACTGATGATTGCACATAAAAAAGGGAATGACATCTATTGGTTGCTGCCTGGAGGGGGCGTTGAATATCGGGAATCACTGGATAATGCATTAAAAAGAGAATTTAAAGAAGAGCTGGGTCTTGACGTTGATGTTGGGGATATAGCTATGATTGCTGATTCCATAGAGCCAAATGGTAAGCGACACATAATAAATGTCATTTTCTGGTGCAACGTTGTAAGCGAGGCAATACAGCTTGGAAGTGAAAAAATTTTGTATGGCTATAGCTTCAAACCCTTGCAAGACATGGATACTATTGTCATATATCCTCCTCTTAATACATATATCATCCAGCTTCTGAAAAACAAAAATGAAAAAATTTACAAAGGTTCATTGTGGATTCCAAAATAAATAGTGAAACTATTGTAGCTCATTATTCATCAAAACAATCGACAATAACTATCGGACACGGTATTTTTAATTTTCTTGTTTGTTTATTGCCATATTCAAAGTGGGATGTAATCGGAGCAATTATTAGTGACAGGGTGTATTTACTTCACAGGCAAACTATTGATGATAGCTTACAAGAAATCAATGCCTGCATTAAAGGATATGACGATACAGAATATAATAAATCATATGCTTATGCTGAAAATTATTTTAATTATTTATTGCATAATCAATTTTCCAGAAAGTCATTACTCATTGGTATTGGTGGCGGAGTCACAACAGATTTTACCGGATATCTGGCATCATCATATATGAGGGGTATAGATGTTGTGTATGTCCCCACAACGTTGCTTGCGATGGTTGATGCAAGTATAGGTGGCAAGGTTGCAGTTAATATTGAAGCTGGTAAAAATATTATAGGTCATTTTCATCAGCCTGATTATATAATTGTTGATACGGGATTTTTAACAACACTGCCAGTTGAAGAATGGCAGTGTGGGATGTCCGAAGCGATAAAACATGCTATAATTGGCGATAGTTCTTCGTTAAACCTTTTTCTTAAAAGAGAGGTTTCAATTGGTAATGTTAATGAAAGTCTTTATCATTGTGTGAAAAATTCGGTGTGTTTTAAAGCAAACATTGTTGAACAGGATGAATTTGAGAAAAATATACGGTCTATTTTAAATTATGGTCATACAGTTGGGCATGCCATTGAATCAGTGTTTCACTATACGTTAAGTCATGGCGAAGCTGTTGCGGTAGGGATGCTGGTAGAGTCGTATATATCTATGAAGATGGGGATGCCCCAAGAAGATTTTGAACTCATAAAGGAGTTGCTCCTGTACTATAAGCTGCTGCCAAACATTTCATTTTCTACCAGTGATATAATAGATCATATGCAGTATGATAAAAAGAACATAAAAGGTACAATCCTCTTTGTTCTTCTGGAAAAATTGGGCAAGCCAGTGATAGGCAAGGAGGTGCCTGGCACATTGATAACTGAAGCATTGAATTATTATTTAACAATGGTGTGATACTATGGCGACAGAAATAAACTATTCAATTGAAGAAAGAGAGGGGGCAAAAATTATTCATCTATCGGGAGTATTGTGTTCTGCTACTGAACGAGAATTTATAAATTTAGTTGAAAGTTTAATTGCTACAAATAATGTTATAATCAATTTTTCCGCTACTTCGATGGTAACATCATCAGGATTAAGAGCATTAATTGATGTATCAAACTTAGCACGGCAAAAAAAACGGCGTGTCATGATACTGGGTGCATCCGAAAATCTTCATGGTTTAATAAATGTTACTGAGTCATATGATCTTTTGCTCATCAATAGTGTGGAAGAAGGATTAAGAAAATTAGAATATTACCTGTAAACTTGATGTAAGTTACGATTCAAAATATAAATGTACATTGGGCTTCCCATTATAGATATTACGTGTTATAAATACATCAACACCCAGATATTTTTTTATTATGGTTTCATTTATATCAGCAGGAAGGTACCAGCTGGCAATAGTTCCAGTATCCATAATATATAATTTATCTGTAGTTTGGGTTAAAAAATTTAAATCATGCGAGGCTATAATACAAAGATTTTTCCCTGAAGATGTGTATTTAATGATAGCATTGTGCAATATAGTGTATGAAGATAATGAAAGGTTCTGTGTGGGATTATCAAGCATCAGTAAAGTTGATTCTCTGATAAAGTGAAATGCCAATAAGGAGCGTTGCATTACATCAGATGATGCTGTTATAATGGGAACGTCAACAAATGGTTGCAGCTCAAACAATGATATATAGTCATTTACCACATCATGATCATATGAAGAAAATGGTGACAAAAACTTTTTGTGAGGCAACCTGCTCAGAAGCAAATAATCATGTACGGTAAGGTAAGGGTTTTGAAGAATACTAAAAGGGTGGAATGCAATTTGTGCGGATAACGCTCTTTTGGTATAAGCACTTATTGGTTTTTTATTAAACATGATGCTTCCATTGTATTGTATATGCTGAGCAATCACCTGTAGTAATAACGATTTGCCGCTTGCTGGTTTACCAATAATGCCAATAACCTCGCCTTCAAAAAATTCAGCATTAATGTGCGATAGTAACTGTTGATTGTTCAATGATGATGATATGTTATTCAACGTGAGCATGGCATCCTCCTGGTAACTATCGCCAAAAAACAAAAGTCGGTTATCGTAAGTGGAATAATGATATAGGAGGGATTAACAAAGTATGATACATACAGGAGCAGTGTTATGCATAGTGCTAAAACAATCAAGGAGGTTATGTCATTGGTTTTAGAAAGAAACGGCAGATTATAGAAAAATGCTCCCAGCCAGCCAACCAGTATGATGGTAATCATTGCTGCTAATGTGGTAATAAAAGCCATCAGCAATTCTATAATAGTTTGGCTAACTCCAAGTATGGTAAAGTAGTTTTTGCCCAGGGTGATTATTGTGAATTCATAGCGTAATTGTTTTATAAACATATAGAGTGTAATGCTTATGACAACAATAAACGCCATGATTGGTGAAGAAGGTATTGATTGACCGCAAAAGAGTGTATGCAGTGGTACTGGAATAGGTATCATGCGATTTGATGCAAAATACATTATGAATAGAAGAATAGCAGTAAATAAGAAGGCTAAGAGCGCTAAATCATCTTGACGCAGGAATGGCAAAAAAAAGTAATGGTATAAAAACAAAATGATGAAAGCCGCAATAATAGAAAGTGATAGTGAACGGGTAAGCATTAACATCGCTACCATCACCAGCGTTGCAATTGGGGCATCACCATTGGTTACATAGTCGGTAACACTGGCATTGATTTTACGCCACGAAATCAATGAAAATGATGTGGTGATGGCAATAATTATTGTATGGCTATAGTCAACGTTACAATATAGCAGCATAATAAATCCTGAAAGCAATAGGCTTGATACTACCATAATAATACTATTGCACAGTTGACGGCTCTTTAGTATTTTCATTGGGTGTGATAGCATCCTTATTTTGCTCTGGAGAAGGTTGTGGCGCTTCAATTTGTCTTTGCTTTTCAATCTCGTTGTAAATAGGTTTTAAAATTTTATCGTTTTTAACAAGGTTAATAAATTCAGTATTATAATAATTGGAAGAAAGTATCTCTTTTGCTTTGCCAATATCATTAATTAATATATAACATCGGCATACTATATACAGGTCATTATGTGACAATCTATATTTATTAAAATGAACAAGAGCTTCATTGTATTGGGAAAGCATGTAAAGGGAACGAGCAAAATTTAGATTGAGTGTTTCATCTCGCAAATTTTCGGGTACCAGTGATGTAAGCTCAACAACCCTGGAGTATTGTTTTGTTGTATAATAATACTGTGCTGTTGCAATAAAAGCTTTGATATATTTTGCGGGCATTTCTTTATGTTTTTGGCGGTACTGCATATATACTTTCTCAAAGTATTCATAGCACTTGCTATCATTTTTGTTATAATAAATTAATCCCAGTTGATAAAGAATCTCAGGGTTGTCACTATCAATGGTATGTGCAGCCTTTAATGTTTGTAAAGCTTTATCATAATCATTATTCTGTATTTGAATTGCTGATAGCAACAAATAGGGCGCTACATTCCCTTTTTTAGTTGCCACAGCTTGTTGTAAAAGGTTTTCAGCTTTAGCATATTGACCGATGTTGTAATATGATGTTGCTGCTTTAAGCTGTATGGTATATTGTATGTCTTTGCTAATGAATGCATATTCCAGTGCTGTCTCTAATGCATAAGCTGCCTGGCTATATTGCTTTTCCTTAAAATAAATATCACCAACCAGCATCTGGAGTTCACCATAAAATGGAATTTTGTACAGTATTTGATTAAAATAGGATAAAGCATCGCGATAGTTTTCCTGTGAATAATAATACATCCCTATTTCAAAAACTGGTGAAAGAAATGAATTATCAAGGTAGACAGCCTGCCTGAAGTGTTGTAACGCTGTCGTGTAATCTTTCAATTTTAATTCCAATCCAGCTTCATATTCTTTCTTCGCGTCTTCATTTTCGGTCCACATCAGTTTATTGATAAGATTTTCAGCTTTTGTCTTTGCCGAAGCCTCGCCATACACTTCATAAAAATATTTGCAAGTCCTGATAGTTTTTGCATATTCAGACCTTGACTCATAGATAACGATTAAGTTCCAGTATGCCAGATTACGATATTTGGGTGTCATTTTGCGGGTGACCGCATTCTCAAAATAGCGCAATGCAGAATCTAAATTACCCAGAATTTTTTCAATTTCGCCAACAAAGTAGTACGAATCACCTCTATCGGCAACTTCAATATCTTTAAGAAAATTTTCTTTTGCTTTTTCCCAGTTTTTGTGGACGTAATAACGGCAACCGGCATCAAAATAATTTTTGGCGCCCTGGGGATATACATAGGTTCCCATAGCAAAGGCAATGCTGATAAGGGTGATAGTTACTGTTAAATGAAACAATTTCATAGCACAATCCATGGTAGTATTAACGTTTTGCAAAATCCTTTCTTGAATTACAGTTTTGTATTACAAATATGTCAATACATTAATTGGAATGCTTCCTCAGGTTTAACAGCAATCATAGCAATGTTGATTACTATAACACAAACACTACGATGTATTGTAATGAACATAGATAATACTGCATTATTCTGAAAGATAGGTTACCGTAAGATTCTGAATAGCTGCCATTGCTTCAAGAAATTCTAGCGGCATTTCAGTTTCAAGGCTATGGTAGGTTAGTGCAATATACAGATTAGGCTTTTTAGCTCCAGGGCGGGTTGCATCAACCAGAATCCATGCATTATTATAATAGGCTTCTGCCCACATGTGAAATACAAATACATTTTTTCTACCGGCATATTCCCTGGCAGCAATCATCCCCACTACTGCACGTGCAGGAATCTTTAAAGTACGAAGCAGGGCAATTGCAGCAACAGCATGTTCTGTGCAATCACCTTTTTTTGTTTCCAGTATTACTGGTGCCGGGATGATTGGTATGCCTTCTGTTTTTGTTTCGATAGTAGTATAGATGAGCTGTTCAACCTCGTTAACAATATTACTGGAAGCTTTAATTTTTTTTGCATAGCTCTGTACCAATGGATGAGTTAACTGCAAAAGTCGGGTGTCTTTTATGTCTTTATTCAATGGCAGTTGAGCATAATCCTTATTTTTTCCTGCTTTGATTAACACTGCGTGGCGATTGTTATTATTTTTTGTAGACAGTATTGTTTGATAGGGTGTTGCTATAAGCAAAATTTCTTGCTCAGAGGTTATCATATAAAGAGAAAAATCTTCAGCCCAGATCCTGGGGGTAAAATTTTTTATTGACACAGTTGAAAAAGCTGATGGCATGTTCTGCGAATGAACATGAATAAAGCATACTAAAACAATAGCAGTAAAGGTTATTGCACTGATAAAATAATATTTTTTCATAATCCCTTGCGGATAACATCAAGTTTCATATTGAGCATACTGATTGAGGTTTTCAGTACCACTCCTTTATCATCTAAATAGACTATAATATTTTTTATTTTTCCAATGCTTTGATCAACCCGCCAAGCTCGATAAGGGATGCTATTGATAGCAATTGTTTCTTTCCCAACAAGGGTAATGGTTACCGGTATTGCATCTTCCCGCTCAATTGAAGGGTCGTACACATTATGCCTTATTGTTCTTCCTTTCTTAAACTTATTTTGAATAAGCTGATACAGAAAATAATTTCCATCAAGGATATAATCTTTATCCAATACGATGACGGTTTTATTATTATTCTCTGTTAAGGTAATTTGCTTTCCATTACATTCTGCAATAATATCTAATCTTTGTTGTGCTGGTGCATTAATATAGGTATGTTTTTCTAATTTTACAGGTTTGCAATCCAGTGTTTCAACAATTACATCATTTGATTGTGTCTGGCCGTTGCCCATGGTTAAATCAAAGCTGTAAACATAATGCTTATCCTCAACTTTGTTTGAAATTGTTGCACTTCCTAACTTGACACCGTTTACAAGCAGATCATATTCCCATGTGCCAACAGGTATTTCCCTGGGTCTATCGGTGTCACATCCACAAATTGAAAATACTAAAGCAACTATGATGATAGATAATTGTTTCATGTGCAACTCCTCCAAAAAAAGAATTATACACTGCCATCATTTTGGTACATTATTGTGCTACATTAATTATATTATAATAGGTCATCACATAAAACATCAAAGTAAAACGTTCAATATTAAAAATGCCTGTTGTTCTCATGTAACTATCGTACAACAGAAAGGTATGTCTTTAATTGATAAATCGCTGATAACAGTTTTCAATGCGTTTTTTAAAACGCTGATATCCTAATAGTGGTATTATTTTATCCAGTTCAGGCCCATGAAGCCTGCCGGTAATCATTGCCCTGAACGGCATAAACAACATTTTTCCTTTTAATCCGGTTTTTTGCTTTATAGCATTCAGTAATTGGTGATAGTTATGCTCATTAACTTCATTACTGGTGACAAGTTCATAGGCTGTCATTATAATAGCTTTTGATTCCTGCTGCGATAACAGCTCGCCTGCTTCCTGGTCAGGTTCAACCGTATCACCAAAGAATATGGCTATCTCGCTGACTATATCCGAAGCTATCTGACAATTTCCTCTGATAGTGTCAATAACGCTGTTGAGCCATCCTGTGTCATGGGTTGTATATCCTGCTTTTTCAAGGTAAGGATAAAATAGTGAATAAACCTGCTCTGAGGGAAGGTTTTTTAGATATTCAGAATTCATCCACTTTAGTTTTTGAAAATCAAAGATAGCCGGGCTTTTACCAATTTTTGATAATTCAAACTGTTCAACAAGCTCTTCTATAGAAACTATCTCCTCACCTGACCGGGTTGTCCATCCCAGCAGTGCAAGATAGTTAAAAAGGGCCTGGGACAGATACCCCTGCTCACGGTATATTGAAACGGAGGTTATGCCATGCCGCTTTGATAATTTTGTGCGGTCAGGACCAAGCAAAAGGGGCATATGAGCATATTCAGGGGCTGGAAGGTCAAGAGCCATGGCAATGAGCATTTGCTTTGGTGTATTGGGCAGATGGTCCTCGCCACGGATGACGTGGGTTATATTCATCAGTGTATCGTCAATAATAACAATGTAATTATATACCGGAATACCATCTGAACGCACAATAATAAAATCGCCTCCTATATTTTCACTGCTGAAGACAACCTTACCTTTTATATGATCGTTAACAACTATGCTTATACCATCGTTAACCCTGAAGCGAACTGTTGGCTTTCTGCCCTGATGTTCATAGGCAAGCTTTTGCTCTAATGATAAATGGCGGCAGGTTCCCGGATATACAAATGGTTTATTGTGCTCTGCAGCCTTTGCGCGCATGGCATCCAGCTCTTCCTGAGTACAGTAACAATGATAGGCATTACCGGTTATAAGCAATTTTTCCGTAAACTGGCGGTAAATATCAAATCGCTCGGATTGACGATAAGGGCCAAATTTGCCACCGCAGTCGGGGCCTTCGTCCCATTGTATGCCCAGCCATTTTAAATCGCTGAGAATGGATTGTTCAGATTCCATGGTGCTCCGCTGTGTGTCAGTATCTTCAATACGTAGTATATAGGCAGCGTTATTTTTTTTCTTAACAAGATAATTAAGAACAGCAGTTCGTGCATTCCCTACATGTAAAAATCCGGTTGGACTTGGAGCAAATCGTACGCGCATCATTATGTTCTCCTGTTACTATAGTATACACCTTAATAATCATAGGTATGCACCGAAGGGGTGCCGGTGATAATCTCTTTTGTATCACGATCAACGCGTTTTAATAAAGCCTTTATTTTATCAACAACATCATCCTGAAATAATATTTTACCACATCGTGAACATTTATACGCTGGAATATCCTCAATAACGATATAATAATACTCGCCGCTCATGCTATATGAACTTCTACCTTCTGTGAGCATACCACCACACGTGCATTCCATGCTAACCTCGTATATACAGAAAATTAAAAAAAGGTATATATGTCAAGATACTAATTACAATAAAAAAACAAAGAAAATTATATTAATTTTTTGTAGAAGACAAGCTTATCATCGCCATCGGCGTAAAAGTCGGTAAATACTGCAGAGATAGTATAGCCTGATTTGCGATAAAAGCTGTGAGTTGGTTGGTAAAGTTTTCTTCCGGAGGTTTCTATAAATAGGTTTTTGCCCGATGCTTTCTTTATTGTTTCTTCAGCACGTAATAAAAGGGAAAATCCAATACCATTCCCCTGAAAATCAGGATGGACAGCTACCCAGTAAACATCGTATGAAGATTGAGTAAGCGGGATTTTGCCATAGCAGATATATCCTATAACGGTGTTGTCACATTCGGCAACTATAAACTGATACGTGGAACTATCGCCACAATTGATCTTCTCGTTCAATAGCTCTAAAGCAATTTCAATTTCTTCCTGATAAAAAAAGTGAGTAGCATCAAGAATTGCCGGTATTACAACAACATCTGATGCAATAACATAATCACGATAAACAATTGTATTGTTAATTTGTTTCATGTTAAATGTTAATTTTATTAGTTTTAATAGGGTGTTTTAGTATTATATCAAGCGCATCCTGAAAAGATAAACCATATTGCTTTACAGCAGCCATAAAGCCGCTGTAGATTGATATACAGGGATTTGCATTTACTTCTAATATAAATATTTCATTTCCTCTGATTCTGTAATCTATGCGTGCATATCCATTTAATGAAAATAATTCCCATACTTTTAAGGATAGCCTGTCAATCTCGTTTAGTAAAGGGCTATCATCTTCAGGAAAATAAAAATTGCGGATAGTATGTTCATAAGCAAAAGAATCATGTGCCCACTTCGCATCATAATCAACAATCTTATACATGTTCGGAGGATAGTTTTCAAAAATAATTTCAGCATGAGGAAGTATTAAAACTCCTTCATCGGTTTGCATGAGTGAAATATTAAATTCTCTTCCATCAATGTATTCTTCAGCAAAAAGAGCGTGCGATGTCTTGAGTCTGTCAAGAAGCAAATCAAAATCATGTTTTGAGTGTACACGTATAACTGAATCCTGCGTAATATGCATTGATGCATGGGTATTATAGGGCTTAATGATATAGGTGCCATTTAGATTATTGTTATATTGTGTTGACGATGTTATATGCCTGGGGGTTGGTATGAAATTATTGATCATCAATGATTTACTTTCAAGTTTATGACAGCTGAGCGCCAATGCCATTGAACCTGAACCAGTAAAGGGAATGTTGTAATGTTCTAACATAAAAGGTACAAGGAACAAAAGATCATCCCTTCCAAATAGGCTTTCGCAAAGATTAAATACAATGCAATCTTTGTTTGCCAGTTCCTGAAGCAAGATAAGATCTAACTGTGATTGTATGCTGCGCGAGCTTATGGCATATCCCATATTGATAAAAATTTCTGCTAATTCGTCGCGCTGCTCAAGGACATCCTTTTCATCTGCCGGAGCATTTCCATGAATAAATTGATGAACAAAAACTATCTCCATGTAACCCACTG
Organism: Spirochaetia bacterium UBA2205; assembly: GCA_002328585.1. Lineage (GTDB taxonomy): Bacteria > Spirochaetota > UBA4802 > UBA4802 > UB4802 > UBA4802. The sequence continues at coordinate 52,550 of DCUV01000046.1, forward strand.
CCTTAGTATAATATTATATAAGGATTGATCTGATACTACGATTGAATAAATATAAAAAGCATAACAGCATACAACAAATTTTTTAGGTAATGAAAATTGTGCAACCATTATTTTTATATAGAGGAATATAATTTTTCAGGTGCACTATCCAGAAGATTATAACGGGTAAGAGCATTGTACATAATATTTGCAATTAGCCTTGGATATGATATACCAGCTTTTGTGCATATAATGGGCAGATCAGAATGTGATGGATGAAGCCCTGCTAATGGATTTACTTCTAAAAATTGCGGGTTCCCGTTGCTGTCGCATTTTAAATCAACACGTCCGGCATCTAAACAACCTAAAACCTGCCATGCGCGCAATGCCACATCTACAGCCTTTTTTGCAATAGCATCTTCTGCAAATCTGTATTCTACCAGTTGCTCGCATTGCTCTTTATTGGCAAACGAATAGACGTTTTTTTCGGCATTATCCAATAAAATTATTTCAATTATTCCTGCAGATCGTGCATTAAAACCATTCCCCAATATCCCGGCGGTAAATTCCCTTCCCGGAAGGTATTCTTCTACCAGAACAGGCTGATTGAATTTTTTTAGAAGATGGAAGCAGGTATTTGTTAATTCCAGCCTATCATGAATCACTGAAGATGCAGTAATCCCTTTCCCTGTCCCTTCAGCATACGGTTTTGCAAATAACGGATAGGCAAGTGTGCATCTGTTACAATCATTAATATTTGTAATGAGCATACATGCTGGTGTTGGTATACCATTGTAGCTGATGATCTGTTTTGTCATGGCTTTGTTCAGGGTAAGCGATAGAACAAGCGGATCAGAAAAGGTGTATGGAATCTGATAGGCATCCAGAAGAGCAGGTATCTGAGCTTCTCTGCTAATACCAAACATTCCTTCAGCTATGTTGAATACTATATCCCAGCGATGCCCATCAGCCAACCGATTTACAAGATGTTTGATATTGCCTATCCTATCAGTAAAAAAGCCCAGATTTTCAAGAGTTGTATCGATTGCATTGATTGTTTCTATGCTATCAAACTCAGCAATAGTTTCTTCATCATATCCTGATGCTCTGTAGTCATCACGAAGATCGTAGGTTAGCCCAACACGCATGCCACTATCAGTCATTGAGTATCAGGATAATAGAAATATTTGTGTTCATAGTTTTTTAAAACAATGGTATTTCCATCGATACCCTGAAAATAGTCAGGTAAAAGGGGTATTTTTCCACCGCCGTCAGGAGCATCAATTACATAATGCGGGATAGCCAATCCTGTTGTATGCCCGCGTAATCCTTGAATCATTGCGATTCCCGTTTCAACAGATGTACGGAAATGCGCTGAACCAACTATAGGATCGCATTGATACAGATAATAAGGGCGGACACGACATTGCAACAGCAGATGATAAAGTTTTTTGAGTGTTTCAACAGTATCGTTGATACCTTTCAGGAGTACTGTTTGACTGCCTAAAGGTATACCGGCATTTGCAAGCCTGTTGCAGGCTTTCATTGTTTCTGGTGTAAGTTCATCAGGATGGGTAAAGTGAATATTTATCCATAAGGGGTGGTATTTCCGTAGCATGCTTACCAGTGTATGGGTAATACGTTGAGGCAACACGGCAGGAACCTTGGTGCCAATTCTAATAATTTCAACATGGGGTATGGCTCTAAGACGTGATAGGAGGTATTCAATCATTGAGTCGTTCATTGTCAAAGGGTCGCCCCCTGAGATTAAAACATCGCGCACCTCTGAATGTTCTGCAATATATCTGATTGCACCTTCCCAATGCGAAGTGGAAAGATTGCAGTTTGAACGCCCAACAATCCGTGAACGGGTACAATAACGGCAATATGTTGAACAAAAGTCAGTAGCTAAAAACAATACTCTATCGGGGTACCGATGCACCAATCCTTGAACGGGGGTATCATTATCTTCTGCAAGAGGATCCTCTGATTCTCCTGTGCCATGGTGAAGTTCATTGATTGTAGGTATAACACAACGGCGTATAGGGTCGCCATGATTATTCCTATCGATAAGGCTTGCATAATACGGTGTTATTGCCATTGGCAACTGATATTGCTTGGCTGTCAATGCCATAATTTCATCTGGCGATAGTTCTATAAAACTTGATAAATGTTCATAGGTGCGAATTCTATTAGCTATCTGCCAGCGCCAATCATTCCACTGGGAGTCATTTACAGCAGGATAATACAGTTTTCTAAATATTCGTGCCTTTGCATTGATTGACCTGGGAACAATTTGCTTATTTAAGATGGTTACAACGTTTGAATTAATAAAAGCTGACGATGGAGGCTCATCAGTATTTGAGGCGGGACAACCCGGAGGCTCCTGATTTTCGGTATTCGGCAGTGATTCAATTGCTTCCATTTATATGTTCCCTCACTTATTCATGTGATTATATGTATAAAAATTCACTTAGTTCTTCCCATTATAAAAAAAGTAATTTGTCAAGTAAAATACCGTATTATGTCACAAAAAAATAAAAAATTTTTTCTATAAAAAAATTCATATTATTTCCATCGACGTATTGTTACAAAAATAAAACTTAATAAAGAACAAATATATAGCTTGTAAAGAAAAAAAACAAAATTTACCAAAAAAATTAATATTTTTTACAGCTTCTGATGGGTATTATAATAAATATAGGCAAAGATAAAAAAAAGCATCCCTGCTTTCACAGGGATGAGCGTCCAAGAGGTCTCCCATTGTAAGGACTTAACTCTGGGATCCGTAAAAAATGGAGGATCGGCAATTATGGAAGTATTGCATTCCAAATTACACTGCTACTTGCCTGCATTTAAACATTGCAGGTAATAGCGCAGAAGTTACAGTATAATTTATAGCACATATCAATATAGGCAACAATATTTTTTAAAATATTTATAAAAATTTTTATATATTTATTTGTTATCATTACCCGCTAAAGGGGAGAAGCTTCTAAAAAAATTAAAATTAATTCATTAAAAAATATAACACATTCGATATTAATGATACGACATATATATTTTACAGGATTGATATATGGTAAAACCTGTTATATTGGATTTTGACATTGTAACACACAATCAGAATAGTGCACGGCAGTCTGAGCCTGAGCAATCGTTTATATCATTTTTAGATGGGATTTTACAAAAAAAAGATGTAGTAGAAACTGTCAACAGCAAAAATGTCATTACTGAATTTGAAGAATCTAACCATACAAAAAATGACAACCAGGATAAATATTTTGCTGATATGGCCAATAAAAATGAATTAAGCACTGAGAAAGCTGCCAAACATGTATCCAGTTTTAATGATAGACGTTTGGAAAAAGAAAAGGCTGATAAGGAAAAGCTACAATTGCACAATGAAGGACTTTCCCAATTTTTAACAATTTCAAATAGCAATACGATAAATAGCAGGGCGACACTCACAAAAAATAAGGATAATCCTGTAAGGATGCCTTACAGGGATATGAATATATCACCAAGAAGATTACTCCATGGATTGGATACGTCATTTACAAAAAGTAACAATACCAGTACCAATGACCTTTTTAGCACAAATACTCTATCAGGTACTAAAAAAGGCAATTCGCAATCACTGCACGATGTGATTGCAAATATGCAGAAAATAATTAATGATGAAATGGTAAACAACAATAAAAAAGGTGATATCAAAAAGCTTATTGCAAATCTTGTAACGATTCAAAAAGCTGATCCTAAAACCATGCAACAAGGGCTCATTGCAAGGCAGCGATTAGAATATAATGAACTATCAAACACTAAAAAACCTGTGAAAAAAAACTCCGGTGTTACAGAGAAATTTGTAGATAATAATGCACCTTTAAAAAATGCTAAAAATAATGATACAATTTTTATCAATGCTGTACGTCATAAAGAAACACATGAAGATTTGCCCAAAACAAAGGATGTAAAAGCATCAACTGCAGAACACCATGAAACATTTAATAATGTAAACACACGAAATGGGATTGCTTCCCAAAGCTCAGTGCAAAACGTAACGCATGAAAAAGTCATAAACAATTCTGATTTGATGCAGCTTTTACAAAAAGCAAGGATAATGCAGGAGGGTGAGAAGACCAATCTGTCATTGAAGATGTATCCTGAAAGTTTAGGCCGATTACATATTCAGTTAGGATTGGAGCAGGGAATTGTTAACGGGCGTTTTACCGTTGAGAGCGAGCAGGCGCGACAACAACTGATGCAACAGCTTGACGTTGTACGGTATGAACTGGAGCAAAGTGGTGTCCATGTTGGTGGTTTTGAGGTACATGTAAGAGATCAGCGGCAAACCGAATTTTTTCAACATGCTGAAGCTATTCCTTTAACACAAAATGCTGAATATGAAGAACAGATGAGCCGATATAGTTATCATGATGGTATGCTGGATATAATAATTTAAGGAGAATGACAATGCCGGAACCATTACGAATGTCAGGCGAAGATGTTGCAAAGGCGCAACTGCAGGCGAATGAGGTTAATGCTACACTGAAGGCGAAAAAGGGTAAATTGCCTGCCGAGCTTGATAAGGATTCATTTTTGAAGTTGCTTGTTGCTGAACTACGGCATCAGGACCCAACACAGCCAATGAATGACCGGGAATTTATAAGTCAGATGGCACAGTTCTCTTCGCTGGAACAGATGAGTAATATGAACCAGGCAATTGAGCGTTTGGTACTGCGGTCACAGTCCGGAGAAGCGTTTTCGCTCATCGGGAAAGAGGTGGAGGCAGTTGATTTTGCTTCACAGCAACTGGTTCGTGGTGTTGCAAGTGGTGTTGTTTACAGGCAGGATGGAGTGAAAATTATTGTTGGTTCTACTGAAGTTTCCCTTAATGATATACATGCAGTATACATGCCCAAAAACAATCTTACAAATGAAAATAAAAAGACACAAAGCAATGAAATAACTGAGAAAACAAATAATGCAGTGAATGAACAACCCAAAGGCATGCAACAGTATCAGATGAACAATACATTTGTCAGAGGAAGTTCATCAACTATACAACCATTACGAAATTAGATAACAGGAGTTTTGCGTTATGATGCGATCACTTTTTGCAGGTGTTTCCGGACTTAAAAATCATCAGACAAGGATGGATGTTATAGGCAACAACATTTCCAATGTTAATACCTATGGATTCAAATACAGCAGAGTCACATTCCAGGATATGCTTTCACAAACAATTTCTGGTGCTGCAAAACCTGAGGAAAACCGCGGTGGTATAAATCCGCGTCAGGTTGGGCTGGGTATGAATATTGCAGCTATTGATAAAATTTTTACCCAGGGAAGTTTGCAGACAACCGGTGTCAATACTGATATGGCAATATCGGGTGATGGTTTTTTTATTGTGGCAGAAGGTCAAAAACATCTATATACAAGGGCTGGCACATTTGCCCTTGATAAAGATGGGACGCTGGTTAATCCTGCAAACGGGTTAAGAGTGCAGGGATGGATGGCTACAACCAATGCTGCCGGTGAAAAAGTTATCAATACGTCTGGAACGGTAGAAGATATCATTGTTCCGATTTATGGGAAAGTACCTGCAAAAGAAACCAACTATGTAAAATACAAATGTAACATAGATTCAAAATTTCCGATTGTACCCAATGATGCCAATGCTATTATGCGAACATCTGCAGGGGTTACAACCAATATTGATATCTATGACAAATTGGGGAATCCTCACCGATTAACGCTCAATTTCTGGAAAAGCGGAGTAAATGAGTGGACTGCTTCTGCTGCTATTACCGATACAGAGCTTGTTACGTTAGATGTACCCAATGGTGGAAACCAGCCAAATCAGATTAATGGCTCATCCAGAGTGGTGCTTAAATTTTCACCTGAGGGGCGCATCATGTCAGTGGCTGATGCTAATAGCCCTGATGAAATAAATCAGGGAAAGCTTGAGGTAAATTTAAGCTATAGGGTAGCAGGTGACCCAACACAGCGCAATGTAAGGCTTGACTTTGGTAGTGCAGGGCTTGTGGAGGGCATTACTCAGTTTTCTTCACCATCAACCACTAAAGCTGTTGAGCAGGATGGTTACACCATGGGGTATATGGAATCGTTTACGGTAGATAACTCAGGAATTATAACTGCAGTCTATTCAAATGGAACAAAGCAAACAGTTGGTCAGGTAGCTACGGCTGTGTTTACCAATCCGCAGGGTTTGATTGCAGCAGGTGATAATATGTTTGAGTTGTCCAATAACTCAGGATTGCCAAATATTGGACCTGCCGGCGAAGCAGGCAGGGGTACGATAGTAGCTGGAACCCTTGAAATGTCTAATGTAGACTTATCCGAACAGTTTACCGATATGATTATTACCCAGCGTGGATTTCAAGCAAATTCAAGGACCATAACAACATCTGATCAGATGCTTCAAGAATTGATAAATCTGAAGCGGTAAAGAATGGAATGAGTTGTGGTTTCTAAAAAAACCGCCATAGCATAGAGATGCGTCAGGAATTAGTACATCTGAAATAATAATATTGTTTTAAAGGAGGTTTTTATACCTCCTTTTTGTTTTTATAGAGATGATATGCGGACTATTTAATGTGAGATGATGAAGCATCAGGATGCTGGTATTGATACATTTTCATAGTACCGTAAAAAAAAAAGAATTTTTTAGTTAAAAACTATTCCTTTTAAGGATATTTTTATTCATCCATCTATTTTAGAGGGTAGCATGGTATTATATAATCAGGAATAAAAATGAAATACAAAATTTATTAAATCTTTAAGCAGAAATAATTGCCATACATTTAAATAATAATGTAATACAATATGGTTTGTATAGTTTATAATACATCGTTTCTATATACTATCATGCCACCAACTATCGTCATAATAACCTTTACGTCTTTAATTTTATCAGGTGATATGGATAAAATGTCATTTGAAAGCACTGCCATATCAGCTACCTTACCCTTGCTCAGTGAACCTTTTTGGTGTTCCATAAATTCAGCATATGCCGAGCCCATAGTATAACAATAGAGTGCCTCGAAAGGAGTGAAACATTCTTTACTATTAAGGGGTCCCATTGTACCATTTTTACTTTTTCGGGTAACAGCATAGTATATACCAAGCAACGGTTGATAATCCACCTCGGCTGGGATATCTGAACCAAAAGACATTGGCACGCCAGCTTTAAACAGTGAATAAAACATATATGCATGGATAGCCCTATCTTTGCCTAACAAAGTTATATCTTTTTGGGGGTTGCACAGGGTAAATGGTTGTACACATGCAACAATACCGAGCTTTTTCATTCGCTGGATATCATCTGGATGTATGATCTGTATATGTTCCATTCTGAAACGTAGTTCTTTAGTCCATGGATACAAGCTTTGTGCTTTTTGGACAGCATTTAGTATCTCTGTTACAGCCCTGTCACCAATAGCGTGAAACGTTATCTGTTGTTTATCTTTAGCTGCATGTAAAACAATCTTTTCTAATTCCTCCGGTGTATACCGTGGTGAGCCAACATTTCCCGGCTCATCGGCATACTCCTTTGAAAGCCATGCGGTACGGGTTGAGAATGCACCATCAGAAAAATATTTCACCAACCCTTTGCGAACCCATAAATCATGGTTATTGAATGAGGTAAACCATGTGAATGCATAGTATAAAGGTGAATCGCCCAAAGGCCAGCAGGTAAATCTGCACGATAGTTCCTGTGAATCACGGTATTTTTTTAATAAACGTACTGTAAATGGTTCCCATGTATTATCCTGTACAGAGGTAATCCCGGCCTCTTTGTAAAGGGTCAGAGCTTTATTGATCAGCTTTTTATGGGTATCTGGCGATAGTATTTGTTTAATAAATTTTCCATATTCCGATGTACCCATAGCAGTATCACGTAAAATGCCGTTTGGTTCACCATTTTTATCACGAATGATCTGACCGCCTTTAGGGTCAGGAGTATCTTTTGATATTTCCATTTCTTCTAACATTTTTGAGTTAACCCATGCAGCATGACCTGAATATTGCGTTAAAAAGACAGGGTTATCTGGAGCCGCTTTATCAAGGATAGATTTATGAGGTTTTGGACATGTGGGATAATCCCATGAATTACCAGTTATAAGCTCTCCTGGTTTTTTCTTTTTAGCTTCTTCATTGATAATCAGGGCAATATCTTCACAGGTCTTGTTCCATAAAATTATTTCAGAATAAAAGGAGCCGGCAGCTAAGGTATGTGTATGATTATCATTAAATCCGGGAATAAGTGTTTTACCTTTTAGATTAATCTTTATTGCAGTATCACCTGCTTTTATTAATGCTTCCTGTAATTTACCCAAAAACAATATTCTGCTACCTTTAACAACAATTGCTTCCGGTTTAGTAATACTATTATCCATAGTAATGATATTCCCATTATACAGTAACAATATCGTATCACTTTCTTTTTCAACATATGCACGATTCAATGTACAAAACAGGAATGTGATAATGGCTAGAATGAAGATTGATATAAATAATAATATTTTTTGTTTACGTTGCATAAAGCCCTCGTTTTGTATTTATCATGATGAGGCTAAAGTTACAATACAGGGAATATTCTGTAAATTAAAAAAAGTTTTTATGGGGAGCGCTAAACGATGTTTTGATACATATAGTTAATGAATAAAAAAATGACAGGTGAGTGCTGATGGCCATTGTGGGGTTGCCCATAAGATATGGAAATGCTGTGTTGCCGTCATTTGAAACGAAGTGAAGAATCTTGCTCTTTTATGAAAAAATAGAATTCTTCGGGACCAAGTTTTCCAGAATGACAATGTGGGCCGTGTAATCCTGAATCATGTCCTGAACTGGTTTCATAATCGCAGTTAATTAATTAAATTATGGGTCAAGCACAGAATGACAGAAGCAGGATGCCAACCTGAACCCTGATTCAGGATATCTATTGAATATAAGATGCTTCAACAAATCCAGCATGACAATAATGAATAATCATATTTTTTTAGAGGAGGAGCTTAATGCCGGCAGGAAAAATAAAAAAGGGCAGGTTAACAGCCTGCCCTTTAAGAAATTATTCAATATAATCAGCTAAATACGAAAATCGCTGCTTAATTTTCTGCATTGCTCGGGCTTCTATCTGGCGAACTGTTTCAGCAGAAATACCAAACTCATTTCCGACATCCTTTAAAGTAACAGGTTCACTCCCATCAAGCCCAAACCTCTTTGTTAAGATAAGCCGTTCATTCTCCATTAATGATTCCATTGCTGACTTTAGTTCCTTTTTTAAATCTCTGCGTGAAATGCTGGTGTCAGGAGAAAGAAACTTTTCATCGCTTACTACCTCATAAAGATTAAATTCGTCGTCATTAAGCGGATATTCTAATGAAACGGTAGGTTGGAATACCTCTAATATATCACTTACACTTCGTTCATCAATACCCAGCATATCTGCAATATCTCTATAAGAAGGTTCTTTCCCTAATTCGTTGGTAAGCTCATCCTGAGCCCGTTTAATCTTTTTAAAGAGATCTCCTTTACGGATAGGAACACGGATAGTTCGGCTTCGTTTTGCAATAAAACGTGTAATATAGTGCTTGATCCAGTATGAAGCATATGTTGAAAAACGGCAGCCCATGTTGTAATCAAACTTCTCTGCTGCTCTTATTAAACCTAAATTGCCCTCCTGAATCAGGTCAATAAGAGATGACTCTAAATTTGTATAATTTTTTGCAATCTTTACAACCAGCCGCAAATTAGCATTAATCAACGATTCCTTTGCTTTTTCATCACCGATGCCTTTTTTCTTTGCTAAATCAATCTCTTCTTCCTGAGTGAGAAGTTCAACCTGATTAATGGCATTGAAATATTGATTAATAGATAAATCTTCAAAATCGTTATATCTTTTCATGGCTGCCTCCTATCCATGATTTGCTCATCACTATAATTAAAAGCAATTTATGTGCCAAATACTTCATTTTTTTTAATATTACAAAAATAATTCAACAGGAATAAAAAAAATATTGGGTATTTCAGCCTATTTTTTATTATATAGTAATGAAAAAATCTTGAAAGTTACAAATAAATTAGTATACTATTAAAAAATAATATAATTAGCTTCTAAAATGCTTGATAATTTGCATAAATAGTGTTCATTACAGTTGCAATTGTGCCTAAAAACAAAGAATAAAGTCAACAAGTGTATAATAAATACACATAGACATAGCTTAGTGTGTATTAATTACACATAATAGAACATTTTTGCCAATATACCATTAATAAATAAACGCACTCACTACAAGCGCGTTAATTGTTATAACTGCATGGTATCTATCCGAAGGATAGAATATCCAATTCCTGTAGATTATTTAATGTTATATTTCTTCTTAAATTTTTCTACACGCCCTGTTGTGTCAATAATCTTTTGCTTCTTAGTATAAAATGGATGACAGTTTGAACATATTTCTACATGCAGATCCTTAACCGTTGAACGAGTGTGAATCTCATTCCCACATGCACACTTTATCACAGTATCAAAATATTCAGGATGTATACCTTTTTTCATAATAACTATCTCCTTATGCCAAATAATTATATCGCACTATCCCTGCATTGCTTTAAAAAATGCTCTATTATTTTTTGTACTGCGCATTTTCTCAATTAAAAATTCCATGGCTTCCGTTGAACTCATAGATGATAATACTTTTCGCAAAATCCATATTTTATTGAGTTCTTCGGCATCTACAAGCAACTCTTCCTTGCGGGTGCCGGACTTGTTAATTTCAATTGCGGGGAATATTCTTCGATCAGCCAATTTTCTGTCAAGCACGATTTCACAGTTTCCAGTACCTTTAAATTCTTCAAATATAACTTCGTCCATACGGCTACCGGTTTCTATAAGTGCTGTTGCTATGATGGTTAAGCTGCCGCCGCCTTCGATATTTCGGGCTGCTCCAAAAAACCGTTTTGGTTTGTGCAGAGCATTGGAATCCACACCACCGGATAGTATCTTTCCACTTGTTGGCACCACCTGGTTGTATGCCCGTGCTAAACGGGTAATAGAATCAAGCAGTATAACAACATCCTTTTTATGCTCAACAAGGCGCTTTGCCTTTTCCAGTACCATTTCACTAACCTGAACATGTCGTGATGCAGGTTCGTCAAACGTTGATGAAATAACTTCACCTTTGACCGAACGTTCCATATCTGTAACCTCTTCAGGACGCTCATCAATGAGCAATACAATCAAGATAATATCAGGATTATTTGCTGTAATAGCATTTGCAATTTTTTGTAAGATAATGGTTTTACCGGTACGCGGAGGCGCTACGATAAGTGCGCGTTGACCCATGCCAATAGGTGCTATGATGTTCAGAATACGCATATCAATCTCTTCAGGTGTTGTTTCAAGGTTAATCCGTGTTTCGGGATATAATGGCGTAAGGTTATCAAAAAGCACTCTGTTCTGCAATTTTTCAGGATTTTCGTAATTGACGGCTTCTATCCTTAAAAGGGCAAAAAAGCGTTCATTATCTTTCGGTGGGCGAATCTGCCCTGCAACAGTATCACCAGTTCGTAATCCAAAAAGCCGTATCTGAGAAGGGGAAACATATATATCATCTGGACCTGGAAGGTAACTATAGTTTGGTGATCTTAGAAAACCATACCCATCATTAAGAACTTCGATAACACCGCTGGAAAATATTAATCCGCTCCGCTCAGTTTGAGCTTTTAAAATTTCAAAAATCAGATCCTGCTTTTTTAGTCCGGAAATTCCTTCAATGCCCATTGATCGGGCAATTTCCATGAGAGCACTTATTGTTTTTGATTTAAGTTCAGCTAAGTCTAAACGACCTTCTTGAATAGTTCCATTATTATTTTTTCTTGAATAATCTCCGTTTCCGTTTTTTCGGTTATTATTATTCTTTTCAGTAGTTTCATTGGATACTTTTGTCATAAATCACCTTTTGATACATTATACTTTATAATAGTCAACTGTCCTTTATGTTATTGAGAAACAAGGGCATATTCGCTTACATGGTGTGTAATTGTTACACTAATAGCGTTATAAAAAAAACTCATGGTAGTGTGTGAAATCGTAATTAGTTAATAAAATACTTTGAACACTTCTAAAAACTGTTTTTCGTTTAATTAACAACAATTAAAAACAATCGGGAAAAGCAGTTTTGCGAATTGTTTATTACCACACGGGTATTAAAGAATTAAAGATTTAGTTATCTCCTTATACCTGTAAGAAAGCATTTCATATTGTATTGTTTTTACTATGTTATTAAATATTAAAATCATGATAAAATATATATTTAGCTTTTTAATAACTCATTGTATCCGGGCAGGATAATAATGTTGAATGATCTATTCTCCCTTAAATATACTATAAAAAAACAAATAAGCTACAAAAAAATAAAATATTTTTTTATTTTTTACCACCCTATACCATAATACAATTTCGTCAAGAAAAAATGTAAAATTTAGGAATATTCATTCTATCACTTAAACACTTAAACCGTTGTATATTTTGACATTATGAAATTATCGCTGATAGTTTGTCAAATAAATAATCCCACCCCTATAGGGGCAGGATTATTGTTTGCAACTATAAACTTTTAATGAATTTGCCAATAACCCTGATTATATCATCTACATCGTGTTTTGCGATAGTCAATGCTGGACGTAAGAGTATTGTATCGGCAGCTACTTTTGCATGTACTGCAAATATGCCTTCTCTGGCAAGTTTTACATTTGCTCTGTTTGCCATGTCTTCATTTTTTAAAGTCAGTGCGGCAACAAGTCCCTGCCCATTGACAGAAATCATTGCATCGGGATATATTCGTTGTAATGTAAAAAGCTTGTCCAGAAGGTATTGTCCAACTGCATGTGCATTTTCCCATGGTTTAATTTTTTCGTAAAGTTCTAGTGCTTCGTATGCCACTCTGCAACCTAAATCATGACCTCCAAATGTAGAAAGGTGAATTAACGGATTCTTATGCATAAATTTCTGCACCTTTTTTGTAAATACGGTTGCTGCAATAGGAAAGATTCCTGCGCCTAACGCTTCGCCAATGACAAGAATATCTGGTTGTATTCCATAATGCTCAAATGCAAACCTTTTGCCTGTTCTGCCCATACCGGTCTGTGTTTCATCAATAATCATTAAAGCACCGGTTGAGCTGCATACCTGGCGCATGATTTTAAAGAAGCCTTCACTTGCTTTGCGACAGGCATTTTCCACCTGTATTATTTCAGTAATTACCGCAGCAGTATTTCTGGTTACTTTTTCTTCAAGTGCCTGTATATTCCCAAACGGGATTGTTGTAATCTGAGGTATCTGACCAAAGATTTTCTTTTTGTCTCCATCGGATAGTGAAATGGAAAATCCTGTTTCACCGTAATACGCGCCGTCAACGGTGATAAGCTGTGCTCTGCTGGTGAATCCCCGTGCTAATTTACAGGCAAAGTCCATTGCTTCACCCCTGCCAACCGAAAAAAATACACCCATCATCGGAGCGGGAACAAACGATACGAGCTTTGATGCCAGCAGTGCCTTTTCCTGTGATATGAGCACAAAATTTCCCTGATCGCTTTTATCTGCTTGTTCACATAGTGTGTTCGATAGTTCCTTTACATGGCGTCCTAAATTGAACATGCCGGCTCCGCAGTAGCAATCAATATACCGTTTACCCTTACTGTCATAAAAATATGCCCCCTCTGGGTTGGTTTCAATTATTGGTAATGTTGTGATTTGCGAACCCATACACTATGCCTCCTTACTATAATTTCTTTTTGTTATTCCAAGGATATCTTCACAATAACGGACTATATCAAATACAGTAATCTGTATGTGGATGTCGTCTAAAAGCCGTGATAGAATTGGTATTTTTGAAAGAGGTTTTGTCAAAGGCAGATATAACTTCATGGTGGCAATTGCTTTTTGTACAATCGATAGCATCTTTTGTACTTCCTGTTCACTAATGGTTATTGGCACCATAAAACGCATTACCTGAGGCTGATTTCCCGAATATATAGCGAATATACCATGTCGGGCTAAAGAATCTGCCATAAGTGCTCCCATATATTCGTGTGTGTATTCAACACCAATCATAAGCCCTCTACCTCTGATCTCTTTTATGATAGTTGGATTTTCATGCTGAATGGTTAAAAGCCCGTCTATGATGATAGCGCCCATTTTTGCGGCGTTTTCCCATAGACGGTTTTTTACCATATAATCAATAACTGCACTTCCAACAGCGCACCCCAGGTCGCTGCCACCGGTGATTGACTGGTGAAAATCATGGTTGGATTTTACATAGTTATTCAGTAATGGTGTAGTACGATACATGACCACAGCATTAGGGAAAATTCCACCGCTTATCGATTTTGCCAGTACCATAATATCAGGAACCACGCCGGAATGTTGTGATGCAAAAAGTTTGCCCGTACGCCCAAAACCTGTCTGTATCTCATCAAAAATGAGCATAATACCAAACTGGTTGCATACTGTGCGCAAGCTTTTAAGATAATAGTCGTCGCCTACAAAAATGCCTCCCTCACCCTGCACGGGTTCTAATATAATAGCAGCCGTGTCTATGCCTGCAATCTGCTTAACGGCTTCTATATCGCCAAACTGTACAAAAGCAAAATGTGGGTCCAGAGGTTCAAAAAGGTGGCGATAGTAATCCTTACCATTGGCTGAAAGTGAATATCCAGTATGACCGTGATAAGCTTTTTTCATGGCTATAATCTTTTTCCTGCCGGTGGCACCTCGTGCTAACTTGATAGCACAATCAATGGCATCGCCACCGCCTGAGGCAAATATAATGCCTTTACAATCTCCAGGAGCTATCGCTTGCAATTTTTTTATAAATTTCTTTTTACTGTTTGATGGCAACAGGTTGGTGCCAATATCGTACTTTTGCAATGCTGCACAAAGCGCTGCGATTATTTCAGAGTTGCCTCTGCCTACATTAAAGCAACCTGCCGAAGTAAAACAATCTATAATGTGCCGTCCAAACATCCCATCAATAAAACCAATACCATTGCGCCTTGTTTCAATAAAATCTAAATGGGCTGCGCGCATTGTTTTGGTTTGTCCTTTAGAAATGTGCTTTGAAAAAAGCGACATAATGTATTTTTTATTTTTACTGCTTAATGTATCATTCCATAGTGCCATGCAAACCTCCTTATATATAATATATTAGTTGGATGACTAACATAAATATTTTGTTCTGTCAATAAAAATATATTGACGTGTTTTAAAAAATATTCATAAAGAGATTTTTAATGCTTCTTAATCGAATCAGGATGCAATGTGTATAAACTGGCATTTCACAAAAATGGATTTGGATGATCATTCACTGTCTGTTATTGCACAAAATGGAAAGCATAGGGGACTGGTTTACTGTCTTTATTGAGTTTGATATGTGTTGACACGGGATGCCATAACAACCTGTAAGAGCTACAGTTACGATGAAGTGTTGCAAAACATGTTTTTAATACACAATAATGCTTTTTTTTAAGGAATTACAGATAAAATTATGGGAAGGCGTTCATTAAAAAACATACGGCAAGAAGAGATAGCACGGGCATTGTATCGCTGTCTTTTAAAAAAACCGTTTAGCAAAACAACAATAAAAGATATTGCAAAAGAAGCGGGCGTAAATCACGGAATGTTGCACTACTATTTTAAAAGCAAGGAAGAGATACTTTTATATTTCCTTGATTGGGTTGTTGCCATTCAACTTAGTGGATTTAGACAGTGGTACAAATCAAGGCATGTTGATAATCTTCCATTTGAAAAGGCGCTAACATTAGTTCTTAACTATACTACAAAAAAGATAACCCTCAATGAGGATCTGGCAAAGTTGTTTATTGAAATTTGGGAGATTGCCCTTTATAATAAAACGGTTAAAAAAAAATTGCAGTATGTTTACCATGCATGGATCGATCAGCTTGCCATAATTATTGGAAAAGAAACCAATGAAAAAATAGCTAACTTGCTTTCAGCAGCTACTATCGCCTTTCTGGAAGGCATGTCGCTATTTTCTATTATGCTCCGAGGAAAATACCCCATAAACACTATCATCGATTATTTTGAAAAGCGGATTGAAACGATAATCAAAATGAACATTATGTAGATGTAAATATTTTACAAATCATACATAATTTTTGTTGCAAATGTATGACTACTCTGTATATAGCGCTCTGTGTTGATTAATTTTTGATAGAAAGGTACAATAATTATGAAGCTCATTGTCCAGAAATATGGTGGCACATCGGTTGGGACGGTTGAACGAATTAAATCTGTAGCATCAAGAATAAAGCGATATGTAGAAAATGGCTATTCGGTGGTTGTAGTTGTTTCAGCAATGGGCAAAACAACTGACCAGCTGATTGACCTTGCAAAACAGATAACGGAAAATCCGGACAGGCGTGAGATGGATATGTTGCTTTCCACAGGGGAACAGATATCAACTGCGTTGCTTGCTATGGCTTTACATAACAGCGGTATTAATGCAATATCATATACCGGCTCACAGGTTAAATTAATTACTGATGGGAACTTTTCAAACGCACGAATCCAGAGCATTTCTACTGATAGGATTAAAAAATCACTGGAAGAAAGCAAGGTGGTTATTGTAGCCGGGTTTCAGGGGATAGATCAGGAGGAGAATATAACAACGCTTGGTAGGGGCGGCTCGGATACTTCAGCAGTAGCACTTGCAACAGTGCTGGGAACACGTGATTGTGAAATTTATACCGATGTGGATGGTGTTTTTACTGCTGATCCACGGATTGTTCCCAACACAAAAAAATTGAATGAAATAAGCTATGAAGAGATGCTGGAATTAGCCCGGCTTGGTGCAGGGGTTTTACATTCCAGATCGGTGGAATTTGCTAAAAAGTATACTATACGATTACATGTTAGATCAAGTTTTAATGATAATGAAGGAACAATAGTAATGCCACGGGAGGAGATGATGGAAAAATTTGTCATAAGCGGTGTAACGTCAAAAGATGATGAAGCAAAGATTACCATACGGGATATCCCCGACAGACCAGGCGTTGCTTCAATGCTGTTTGGCGAATTGGGTAAACAAAAGATCTATGTCAACATGATAGTGCAATCAACAGGGAAAGATGGCAAGGCATCTATCTCATTTACAGTATTAAAAAATGATCTTAAAAAGGCATTAGAAATATGTAAAGGATTACAAGCAACAATGGGTGCAACCGGCATTGATTATAAGGAAAATATTGCAATAGTGAGTGCAGTTGGTGTTGGGATGCTGTCATCGTGGGGTGTTGCAGGACGCATATTTGATGTGCTGTTTAAACATAACATTAACATTGAGATGATATCAACTTCAGAGATTGGCATATCATGTGTTATTGATTCAATGTATTCAGAGTTAGCGGTTAAAGCTATTCATAAAGAATTTATTGAAGACAATGAATAATAAAAAAGATACGGTTCACAGCAACCAAAAAAAGGCAGTAACAAAGAGGTTGCGGCTTGGCATCATCTATGGTGGGAAAAGTGGCGAACATGATGTATCACGATGTTCTGCAGCATCCATTGCTGAGGTTGCCAGTAAAAAATATGAGGTTGTATGTATAGGCATTACACGTGATGGGCGCTGGTATGTACAAAATGCCATACACATTGACAATCACCCCTCATTTGGCAAAGTGCTTGCAATTCATGAACACGGTAAGTGGGCAATTGATACAAGCTCCAGCGATGGTTCACTGCATCTTTTAGAAAAAGTAACCGGGGAAGAGGTCATTGTTGATGTTGTTTTCCCCATAGTGCATGGAACGTATGGTGAGGATGGCACCTTGCAGGGACTTCTGGAGATGGTTGATGTGCCATATGTTGGACCGGGTGTATTGGGTTCTGCTGTTGGCATGGATAAGGATATTGCAAAAAGAGTGTTAATGAATGCAAATGGATTTGCGATAGTTCCTTTTAAAACAATCCGCATCAATGAAATGAATCCTCAAAATAAACAAAAGATACTGAGGATGGTTGAGAGGATGTTACCCGTATTTATAAAACCCGCAAATGCTGGTTCATCAGTTGGTATATCAAAGGTTACCAACAAAGGGATTATTGAAGAGTCACTATCGCTTGCTTTTAAGTATGATACCAAGGTAATAGTTGAAAAGGCTATTGACTGCCGTGAATTTGAAGTGTCGGTGATGGGGAATGAAGAACCTGTTGCATCGGTTGTTGGTGAGATTATACCACAGCATGAATATTATTCATACAAAGCAAAATATCTTGAAAAGGATGGCGCAACATTAGCTATACCGGCAACTATAAGTAAAAGTTTTGAGCACCATTTACAAAAAGCAGCCTGCACCATCTTTTCATTATTGGAATGTGAAGGTCTCGCAAGGGTTGATTTTTTTGTAGAAAAGAAAACAAATATTCTATACTTTAACGAGATAAATACATTACCCGGATTTACCAGTATCAGTATGTATCCAAAACTGTGGGATTGCTCGGGAATCCCCTATACCAAACTCATTGATACGCTTATCCATTATGCACTAAAGCGTCACCGCAGAAGGAAAAAGATGGTGGGAGCATTCCTCAGGTTAAAAAAATAATCATGCATAACCACTAATACCATGAACTATCGCACAAAAAAAATAAAAGGACTTTATGTTGATACTGTGTTATTTGATATGGATGGTGTGATTGTTGATTCCATGTATGCGCACGCCCGATGCTGGATACAGGTATTTGAAGAACATGGCGTTCATCTGGACGCAATTGATATTTTAAAACGTGAAGGCATGTCGGGACTTGAATCGATAGCTGATATTTTTATTGATAAAGGTTTTTCATTACCACCTGATACTATTTTGAAAAATCTTCAAAAGAAAAAATTGTCACTTTTTTCAAACTACCCCATTGAGGTATTCCCGCAAATATATACTATTTTTCCTTTTCTTAAATCAAAAGGCAAAAGCATAGGAATTGTTACCGGTTCATTCCGGTATCTGGTGGAACAATTAATGCCGCAGCAGCTTTTACAGCACGTTGATGTTATTATCAGCGTTGATGATGTGAAAAGAGGCAAACCATATCCCGATCCCTATGTGAAAGCACTGGAAAAATTAGATGCCAGCAACGATAGTACTATAGTAATTGAGAATGCACCGATGGGTATACAGGCTGCTAAAGCAGCAGGATTATACTGCGTTGCCATTACCACTACATTAGATTCTTCTTTTCTAAAGGGTGCTGATGCTATCCTTCATGACCACAATGAACTGATAGTTTTTTTAATGAACTGGTGCTCCTCGTGAAGGGTGTTTTTTCATTGACAGGTGTGTAAATATACCTATAGTTGCGTCAATGGTGTTTACAGATGTTAAAAATTTATAAATAATAACTGTGGGTGCGATATGAGTGTTGCATGGATTCCTAACACATTGACACTGGGCAATTTAGTTTTAGGCTTTATTGCAATAATTTTTGCAAGCATGAACATTCCTCATCATCTGACTATTGCAGGCGTATTGATTTTAGGTGCTGCTTTACTGGATGGATTAGACGGACAGGTGGCACGGATGCTGGGTGTTGCAAGCAAGTTAGGACAGGAATTGGATTCACTGGCAGATTGTGTTACATTTGGCATCGCTCCAGGATATTTAGCATTTAAAGGCTATCTACAGGGAACATGGATTTATATCCTTGATAAACCTATTGATGCTGGTATCTTCATTGCAGCAATTTTCCCTGTATGTGCAGCATACAGGCTAGCGCGTTTTAATGTGCAGCATGTCCCCAACGCTTTTGATGGATTGCCATCTCCTATAGCAGGTATTATTGTGGCGTTAGTGCCATTATGTTTTATAAATATTATTATTCCCAAACTTTTATTTATCATTGGTTTTGTTCTTGTTGCCTTGCTCATGGTATCGACAGTGCGATATGCAAAACCTCAGTCGTTAATATTGCAGAAGATTACGGGTATAAAATTATTATTGTTTATAGTAATCTTAATTGCTCTCATTATTATGTTTAAGCAATGGGTGATAATGGTTATCATTGCGCTTTACATTTTATCAGGACTATTAAGTTTTATTATTCAATTGATACAGGATTACCGATATTAGGCTGTCTTGAAGTGCAATGGATTATTAAAGGATAAGTGCCTATTGTAATAAAAAAATTATGTAATTTGTTATTAATGCTGCAATAAAGATTTTTCTAAGATGTTGTCAAATATGGAATTTTCACATTATACATTATACTGATGATAAACCGGTAATGGTTGATGTTTCGAGTAAGGATAAGATTAAAAATAATCTTATCCCTAAGGGAAACCCAATGGATACAGCACGCATTGCAGTGGTTATGGCTGCAAAAAAAAACACATGCGTTAATACCCATGTGTCATTCTCTTGCGATTACTCATATTGATATTACCATACAGTATGATTTTACAACCTCTCAGGTAATTATTGAGGCGATAGTGAAGTGTGATGGTAAAACTGGTGTTGAAATGGAGGCTTTAGCGGCAGTGAGTGTGGCAGCGATTACTGTTTACGATATGTGTAAAGCTGTTGATAAGCAGATGGTTATTGGTGATATAAAACTTTTAGAAAAAAATGGCGGAAAAGTGATTTTACCATTAATTTTTGAAAAATTTTATTAAAATCAAAAAAATTTTTATTCCTGATGATTTAATATCATATTTTTAAATAAAAAGCTATAAATGCTTAAGATTACTATTATATTCGTATATTTAATATTGGTGGAATATTTTTTTTTTGCTATATTAATGCTTGTTAGCACTCTTTTAATTGAGTGCTAACAAATTTTTTTTATCTTTTATTCCAATAATAAAATTATTGTAAAAAAGAATGATTGTTTATCTTTTAAGTATCTAATTATCACATTAAAATCAAGGATAAGGAGGAACACTGTGGGAATCAAACCATTAGGAGATCGAGTTCTCATTGAAGTGACGGAAGAAGAACTTCCAAAACAGGGGAGTCTTTACATCCCTGATACAGCAAAGGAAAAGCCACAGCAGGGGAAGGTGCTTGCTGTTGGTAAAGGCCGTTATGAGGATGGAAAATGGGTTCCATTGGATGTTAAAACGGGTGATACTGTATTGTTTGGTAAGTATGCAGGTACAGAGGTTAAATATGGTGGCAAGGAATATTTGATTGTTCGCGAAAATGATATTTTAGCTATCCTGGATTAAATTACAAAATCGTAGAAAAGGAAGGTGAAAGACATGGCAAAGATTTTACAATACAATGATGAAGCAAGGCGATCAATCTATCAGGGTGTAATAAAATTGTCAGATGCAGTAAAAGTAACTCTTGGTCCCCGTGGTAGAAATGTTGTCATCGATAAAAAATTTGGCTCACCAACTATCACCAAAGATGGTGTAACAGTTGCAAAAGAAATTGAGCTGGAAGATCCATTTGAAAATATGGGTGCTCAGTTAGTAAAAGAAGTTGCTACAAAGACCAATGATGTGGCTGGTGATGGCACTACAACAGCAACTATTCTTGCAGCTGCTATCTATCATGAATCATTAAAAAATGTTACTGCTGGTGCAAATCCCATGAGTTTGAAACGGGGCATTGATAAGGCTGTAGAAGTAGCAGTAAAATTTACTGGCGATACAGCTCGTGAAATTAAGGATAAAAAAGAGATCGCTCAGGTTGCAGCTATTTCTGCTAATAATGACATGGAAATAGGCGAGCTTATTGCTGAAGCAATGGATAAAGTTGGTAAAGATGGTGTTATCACCGTTGAAGAAGCGAAATCTATTGAAACACATCTGGAAGTTGTTGAAGGTATGCAATTTGATAGGGGTTATATTTCGCCCTATATGGTAACAGACCCTGAGAACATGGAAGCAGTACTGGAGGATGCATTTATCCTTATCAATGAAAAGAAGATTTCTACAATGAAAGATCTTCTCCCCATACTGGAAAAAGTTGCACAGGCTGGCAGACCCCTTCTTATCATTGCTGAAGATGTAGAAGGTGAAGCTCTTGCTACAATTGTTGTGAACACATTGCGCAAGGTTATACAGTGTGTAGCAGTAAAAGCCCCTGGATTTGGTGACCGCAGAAAGGCAATGCTGGAAGATATTGCTATCCTTACCAAAGGGCAGGTCATATCTGAAGATCTGGGATTAAAGCTTGAAAATACCACGATGGATATGCTTGGACGTGCAAAAAAAGTTATTATTGACAAGGAAAATACAACAATAATTGAAGGTGCTGGCAGCCAGGCAGATGTACAGGCACGGATAAAAGTTATTAAGAAGCAGATAGAAGAAACAACATCAGATTATGACCGAGAAAAATTACAGGAACGTCTGGCAAAATTAGCTGGTGGTGTGGCGGTTATCAATGTTGGTGCAGCAACTGAGATTGAACTTAAAGAAAAGAAGGCTCGCGTGGAAGATGCACTTTCAGCTACTCGTGCAGCAGTAGAAGAGGGAATTGTCCCGGGTGGTGGTTTAACGCTGTTATATGCTCAGAAAGCTGTTGCAGAATTAGAGAAAAAACTGGATGGTGATGAAAAAATAGGTGCACGGATTGTTGCCAAAGCTATGGAAGAGCCTATGAAGATGATTGCATTTAATGCTGGTGTTGAAGGATCGGTTATTGTTGAAAAGGCAAAACAGGAAAAACAGGGTATAGGCTTTAATGCAGCAACACTGGAGTGGGAGGATCTCACAAAAGCAGGTATCATTGATCCTGCCAAGGTTGTACGTTCAGCATTACAAAATGCTGCATCAGTAGCAGGTATGCTTGCAACCACTGAGGTCCTTGTAACTGAGAAGAAAGAGGAAGAAAAGGCAGCAATGCCTGGTGGAATGCCTCCAGGAGCTGGGATGTATTAAGATAATAAAAAAGAGCAGGGTTGCAACCCTGCTCTTTTTTTATTTTATACACTGTTAATTCCAAAACGGGAAATTATCTACAAATAATAATAAATGTACACCCCGCCGGAGGCGACGGGGGTCCACTTCATTTCAACTTGAAATTATTTTTAAGGAATAAATACTGTATTTTATATATATTTTTTTACCCTGTAGGGAGGAAGTTTTTGCGATTCATGGTATATGCGTATCATGATCTCTGCCAGTATTCCTAACAATATAAACATGATCCCTAAGATAATCAGCATAACAGTGAAAAGTAACAATGGATTGCGTATCATCGAATGATGTAATAAAAGCTTCATGGCAATGACTATAATACCGCTGATTCCGCTTAGTACAAGTAATAGCAAGCCTATTCCTCCAAAAATGTAGTTTGGCTTTGTTGAATAGGATCCCATGAATTTTACTGTTGCCAGATCAAGTAATACTTTAAATGTTCTTTGTATGCCATATTTTGATTTGCCAAATTTTCTGGGATGATGTTGTACCGGTACTTCAACAATAGATGCGCCAATCCATGATGCATGTACCGGAATAAAACGGTGCATCTCCCCATAAAGGTTGACCTGTCGGATAATTTCACCTCTATAAGCTTTGAGTGAGCATCCCAGATCATGCAGATGAACACCGGTTATTTTTGCAATGAGCCAATTAGCAATACGCGATGGAATTTTACGGGACAACAGTTTGTCATGTCGGTTCTTTCGCCAGCCGCTTACTACATCATATCCTTCTTCAATCTTTTGCACCAGGAGCGGAATGTCGCTGGCATCATTCTGTAAATCAGCATCCATAAAGATGATAATATCGCCTTTTGCATAATCAATGCCAGCAGCCATTGCAGCGGTTTGTCCAAAATTACGCCGGAACTGCACTACATGCACATGCCTATCGTTTGCTGCTATTAATTCAAGCAGCTTAAATGAGTTATCGGTGCTGCCGTCATCCACAAAAACTATCTCATAAGAATATGACGTTTTTTTCATTGCGTCAACAATGTGTTTGTATTGCGGTTCAATATTTTCTGCTTCATTAAAAACAGGCAATACAATGGAAAGGTATGGTTTCTTTGCTGTCCTTGATTTCATATATTGCACTCCAGAATCAATTGCATAATGGTATCCCTTTATCGTATACATATAATCTATCGCAAGTAAAATAATAAAATGTAAACAATATTTTTATTGAAAAATTAATCATCATGCTATTGCTGAATTAAAAAAGGGTGATAGCCTATATGGATGTGAATCATATAATGAAAGAAATACAGGAAGCTATAAATCTACTTCCCGCAACATTAATGCAGTTGAAACAGGAAGGAAGGAAAATTATAATGACACAATGCGATATTCTTCCCTATGAGGTTTTTAGAGCTTTTGGATATAGTGTGATTAAAATGCCGCGCTGGGTTGCCAATGCTTTTATTATGGGCGATAGTTCTCTGGAAAACGATGCAGTAGCATTTTGCACTATTGCTGATATGATTATTGTCCCCAAACAATGTACCATTGTCCCCAATACGATATTGAACAATAGAATATTTTTAATAGATGGTATCAATGGTTTTGCCGAAGATGCAGCAGTAGCCATCCATTCAATGCTTTCAATGATTTTGCGTACTGTGGGGACTACACAGGAATTCCCGGACGATGAAGAATTAAAAGAGGCTGTTTGCCTATACGAAGAGATACGGAAGATTATGCGCACCGTATCGTCGTTCCATGCACATAAACTAACTTTAAGCCAGTTACAGCTTATTTGCGATGCAGCATTTTCGTTGCTTCCCGATGAAAGCTTACCATTATTACAGCAGCTCATTGTTGCTCTTGAATCGATGGATGTTCCAGTACCTGACAATGGAGAAAAAAAGATTAAGGCACTGCTCTATGGTGATGGCACTAACTGGGAAATGTTTGATGCATGCAAAAAACATGGTTTAACAATAGTTGAGGATGATGCGTGCAATGTCAGGAGGCAATTTGATATCTCATGTAATGTTTCTGCAACCAATTTGTACTATGAGCTGCTCATGGCATATACCTTCAAAGCATGGTGCCCCGCAATGCGCAGTGTACCAGAGCGGTTTGAATTGATATACAAAGCTTTACCCAATTATGACATTGGGCTGGTTATCTTTTTACAATCGGTGCTTACCATCCGAAATAACCACATTGATTATCTCTATGAGCAGTGCTTGCTGCAGGGAAGCAATGCAATAGTATGTACTGAAGAAGAAGCCATTGTACAGATACAGCGATATATAACCGGACTAAAGCAACGAAAACATATTGCAATAACGATTGATTTGCTGTGATATAAGCTATCGGGACACAGGGAGCGTTTGCATCACTATAAACAGTCGCTATTGTAAAACTTTAATATAATCCACAGCAATATTCAATGCCTCTTTCAGAAAGGGATCGTTTTCTAAATCAATAACATTTTCCGTTTTATTTTTACGGATTGTTCCTTCTAAGTCTTTTTTACGCTGCTCGATGGTGCTTTCATCTTTTAAACTTATCTCTTTGGATTGCAACTTTTGTTTTAATTCCTGGATCTCTTTCAATAATTTGACATAGTGAGCATCATTTTGAAGTCTACTATCAGATTTATTGCGAAGCAATGCTACTACTTCACCATGGATATAGTTTCGGTACGGTGTATATGCAGCAGGAGGTATTGGCTTCCACTGCAATGCATATTTGAGCTTATTTTCACCTATATCCCATATTGTTGTGATATCCGGTACGGTGATGTCAGGTTTTATCCCATTGAGTTGATTGGATGTCCCTGATGGTTGATAAAAAATGGCATTGGTTATTTTGATTGCGCCTTTCTTCTGGTATAGTTCTTTATATGATTGCACTGTACCTTTACCAAAGGTTGCGTCAGTACCAATAATTATCCCGCGCCGGTAATCACGGATAGCGCCTGCAAAAATTTCTGATGCGCTGGCACTGAATTTATCAATGAGTACTACTAATGGTCCGCTATAGTATACACCGGGTATTGGATCATCCAGAGATTGTATAGTATCAGAACTATCGTACACCTGCATAATAGGTCCGGCATCAACAAATAAACCAGCTAATTTTAATGCTTCACTTAGCGCACCTCCGGGATTGCCGCGAAGGTCAATAACGATGCAGGCAACATTTTTTTTCATAAGATTGTTAATCTGCATGATGGTGTCAGCAGTGGAACTTCTACCCTGATCAAATCCCTGTTTAGTAATATCCACATAAAATGATGGTATTTTAATATATCCAATTACCATGCCATTTTTAGACTGGTGCACCTCGGATTTGACGGCACTATCTTCTAAATTAATTTCCTCGCGCACTATAGGAATAACCATGCGCTTTTGCTCATTGCTGTCAGGGTTAATCCGTATTATAGTAAGTTTTACCAGCGTGCCCTTTTTCCCGCGAATCATCTTAACAACATCGCGCAGATCCATATCCACAACATCAACTGGTTCATCATTATCCTGAGCAACGGCAACAATGCGATCATTGGGCTGTAGCTGTAATTCTTTGGAAAGCTTATCGGCAGCACCCCCGGGGATTATACGATCAACAATGGTATAGCCATCCTCGGAACGCAACTGCACGCCAATACCTTCAAGTTTTAGATTGTTGGATATCATGAAATCTTCGTGTTCTTCCTGTGTTAGATAGTTGGTGTGAGGATCAAGGGCCATAGAAAAGGCATTTAAAAAAATTGAGAATTGTTTTGCCTTATCCAATTCTTGAATACGTTTGTTATTGATAAAAAATTTTCTTTTTAATTTTTCTTTTGCCTGTTCTTCCTTTAAATTATCGGTAGTTTGATAATTTAAAAGTTGTAGCTTGATATTTTTTCGCCATCGCTCTTTTAGTTCCTTTTTGTCGATTGCATACGATATTTTATCACTGTCTAAATTGATGGTTTCATCCTCGGTAAAGGTGTATTGCTGCTTCAGCAATTGATTAATCATGTCATTAACCTCGGCAACGCGTTTGCGATAGGTGCCAAAAATGTCATCAAGAAAAGAAAAATCTTCTTTTTTTGAAAGATCGTCAATGAGTGTATCATACCGCTTTGTAAATCCATCAACATCATTTTTATAAAAATAGTATTTTCCCGGATCAATAGATGACAATAAATTATTCAATGTCCTGTCCGAGATGGTGTTGTTAAATTCATGATATTGTACATGCTCATTTAAAAAAGTACTGATTATATAATGGATATCGTTCGGATTAAGAACAACTGACTTTTTATAGCAGCCTGAAAACAAAACAAGAGCTATGCATACAAATGTTAGCTTTTTCATAAACTATCCTGTGTATGTTATTGTAATTTTTTATAATATGAACTATTATACAATAAACATTTATAGAAGTCAAATAATTATCACTAAAGGCTTTGTAAACTTTTTTAGCCCTTAGTTACACTTATGCACAATAAATTAATTTGACATTATTATCATCATAACAACAATGAGCAGTGTAAAAACTTTACGGGAGCTGTGCAATGATTGGTAAATCTATGCAGGAATTAATAGCATTGCTTGAAAGTAATGCAGTAACCTCAGTTGAAATAGTACAGGCATTTTTACAGGAGATGAACCATAAGCGGGAGCTAAATGCATATATTACTGTCCTTGACGATGAAGCATTACAGCAGGCACAGCAGTCAGATAAACGTCGTAAGGCAGAGAAGCCTCTTTCACAATTTGATGGCATTCCCATAGCCATTAAAGACAATATATGCACACAGGGTATATTGACAACCTGTGCATCAGGAATACTAAAAAATTTTATTCCACCATATAATGCTACAGCATATCAAAAGCTTTTGAATGCCGGCTTCATAGTATTAGGTAAAACAAACTTAGATGAATTTGCCATGGGTTCAACAACTGAAACATCGTTTTTTGGACCTACAAAAAATCCTGTTGATATAACAAAAGTTCCCGGGGGAAGCAGCGGTGGTTCGGCTGCTGCGGTAAAGGCTTGTTGCGCACCGGTTGCGCTTGGTTCTGACACAGGTGGGTCAATACGACAGCCTGCGTCATTGTGCGGAGTGGTGGGGATAAAGCCAACCTATGGAAGGGTATCACGGTATGGATTGGTTGCATTTGCTTCATCGCTTGACCAGATTGGTACATTTGCAAACACTGTAAAGGATGCTGCAGATGTATTAGCGGTTATTTCGGGTGTTGATCGCTGTGATGCAACATCAATTGCTATGCCTGTTGATTTTGGTTCGGATACCATCACTGGCACTATTAAAGGTTTGCGAATAGGAGTTCCCCGGGAATATTTCAACGGAGTGGACAACCAGATAGTTCAGGCTGTTGAAACAGTCATTAAACAATTGGAGCTCAAAGGAGCTATCGTACATACTATTTCGTTACAATATACCGATTATGCAGTACCAATATACTATCTCATTGCTACTGCGGAAGCATCGTCAAATTTAGGACGGTATGATGGCGTGCGCTATGGATACCGATCGCCCAATATTGCAAAGCTGAAGGATCTCTATACTAAAACACGCCAGGAAGGATTTGGCAAAGAGGTTAAACGACGCATAATACTGGGAACATTTGCCCTTAGTTCAGGATATTATGATGCCTATTATTTAAAAGCATTAAAAGGAAGGCGTCTTATCATTGATGATTTTAATAAAGCATTTGAAGAGTGTGATTGCATTGTTGCGCCTGTGACAACAACAACAGCTTTTGGTATTGGTGAAAAGATAGCTGATCCATTAGCGTTGTATATGGCAGACATTTTAACAATTTCGGCTAATCTGGCTGGCATACCGGGCATGTCGGTACCTGTTGCAGAAGATACTCATGGTTTGCCAATAGGTGTACAGCTCATGGCGCGTCATTTTAATGAAATGGTTATGCTCAATGTTGCGCAGGCTATTGAAGATAGCATTGGTCATTAGCATTGCAGTACATTGCGCGTGTGCTTATCGCTATACAGCATTGCGGATAGGAACCGTGGTGACAGTTCCTGAGCATGAATCAGTAGCACCAGAGCAGTTAACAGCAACAGTATATTACACAGCCTATGTTGTTACTATGACAAAAGGTGGTGATGAGGCAAAAAAAAATAATGCTGCTATTGAAGCACTCCTGAAAGGAAAGATAGATGACGCCCTTGTAGTATTAGAATCAATTGTTGCATATAATGAACCGGCAGTATTGAACAATTATGGTGTGGCGCTGATTATAAACGGCAATAGCGATAGTGGATTGCAGTATATCTGCAGGGCAACGGTGCTACAACCTGATAACGCATACTTTAAAAAAAATTATCTTTATCTCCATGAACTTAAAAAATGACATAGCCATCTTTTTTTTGGCGATAGTTTGCTGTATTGGCTGTTTGCATGAACCGGTGGACAGCGATTATTACGATGACCTGTCGCTGGTGAAAGGAGGAGAAAAGCCGACACCACCGGTGGATTTATCGTTAACTGTTGCTGACCATGAAGTAACATTGCAATTTTATACCGACAGACTTGATAGCGGCAACCCTGTAACCTATGATCCCGATACAGGAACTAACGAAAATCTGTATTACTTAGTGTATATTGCATCAAACGACCCTGCTATGTTTGGTGATCCAGAGCTGTACTACGATATACGCTATTATCTGGGGTATGTTGCAGAAATTGATTTTGCAGCAGGAGTTGATCCTAAAGAGGTATCAATCGCCATTGCATCGTCATATCATGGACCGCTGTTTGTATGGATGACATCGCATGATGGCGGCAGGGAAAGCGATCACAGTGAGGTAGTGTCCGTGGTTATACTATAACCTGGTTATAGCAACGGTGCAGAGATTAGCTTAAATGTGTTTTGTTATGGTGTGATTTACTGTAGCAGCATATTTTAAAAATGATAGTGGATGGTATGCATGAACTATCGCATAGCAATGGTATTATTGTTTATTTTTTATACACCGGCACTATGTGCGCAAAATAAGCCGTTTACCTTTGTCCCTGCGGAAGAACCGCTAAGCCTGTATAAAGCACTGGCGTATGATATCGTACCGGGAGGAGGGCATATCTATACCGGGCACTATGAATATGCTGCTGTTTTTGCAACCTTAAAAATTTCTGGTGTGTATGCTATGTATTACTATTATAACTACTGGCACTATCGCGGTTCATTATACCGCTCGGCCAAAAAGGCAAATGCAGCTATTGACCCTGAGCATGATTTGCAGTTTAAAGATCCTGAAGGCGGTTATAAAACTGTTGAAGAGTTTCGCCATGCATATGACCGGGCAGCGCATTATTTTACGTTAAGTGTAGCGGCAAATGTTGCCATATATGTAACATCATGGCTGGTTACAGCGTATCATGTGCAACAGATTAATGAAGAAAGGCAGCCAGCATATATAGGATTTGCTGCTCATGTGCTGCTTGATGCTGATGCATATGGTACGGTGTATGCAGGATATACAGTAAAGTGGTAATGATGCACTCAATACAGTGAAGCATGGAATTGCAAAAATATAGGTATTGCCGGACCGTGAATTATTAAAAATAAAAAAAGGCTTTTATAAAAAAGCCTTTTTTATCGGGGTGTACGAGGCTCGAACTCGCGACCTCCTGCGTGANNGCAGGCACTCTAACCAGGCTGAGCTAACACCCCTCAACGCTTGCAACTATACTACAAATGGTAAATGGAGTCAACTTCTGTCAATTAAAAAAATCACGTTTTTATATATATTGCAAAAAATATTTAAAAAAAGCTTTAAATTTTTTTATAACTATTATATCTGTAAAATTGTCTGCTACTATTCAGATGGGATGATACGTGCACTGAAAGGGGAAAAGCATGTCATTAACAATTTTTGATGATATATATCATGAGATACGAAAACGAAATACATCAGGTGGTTTCAAAGCTGTACCATATTCAGATGAGTTTATTAAATATACTGCCGGGTATTATGGGCTCTCAATGGAGCTGATAAAAAATATTATACAGATACTTATTAATTCGCATAAGATATTTTCAATTGAGATAATAGCGGAAGACAAAGTGCGTGATATAGCTCATGTAGAAGGTTATGTAGTATGCGATTTAGTAATTCTCAGGAAGTTAAAATCATTTTATCAAAGTGAGCTTATTATTCAATATGAAAATGAGTTCCATAAGCGGTTAATGGTTCATCAAGTTGTTAAAGAGATATTCCCCATGCTCCACAGCTTTAATAATACTGATATTGGTAAAGTAGCAAATCTGGCAATAATGCTTGAAGAATTAGAGCGGTTTATGGAAAAACATTATGAAGAGTTTACTGAGGAGTGGAAGGCAAAACGTTTAGCATATGAGATCAGTTTATCAAATATAGATACGCAATTAGAACGAAAAGTTGAAAAACAAAAAGTTGCAGGCAAGGCATCATCGCCAGTTGAACTAAAAGATCGTAGAAAAAAAAGGGTTGTTGATGCTCCGCAATATAATGAATTTATTGACAAAAGCAAAAGTTATCCTCTGGAGCGGATCTTCCAGATTTATGGAATTGATTTTTTCCTTCGTGTGCAGTTGCGTAATTATAAATTTGATTATCTCAAAGAGCTGGTAGGGACAAAGAAAATTAAACGAAAATCAGATCTGCTATTGTTAAAAAATATGCTGAATGCGGTACTTCATAACCGGAATAGTGATCACAATCTAGCTCAATATGAAGATGCCATCTATGAACTTATGCAGACAGTTAATCACCACCTTTTTGTTGAAAGGGATTTTTAATTTTTCAAGGAGGTTGTATGGTGCAACGTATAATTACATTGTTTATGATACTATTGATGGCAGGAGCTATCACTTATTCTGATACAACCATTGTATTGGATAAGCCTCTGGAAAATGCAAATGTAGATATTATGAAGGCATTTAAAAACAGAAAGTCTGAACGGGCGTATACCAGTCAATTAATTTCTATACATCACCTTTCAACTGTTTTATGGTCAGGGTATGGTATAAACAGGCAGGATGGCAAACACACAGTGCCAACAGCATATGGTAAGGATTACATGAAGCTATACGTTATCTATAATGGCAAGGCATATCGTTATTTACCAGAAAAACATTGTTTGCAGTTTATTCAGGCTGAAGTGACTACTGCAATGGCTTCCACTCAGGGGTGGGTTGGGAAAAGTACATGCGTTATTGTCATTGTGGCTGATATGGATGGCTTTCCTTTCTATGCTGGATTGCGGGAGCAGCAATTAAAGTATGCACATGCCACAGCCGGCTGCATTGCGCAAAATATATATATAGCCTGTACAGGCTTGAAGTTAGGGACATGCCTTGTTGCAGGTGTTAATGTCACAGGGTGTAAAAAGGCATTCAAATTACATGAAAATGAACTGCCACTATTTATCATGCCAGTAGGATATCCGTCAGCACACTAGCACAGTATATAGTATATATGGGTAACAGAAATTGAACGTAGTTATATCGTTGCACTGCTGAAAAAATAGCACTATTAACTTCACCCCGGAGCCTCTCCTTCGCAAGGCGCGGGGAGTTTTCGCACTGTCATTCCAGCTTGGCCAGTGATCCCTTTTTCTTGCATTAGATCATGAATCAATGGTCAGGATGATGCGCCCCACATTGTCATTCTGAGGAGCACAGTCACGAAGAATCTATTGGTTCACAAAATGGCGAGATTCTTCGCTAACTCTCAGGATTCCATGCCACCACTTCTGGCATTCATGGCTTGACCCAAAGTCAAAATTATTAACTGATATCTTAAATCATCATTCAGCATGACAATAACGATACATGCTTATCTCTTATAAGTAGCTGCAAGCCGGCTATCTTGAACTCCCATCATGGTACAGTTTTATATTATAGGATAGTAGTGTTGCCAGTTAACAAAGGTATTTAAAAAATAATGATAAGTGCAGGCAGTACAATTATTGAAAATGCAACGGTATTAACGACGAATATACTGGTAGCCATTTCTTTATCTAAATGAAACAGTATTGAAGTAATAACTGAATATATTGCAGCAGGCATACATGATTGCAGGCGGATAACCGATTGGATATCATCAGGGAGAAGAAATTGACTGAGCAGTATGTACATGCAAAGAGGGATGAAACAAAACTTGATGATGGCAATAAGCAGATGCAGTAAGCAATAGTTTTTAATGTGAGTAAATTTAAAGTAAATACCCATGCTAAAGTAATAAATAATGATTGAAATACCAAGCAAAATGTCTAACGGTATAGCTATTACAGGCCGTTTAATATCCAGTACATGGAGTATGATAGCAACAATTATAGCAAATAGCGGCATATTCTGAGGTGCCATTATGTAATTACGTAAAGAAAATGGTTGTTTGGTGCCAACATACCGCGCATACGAAAAAATGACCAGTATAACGTATGGCATAAAATAGGTTATAAAGATAAATGACAACGCTAATCCATGTTCTCCCAGAATCAAATAACATAAAAATCCGCCCATAGTAAACCCATGGTTGGCTAAGGAAGAACTAATGATAACGGTATGCTTTTGTATAGCATTGAAACCCAGAAGAAAACTTACTGCAGCACCTGCTACAAATCCCAAAATAACCATAACTATCCCGGCAAAGGGCAGGACAATATAGTGTACAGAAAGCTCAACACCCCATGTTGTCCACAGCACAATAAATGCTTCCAGACTTACAAGATTTATAGTAACAAGCCTGCTCGATAGTTGCTGTATATTGTATGCAGTGTGCTGTGCAAGATACGATCCTGCTCCAATGGGTATCCAGATGCACAACTGGAAGATGATAAATTTAACTATCGTGGTATCCATACAATTGGTTGTTGCATAATAACTATCTAACATGCTACTTTTGACAATTGCATAGAAGAATCATGATTGTGGTCAATTACATTATGAAAAAAATGTTATTGGAAACCTCTTTCCATCCGATGCTATAGATGAGGTCAGCTAACCTGTTCAAGGAGGGACAGGTGACCAATAAAAGGGGTAACGATATGAAACGTCTCATGAACAAGGAGGATCGTGAGATAAAGAAGGAAGCAGAAAAGGAAGTTTCACAAAAAATCCTGGAATATCGGAAGAAAGTATCCGATGAGGCATATCTGGATCATGCCATTAACAGAATTGCAACGGATTTATCACATTATCTCACGAAGTAGCTGTAGGTTAGCTGATGTATCAGCTGGCATCGACCTGCTATTATGGCAGGTCGATGTATTTCAATGTATCGATTTGATAACAAACAACTATCGCTTATGATTATAAAAAATAATAATGCAGGATTTACATGGTACCCCGTGATTCATATAAAATTGTAGTTCAAAGTAAAAAATTAACAACGCTGTTCTGGGTAATATTTATTGCCTTAATTGCGGGGATAGGATTTATATATCGCTATTATTTCTGGCCATTTTTATTTGCCATCATATTTTATATAGGGTTGAAACCATTATATATATGGTTATGCAACTATTTAAAAATAAAGGTGGTGTCAAGTTTTACGGTCATTGTCATAATAATTATTACTATTCTGATCCCAGCATTTATTCTGCTTTTAAACCTTGCCGATCAGGTAATGGAATTTTACAACTTTTTACAGTTACAATTTGATCCTAAGATTTTTAAGCAATATTTTACCCATAATGAAGTCATTAAAAACATACTTAACTATTTTAAGCTTACCCAGGATGAAGTTTTTCAGCGAATCGTCAGGTATATGCAGGATATGTCGCTTATGCTTTTTTCCAATCTTACCAATATTCTAACATTTTCCATACGTTTTTTTATCAATTTCTTTTTTATGCTGCTTATATTATTTTTTCTTTTTAAGGATAATGAGCGCTTTGAAAAAAGTATCTATACTGTGTCGCCATTCCCTGAAGATATTGAGCGTGATATGGTGGATACACTGAAAATTGTGGTGCGCATCCTGCTGGCAGGAAACTTTTTTATCATGATGTTACAGGGGATTATGGTTGGCATTGGATTTGCTATTGTTGGGCTTGCGACACCAGTATTATGGGGAAGTATTGCTGCAATTTTTTCGCTGATTCCCGTAATTGGAACAAGCTTTGTATGGCTGCCTGCTTCATTCTATCTGCTTGCAATTGGTAGCCCTGGTAAAGCTGTGATCGTTGGACTATGGTGTTTAGGCTGGTATTTGCTGCTTGAGAATATTGTAAAGCCTATTGTTTTTGGTGAAAAGTTGAATTTTCATCCACTCATTTTATTCTTTTTATTGATAGGCAGTTTGCAAACATTTGGTTTACCCGGCATTATCATCGGACCCATACTTCTTACCCTTTTCTTCTCGTTCTGGGAGATGTATAAAATACTGGATAGCTACACCATAGAGCAGGATAAAAAAACAAAAAAACCACATAAAAATAGTTAGGGCGATAGTTACTTATAATTTATTGTATTTGTGTAAAGATATTTGACAAAAAAATAGTAGTGGTGCTATCCTTGACAACCTGTTGCTACAACAATTCCCGAGGTAACGATAATGGATATTAAAAAATGTATGCTGATATTTGTTTGTTTTTTTATAGGCTGTACTTCTATGAAAATATGGATGCCGTCATATACGTTTGATGAAGTAATTGCACAAAAAAATGCAATTGATGCCGCTCAGAACCCGGCGCAGGGCTATATGCTTTTGAAGGAGCTTGAAAAGAAGCGTATTGTGATAAAAAAAGCAGTGGTGAAAGAGGTTGTACCTGCAACAAACATAGATTATAATTTTTGTGTTGTTGCTACGGTGGAGCACTCCTCAGGAAACATTGAGTGCCAAATCCATACCAGAAATTGGCGAAATGAAGAGGATATTGATTGTATTGCAAAGTTAAAGCCAGGTGATACTATCCAGGTAGTGGGTGTTTTTAAACGTTTTTTAAAATTGATAGGACAGCAATACGTTGTGGAGATAGGAGAGGCTAATATTTCAAAAGTGAAATAATATGGGTAAACTTTGAGCGCATTGCTATGCGCCCAAATGGGATGAAGATGATATAAACCTCAACCTTCATGCCTTTCCTTTATAAGGATAGGAAATAATGCTCCCCTCGCCTTGCGAAGGAGAGGGTCCGGGATGAGGTTAATGATTTTACTTTTCAGGAGGATGGATTGTTATGGAGTCGTACATTCAGCAGTTATTTGCCGAACGGATAGGTGGAAAAAATTTTGGGAAAGAAGACAAAATTTATAAATTTGAAAAGATCAAAATGGCCAGGCGCGAGGCACTGAAAAATAATCCTGGCAGGGAACTGATTGATTTAGGTGTTGGCGAACCTGATGAGAAGGCATTTGATATAGTTATAGAAACGTTATGTAAAGAAGCTTATAAATCCGAAAACAGAGGCTATGCCGATAATGGCATACCTGAATTTAAACATGCTGTCAGTAACTATTTAAAGCAGGTTTTTGATGTTGATGGTATTGATCCGGAAACCGAGGTCAATCATTCTATCGGTTCAAAACCAGCACTTGCCATGTTACCATCTGCTTTTATTAATCCTGGCGATGTATGTCTTATGACGGTCCCCGGTTATCCTGTTTTTGGAACACATGCGCAGTGGTATGGCGGTGAGGTATATGCTCTACCATTACTCAAACAGAATAATTTTTTACCGGATCTCAATGCCGTACCTGACGATATTGTAAAAAGAGCCAGGGTTATTGTTATTAATTATCCCAATAATCCAACTGGTGCAGTGGCAACAAAAGATTTTTATAAAGAGGTCATAGAATTTGCATTAAAAAATAGTATTGTGGTGGTGCAGGATGCCGCCTATGCGGCATTAACCTATGATAGTAAACCGCTGTCATTTTTAAGTATTCCCGGTGCAAAGGAGGTGGGAGTTGAAATACATTCACTTTCAAAAGCATTTAATATGACGGGATGGCGCATGGCATTTGTTGCTGGCAACAGTCTTGTGGTAAAAGCATTTGCTACTGTCAAAGACAATTATGACTCAGGTCAATTTAAGGCAATTCAAAAGGCGTCTATAACGGCGCTGGAACATCCTGAATTTACGGAAAAAATCAAAGATAAGTATAAACGGCGTTTGTTATCCCTTGCCAGAACATTACAGCGATTGGGATTTGACGCGCACATGCCGGGCGGCACCTTTTATCTCTATGTTGCAGTTCCCAAACAAACAAAAAATGGAATTGTTTTTGACAATGCTGAAGCTTTCTCACACTATTTGATTAAAGAGTGCCTGCTATCGTCAGTGCCATGGGATGATGCCGGCCATTTTGTGCGGTTTTCGGCAACATTTGAGGCAAAGGATGAGAAGGATGAGCAAAGGATATTGCAGGAAGTAGAAAACAGATTAGGAGCACTTGCATTTGAATTTTAAGCATGGATATTTAACCATGAAAAAGAAAACATTAATAATGAGTATCTGTTTGATAGTTATTGTTATAGTGTTCTGTTTTGGCATATATAGATTTTTATTCTCACGATCGTATAGAAACACAGTTGCAGCACCTACCAGCGCTCCTGTATACATCTATCGTTTAGATAAAGAATATTCGTTCATTCAAGCAAAAACTCGTGATGATGCCTTTTCTGGATTGGGCTTTGTCCATGCACGTGATAGATTAAAGCAGATTGAGTTTTTGCGGATTATGGCAAATGGAACATGTGTCCAAAACGGTATTTCTCACTACGGAGTAATCGATAAGCTTGTGCTGGCGGTTGGGTTGCATTTAAAAGCTGCAACACTTACCAGGGAACTATCGCCCACATATAAAAATTATTTACAACATTATGTCGATGGCATCAATGCCTATAAAGAAAAACGGGCAGAAGGAAATACATCACAACAATGGGAGGTTGAGGATGTCGTGCGCATATCCCTGTTTCTTGAATTTGCCAATGCGTTTTTAACAAATACCGAGCTGTTTTTTCCCGTTTATGATGCTGACTATCCATTGCTGAATCATGAAATTTACAATAAAAAAATTGTACGCAGTTATTCCCCTGATGATGATACAATAATCAGACAGATAAAAAAACTGCGGGATGCACTTGCTTCACTTTTTGGATTGTATGGTTCGTATTGCAGGGGATTTGCGGTTGCGTTGCCAGCGCGTGTCATGGATACTGATAATGCTACACTGTGTTTGAGCTATGAAAACAGCATTTCTATATATCCCTTAATTTATCCGGTCATTATACAAATTGAAAAAAATACAGTTCAGGGTTATACCTTTGCAGGATTGCCCTATATAATTGCAGGAAAAACT
Organism: Spirochaetia bacterium UBA2205; assembly: GCA_002328585.1. Taxonomy (GTDB): domain Bacteria; phylum Spirochaetota; class UBA4802; order UBA4802; family UB4802; genus UBA4802. Next base: position 90,788 of record DCUV01000046.1, read on the forward strand.
GATGCTGTGCGCTTTGCATCATTTTCTGTGATGGCTGATACACAGATTTTTTGCAAGCACCCCACGCAAACAAACAATACCATTGTTTATTATCAAAGTGCAGCAGGCTATAAAGAGCTTTCTAAAGAACAATCCTCAAACTATGGTTCACGATTTACTGATACTGGCGCAGTTATATCGGATGCATTTGATGAATCAGTCAAGGATACCGTTATTACACTTGCATACGTCAGCCCAGAAAAAGGGTATTTTGAAGCAATGCTTGATGTACCATTTGTGACGTCATTAAATGAGTATGTCCATATTGCAAATGGCTATAAGGGGCAACCCAGGGTTTTTATAGTTCAGGATGGAGTTACCTCTTTTCAGATAATCGCAGGCAATACCATAGCAGATAATGATAGCCCTGTGCTTGCAACACCACAGAAAGCGCTGATTGCAAAAACGGAAGCCAACCTTTTTGAGGTTAAACAGGTGGATATGCTTGTTGCAGGCAGTGAAATGATAGAGAATCCATCGTTTGCTGTCCAGAAAATAATGGCATTTAATAATCTGATGCGATTCAAAACTATACAGGATGCCATGACACAGGTTGCTATATACCGGGATAATGATGTTGCAGCATTGCTTACTGATATTAAATATCCTGCTGCACAGCAATATCTGACTATAATGAACAATCTTCTGGAAAAAATGCCCATTACATCGGCTAAATTGGCAAATATTTATTTTCAGGAGTGGAATTTTGCCATGAACAAGGACTATGTAGCGCCCACATTGTATAACGCCATCTTCACATCGCTCATTAAAGAAACATTTACCGATGAACTCCCGTATAATGTAGGTGATATGGTGCAGCATTATATGATCTTTGAACCAGAATTTTTAAGGATTTTCCAGGAGGATACATCACCCTATTTTGATGATACTGCTACTGTGGGAAAACTGGAATCACGTGACCTTATCTTTGACAGGGCGTTTTTGCATTCTTTAAACTATTTTAACTATACTATTGGACCATATATTGATAAATGGCGATGGGGAAAAGTTATTAGGGGGATAGTTGATGATAAAACGCCGGGTTCAAATGTAGTCAGCAGAGTGAAGAAAAAGAAGACCATATCATTAAGCGGCTTTGACAATACTGTTTTCAGGAATTTGATCAAACGGCAGGATTATAGTATCGATAGCCTTACTGTATGTGCATCGTTTATGGATGAAAACACTCACCGGATGACAGCACTGATTAGTCCAATTATGAATCTGGTGCCGTCCTATTATACTGATATTAATGCCGCTACATTTTTTACTATCAATGTCAATAATAAGCACGATTGTTTTACCATTAACCCTGTTAAATAAATTTTGATAGAGGCACACAACACGGTTGCAGTATGATATATTGTTTGAGTATGTATTGAGCTGAGCATGCATGAAGCTCAAAGGGTAAAAAATATTTATAATATGCCTGTGGAGCTGAAGGGAGTCGAACCCTCGACCTCTAGAGTGCGATTCTAGCGCTCTCCCAGCTGAGCTACAGCCCCAAAAGAATATAACAGTATATTAATCATGGAAGGGTAAATCATGTTTTTCGTCAATAGATTTTTTAGTGGCAGGTATGGGTATAAAAGGATTTCATCATGTTGCCATGGCTCATAGTGGAGATAAAAAATATTTCCATAACCTTATCATATAGCAATTTTTATGAAAGTATGCTTATAGTCACTATGCGTTTCCAATGGAAATATTTCATATAAATCCGTTTTATTGTTGCGGATAGTATCTTTATGAATTGATGAATTGTTTGCAGAACTTTTGAAAAATGAAAGTCAATCCGGTACATAATGAAATATTATTGTATTTTTTTATGGATAGTAACATTCGATAGTACAATTACCAAAATTGTAAGAGGAGAAATGTGATGGATGCCGTAATAGATTTTTTTGCAAAAATACTTTCATATTGTGTTCAGTTTATTAACCGGGTTGCTGATATTCTTATGCGATTATATGAATATTGCATTGGTATCTTCCGTGAGCTAGAAATTTTTGAAAAATGTATTGTTATAGTATCAATTGTTTCTCTGGCTATTCCCGTTTTGCCAATAGCGCGCTTTTATATTTTTGAAAGCTGGTATTATGTCAATAATCCGCTTGCCATATACTTTATTGGAATTATCATTATCATGGTTGTTTCTGCTCTATGGCAAAAATTCTGGATTTTAATAGCACGACTGCTCATAATAGTGTATTACTTTGCATGGGTAATCTATCTCCCTATCGGCAATAGTATTACAAAAGCACGCCCCTATGAGCTGGCTTATGGATATTACTGTAATCTTGTTGTTTCAGTTGTCTATATAGTTTTATGTGTGCTATCGCTTATTAATAGCAGGCGATAGTAACCGGTTATTGTTCTACATCGTCAATTTTTGGCACGGGCAGGATGGGTATCCCTTCGTCAAGCAGTTCTTCCATATCTTCATGAGATGCAGTTCCATAAATGTTTCGTTCCTCTTCGATGCCATAGTATATGGCACGAGCAACCTCGGGGAACTCATTGCCAACATTTTCAAAATGTTGTTTGATGTATGATTCGACCATCCGGATCATCTCAAAAAAAGCTGGCTGTTTTTTATCTGAAAATGAATTATTTGTTTGTATTGAACATCCGGTGAAAAGTCTTTTAATTTCACGCGAATTGCATAAAGGACATTCCACAAGACCAGCATTCAATTGTTTATCAAACGCATCATAATCTTTAAAATATCCTTCAAACAAGTGGCCATTGGCACATTGTATATCAAAGCTTATCATATCAACTCACTTCATTAATAATAACTATCTGACAACAATTGTAATAGTTTTCAATTACATTTCAAAAAAATTATATATTTGTGATAGTCTCGATTATTCAAAAGTTGATGGGGCCGTTGCATAATGTCAACAAAGATAGTTGTCTGAAATAGTATTAAAGTATATCCTTTGTATCGCCATAACTCAAAACCATGGGGGAAAATCAAGAAGTAAAAATGAGGAATACTCATAATTATTTGATAATATTTTATAATTATTATTGACAGTGCTATTGCTTTTTATTTATGGTCACATCTCGTTACGTTAATAGAAAATTATGATTTAAAAAAATTCCTTCAAAAAAGATTTTTTTTTACAAAAAAGCTTGACAGTACGGTAGTGTTTCACTATATGTACCTATTGCTTAACGATAGAAGCTGACGTGTTCTTTTTAACCTTATGGTAATTTTTTTCTTAAAGAAAGCTTAAAAAAAATTCGAAAAGTTATTAAGAAAAACTTGACGAACTGATACAAAGCGAGTATATTAAAAGAAAAGCTTTCAGAACACTTAAAGCAACTCTCCCACACGAGTGGGATTTTTTATCCAAAATCATGGTTCTTTGAAAACTGAGTAGTATCTCACGGGTGAATGGTTTCATCTTTGTAGAAAATAGGTTTGTGAAACCTATAATGATTTAATAATTAAAGAATGTAAACTCTTTATTATATTCTATAATGGAGAGTTTGATTCTGGCTCAGAACGAACGCTGGCGGCGCGTCTTAAACATGCAAGTCGAACGGGAACCCTGATGCTTGCATTAGGGTGAGAGTGGCGAACGGGTGAGTAACACGTGGATAATTTACCCTCAGGTTGGGGATAACTCCGGGAAACTGGGGCTAATACCGAATAAGATGGTAGGAACATAAGTTCAAGCCATTAAAGGTGGGGACCGCAAGGCCTATCGCCAGAGGAAAAGTCCGCGGCCCATTAGCTTGTTGGTAGGGTAATGGCCTACCAAGGCTACGATGGGTAGCTGGTCTGAGAGGATGATCAGCCACACTGGAACTGATACACGGTCCAGACTCCTACGGGAGGCAGCAGTGAGGAATCTTGCGCAATGGGGGAAACCCTGACGC
>DCUV01000009.1 GCA_002328585.1 Spirochaetia bacterium UBA2205
TTTCTTTTGTTCTGTTCAATATGTCAACAAAACAGGCTTTGAAGTACTCCTCCTGCATCATATCCCGCCACTCGATACAGCGGCTCATGATGTGATAGGTATGTTCGGGCAGTTGTACACGTAATTTCCGTGCCATTGGTATTCCTCCGTATTTTTATGATAATTGAAATCCCTACTATATAAAACGCCGGAGATGGAAAAAATTAAAAAATATAATGCATTTATTTTGTATTTTTGTGATTTTTTTATAATAAAATGGACTGCATGGGGGTCAGAGCCTTGATATCCCCCCTTCCGTTTAAGGAAGGGGGTAAGAGGGGTTGGCGGGATTCTTTGCTTCGCTCAGAATGAAAAACTATAACTTTTTCAAAGGGAAATGTGTGATACATCGTCATATTTCCTCCTCATACTTTCTTTTGTTGGGCAACAACAGTTTTATCACTTCGTAAGGGGATATTTATGCGCTAAATACCCCCTTACCAACCTCCAAAGCGCCCCTCAAACGGCGGTGTGCCTTATGTCCTGTATTTATTATGTCTTTGCCATCGTGCTGCGGACGACATCCTGTCTATGTCCTCGCACGAGCCATATGGCGCTACGGCATCCGTGCCTTCGCTGCTTTTCCTTTAATCCCGATAGAAATTACTTAAATAATGGGGTCAGAGCCTACCCATATCCACATTAAAGTAGATAAAAAAAGGCGAACATTGAATAATTATGTTCGCCTGAGATTATATTTTATAGATATGGGGCGCTTTATAGATTATAAAGCCAACAATTTTATATTGTATATATTACCAGCGTAATCCTACCTCCACAAATCCTGTGTATACAGTACCACTAAATGAGTAATCAGGATATAATTCATCAATTTCAGCCTGAGAGATGTCGTCATTTGTAGGATTCCCATCAAAATTTTCATAGATTTGTTCAATTGCCACCCTATCCTTCTTCACCTTTCTTTCTTGCAGCATCTGCATCTGTCCGGCAACAGTTATTACTAAAGGAGCAACCATCGGTCCCTTCTTAGGTATGGTAAAGGTTAACCCTGCCGAAGCAATATGGGTATTGCAATCCATAAAATTGAATAACGACGCGTCATTCACTGCATCGTCAGGAACATACGTTGGTCGGTACATATATCCTAAATGTAAAGTAAGCCACTGCATTTTTGGAGTTAAACATCCAAAATTATATGATACACCAACTTTTGGAATTATGATATCATCATATTCAGGCATTGTTATACCATATTGACTCCAGTACTCTTCTTTAGCTTTGGAAACCTTATATTTAGACCACATCTGATATTCCACATCCAAAGATAAGGTCAATCCTGACAACTGTTTAATAGACAAAAATGTATAGGCAATTCCACCACTGATAATATGCGGTGTATAGTAATCAAATATGTTGAGCGCCATTTGTAACTGTATCGTCCCATCTATCAACTCTGCTGTTGTTGAAAATGGTTTAACCTCCATATATATCTCACCTCTATACGCTACTCCCATCTCCAGCCCTCGTAAAGCATTGATCTTTTTGCCCGGGGATATATATAATCCACAAACTGGAGCAACTTTTGGTGAAAGTTCCATCTGTATTTCTGAATTGGGCGTTTGAGGATTTGGCGATGCCATGTCAACATCCATCAAGCGCACTGCACCTTTGCCACCTGACCATGCATTGATACCAAATCCTATTCCAAAAAGATCATCCACAAAGCCAAAACCCATCCCTGCTAATATTACCGCTCTTTCAGCCTCTTTTCCATAGCGTAAAAAGTCATGCGTGCGTAAATCAACATCATACACACTCACAAGGGTCCCATCCTGCAAAAGTCCCATACCCAATCCAAAACGCCCTGATGAAATAAACGATGGCAGTTTAACAAAATGATTTAAATCCAGTACCAAACCTAATGCAACCGTCCCAAAATTAAGATCTTTATCAGCAACTGTCTCACGAGGAATATCAATGGTCATACCAGGTTGTGTATACATATAATTGATTACAAGCTGATCCTTGTATAGGTAAAGATCATATGGTGATGCCACCAGAGGTTCAACAGTCACCATCTCCTCTTCTTTTTTATTATCTTTTCCACCCTTTTGTTTTAAATTAAGCTGCTGTTTTTGCTCTGTCTGTTGCACAGGCAATACCAGATATCCTCGCGTTCTTCCTAATCCTGCTATGTTGTAATATACACTTGACCAGTCATTTACCACTGCTGTCATTGCATTCCCTCTGGCTACCCCCTGTGCTCCAAAACCGTAGGTATCGGCAAAATTAGCATATACTAAAGCAGGCATAATTATAATGACAAATACTATCATCACACTACGTCTCAACACTATAAACATCATGACCTCCGATAATAAACTATATATCTTTTGCAACCACAGGTTCAACCCTGTGGTTGTTGTTGTGCTCTATCATTTAGTCAAAAGCTGTCCCAATCCTGAATATGGATCAAACTCGTCGCTATATAAATATTCAGATGGTGATAAATATACTGGCTTTGTATAATCTTCAAAGCTTGCTGCCTTATACGAACTGCCTTCTAATGTCTCATTTAATCGTACTACAAGACCAATCATCAACTCATTAAGATCATCCCATAGTCTTGAATCCTTTGATTTAATTAAATCTAAATTCAAGAATTCATACAACTGGTTAAAAACATCTTCAGATGGATGAGGTGATGAAAGGTTGCTCATAAAATATTCAACAAATCCATCATCTACAAGCATATTGCTGGCAACCGATAATAGATCTGCATTGTATCCGGTATATTCCTGCAATATTTGTGGCAGATAGCCGGTCAGTATGTCATTTAGTTCATTGGGAATAATCCACTGTGATGTATCATCATCGTAGTAGTATAATACTGTACCCAATGTATGGCGCACACCTTTCAACTGAGCATTAGTAGCTTTGAAGCTTGTCAGCGTTTTATCAATCATTTCTATGAGATCATCGTTTATACAATAATATCCGTTTGTTGCACCCTGATTGCTCATCAACTCACCAAGCCCATTGACAAGCTTATAGTAATTATTCCAATTCCATCCTTGATAGTTAGGATGAGCAGAATCCCTGTGATCAACAAATGCTGCCAGTCCCTTGCCCCATACATACGGATTACCACCTGCATCATCGTATCCAATAAGCTCATCCAGTGCTACATCCATATCAATATCATCACTATTTTTAACAAACATCCATTCAGGATAGCTGATTCCATAATAGTTCCTTGTTTGCTCAATACTCTTGTTGCATTTCATGCGAGTTACTATCTGTTCCAGACCATAAAATATCTTACGGCGAGCTCCCCAGTCAGCATAGTCACTGCTGTCTTTTGTACCATCCTGATAAATTGGCAGTGCACCATAACCATATTGACCAATTTTTTGTAACAACGCCATGAGCTTTGTAACCATTGTACTGTTTGCCAAAGCCGGGATAACCCCATCCGCAGCAGCTTGAGAATTTTCGGTCAACACAGCAGCAACCGAGCGTAATGAGCTGTTGGGATTAAAGTTTACAGCACTATCAATAGGTTTTGGCGTAAACATTGCATACACGCCCCTGCCATGTTGATCCTGAATCTGCGGTACAACCCATCCTTTAGTAGCACCGACATAGGGCGTTTTATAATAGCGCATAATTGGATTGCCCAGCATGGCTATGAGGTCGCGCAGATATTTTAGTGGATATTTATGGTTACCGCTAAAGTTATACCAGTGATCATTTTGGTTTGATGGTTTATCATAATAAGATTTTTCATGTAAATCTCCGGATAACGCCACAATAATGGGCAGCAGTTTATTACGGTTCTGCCATGCGGCAGCATTTATATCCCCAATGTCGGATGAATTGGAAGCCACTAAGTCAGGCTGTAAAAAAGCCATCCGTGCAATAGGAGCTAAGTTATCCCCAACAATATTAGGGAAAACATTACCATTGCCAAGGATAGTACTCCATATGGTATTAATATCAACATAATCTCCATCAGTTAGTAAACCCAAACTAGTTTTGTATGATGAATCCTCTTTAACAATAACCCATAACCTGCCATCAGCAGGTTGTAGCGAATCACCATAATTTGCACCATTGGGCTGATTATGACCATAATTTGAACATCCTTCTCCATCACCACGGTTTCCAAGTTTCACCCATGTACCAACTGCACCGGTTTTTTTAGCTGTTGCAATACCAGCCATCCCGTTAGCCTCAATTATTGTAAAAAGCGGAGAATCTATATTCAATGTAACACCTATACACCACGCTGCAGTAGCATGAATGTTAACATATGATCGCATAGGCATTATAAATACAAATTTCTTTTCCAGCATAAGCCACTGGAAATTTCTGTACATGGCTTCTTCCTGACTATTACATCCTCTTACAGTATTATTTTCAGCAATCTTCTCCCAGAACCACAAACATCCGGCATTATTTGTTGAAGCATCAAGGTCATCATTATACTCACCTTTTCCATTTGTATCCTGTAAAGAGTGCATTTTAAATTTATTTATACCAGTAATTCCCACTACATTTGCAGGTGAATAATAACCCGTCCATCCTGCAGGTGGATGATTAGCATCTTCATGGTAGTTTATATAATCCGTTTTTAGTAAATAATAATCAGTATTCCAGTTTGCACGGTATCTGTTCACTCTGAGTTTAAATTCAACACCATTAATTGTTAATGATTGAGGATTTTCAGTTTCATCTGCATCATTACCACCATCTGATGGATAAAAATATAGTGGATTAGCAGGATCTTCTTTACATACAAACGCATAAATCCTTCCATCAGGTCTAAAATATACATGATATATCCTCCCATCTGATGCCATCCTGGTTTCTGCATTGGGATCGGCATAATAGTAGGGGCCTTCACCTTCCCAGCATGCACGGGCAATCCAGCCCATGGTCCAGCGTCCGGTGTTAAGCTCACCCAATCCATTGCCAATATACGGATAATAAGTGCGGTAATCATTGTTTGTGCCTACTGTTGTAGTATTTGATGTTGGTACTATACCGGTAATCCCTCCATTTGGAATACCAGCATCACCAGCAGAAAAACCACTGAATAATAAAAGAGTTGGGAAATCATACCCTAAATAAAATTTATAGTTATTAGCCTGTGAACTTAAAAATGAGTTTTTATAACGATATATATAATTTCCTTGCGCACCATTTGTTATTTCAACTGATGTTAATAGACCTCCTGTATCACCATTCCATGTTTGCGAAACAGCTCTTGCATCCAGAGCCAAATTATAAGCACCTAGCCATCCAATGGTACAATTTTGGCTGGAGCTTCTTGCTTCTTTTGCATGGCTTACCATGGAATATAAACTATCATTTATAGTAATAATACCAGCTGTTGGTTCACCATGTTTGCGAACAGAGCAATGACCATCCTGATCATTATTGTAAGGTTCTGAAGCACCATCAGAAGTTTTGGTTAAAAAGCCAAAGTCATATGACGCTATCAAAGTATACACCAGATGATCTAAATACGATACTTTATAGCTTGCACTGCTTCGGAGTTCTCCAAATCCATTATACTCGGTCATTCTCTTCAGGGACGGTTCAACTTCATAATCTGTAAAATCTATTCCGCAGTTTAATTTTAAATCATACAATTTCTGTGTTAAATATTCCAATGCGGAACGCCCGTCTGGATTGGGCGAATTATTATCTACCGGGTCATAGATAGGAGATGCTTGCTCATTATCGCCTGCCCGTATAAAAAGCAACGCCAAACCAGGCAACATCTGTCGCACACCATTTTTAAGTTCAGTATTAACATAATAATCGCTGCCATCATGATAATAACTTGCATTGGAGCTATAAACACTGCCCCCAACTGTAGCATTATCCTCTATATTTATCATAAGCTCTTTGAGTATGTCGGCAAATGTTTTATCTCCTGCTTTTGCCGTCATTACCGCGCCAAGCTCGCGTATCACATCATAGAGCGCTTCACGTGCACCTGCATCCTCCGTAGCTATATCGTTTATCCCAGACAGCAACGCATCCATACCCACAACCGCATTCCCCAATTTATTGCTGCTATCGTCATAAAATGTGTTTGCCCGTAATAATGTTTTACCCAATCCTTCCTGCAACAGTGGCAACACTGTACCCACATTCTGCCCTTGAGTATCCTTCAAAAAATCAATCAAATCTGCCATAACTGTCTCTATTTCATGACCATGCGCATACTGTATATAGCCTATGGACTTTCGCAGGATACTTACCAGCTCGTTGGTAGTACCGGGGCTTGCTGCATCTAAATCATCTAAAAAGCTGTAGAAATCCGTTATATAGTTATCATAATCATAAGGGTCAGAACGCCATCTATAGTTGTCCTGATTAATAATCCTTTCAATTATTATGCGCAAAGCTGCTACTATATCAACAAGAGGGTCAGGATTGATTGCAGGCATCTGTTGCAGGGCATTTTTTGTACCTGTTACATCCGCATTGATAGCATCGCTCAACATCATATTAAACCTATGCTGGTCAACAGTATCAAATGCATCATACAATGCCGGATAGGGATCTAAAAGGTCAAATAAGCGGTATTCCGGCTCAGGATCATTGCGTTGAAACAAAAATTTGCCACTATCTGAACATGATAACAACACAGTTGCAACGCACATGATGATGAACAATGATTTAAAAGGCTTCATGGCGCACCTCTTGTAATTTATTTCAAAAAATCATTATAGGCGATAGTTACTCTATAATAAGGCTTAATAATACTGACATGTCGGTATTATTTAACAAAATACCGACTACCCAGTACTATTTTCCCCAATAAAAATTCTTTCTTGTAACCTTCAACTCCATTTTTGATAATGCAGTATGGATCAAATACATGCTCTCTCCCCTTCCTCATGCTTAATAAACTGTTATGGCCACTTTACCGTCCAACTATACTCATATTCCACAAGCAATATAATACCGACTGGTAAGTATTGTCAACTATTAATCAAATATTTTACATTTTTTTTATGATTTTGTAGTAATATTATATTTTTCACATATTATATTGTTATTATTATATTATTTAATATATCTATAAATATATTTTTAGTATGACTCAATTTTATATATATATAATAATAATGTAATATAGTTATAAAGCACTATATATAGTAAAAAAATATAGTTAATTATTGGTATAAATTTATGTGATTTTGTCGATATTCAATCCTGATTAATGCATATGATTAAACTTTGGAATCATTATTATTCCTTTAACACGCCAATCTTCTTTAACTATTTGTTAAAACTTTCACAATCTTTAAACCCCGGTTGGTAAATTATAATTAGGCACCATTATCATTCATAGCTATGGACTGACAATAAAGTATAGTTTCTTGTGGAATCTACTTTTTGACTTTCAATTCTGATAGTATAATACAATCAATAGCGGGATTCGAACAATTGGAATCATTCATGGTACTATCATATCACCGCTACAAGGTTCTCCTTCACTTTCTTCCCCTATGGGTGACCACATTTCGGCTATGTGCAACCTTCCCGAAAACAGAAATATGCACCCATATCATGATGGACTCGTTTCCGCATCTTTTATTTAGCATAAATACTGAATCAGTGTTCAGGATGACGCTCGGTATCCCTCTTATTACGGGCTTGACCAGTAATCGCAATAGTTAACAGAGATTCTTAAGCAAGTTCAAAGCATGATTCAGGTTGACACCATTACCATTCATGGAAACACAATCATGAAGAATCTATTCTTAAACGACAAGATTCTTCACTTAGTTCAGAATGAAATACCCATGCATCAGCAAGATTCTTTACATCGACTTTACATAGCACAAGCACGATTGCTTTAAATGACATATCGCAACACGATTCTTCGTCTTCATCTAAGACTGACATCCTTTTGAAGTGCATCACAATACTTCCTTATTGCCACCACTCCTTATTGAGGCTCTGACCTTACTGAGGCTCTGACCCCATTAATTAATAATAACTATCGCAATTAACCCCATACTATGCCTTCACCTGATAAATTATTCATGATATGAGTGAGTACTTAGTCATTATTGAGTGAATGTTCACTCAATTTTGCTTATTAATATTATATAAATTAATATCATATTTTTATTCAACATTTATAATAATATTATTGACTTTATTTTCTTTTTTTACTATTGTTAAAAACAAAGTGTATTAATAAACATTTTTATTTATGCTTCCAACATGGGTTTTGTGAAGGATGGCTTTATTGCTATACCTTAAATATTTTTAAAAGGAGGTTCCCTATGGATCTTTTTGATAAATGTTTAGCGTTTACCCGCGTTGAAGAGGTTAAATCATTTGGATTGTATCCCTATTACCACCCCATAACAAAAACAGAAGGTCCTGTTGTGTACATGAACAATAAACGTATGATCATGGTTGGTTCAAATAACTATCTGGGACTAACGCATGACCCAAGAGTAAAGCAGGCAGCTATCGATGCCATTGAAAAATATGGCACCGGGTGCTCAGGTTCAAGGCTTATCAATGGCTCGCTTGATATCCATAATAAGCTTGAGGAAGCGCTGGCGCAATTTGTTGGCAAAGAAGCTGCTTGCATTTTTTCTACTGGTTATCAAACCAATCAGGGGGCTATTGTACCGCTAATAAAAAAAGGTGAATATATCATTTCGGATGATGAAAATCATGCAAGCATCATACAGGGTACATTAATAGCAAAAGCTTTATGTGGCGATAGTATTCTGGTTAAGTTTAACCATAATGATATGGTTGACCTTGAAAATAAAATCTCTGCCCTACCGCATGATGCAGGAAAACTTATCGTTGTTGATGGAGTCTTCAGCATGAATGGACACATTGCTCCTCTCCCGGAGATAGTTACAATAGCTCGTAAATACAATGCACGTGTCATGACCGATGATGCGCATGCTCTTGGTGTTATTGGTCATGGTGGGCGCGGCACAGCAAGCTATTTTGGATTAACAGACCAAACTGATATTATTATGGGAACATTTTCAAAAAGTTTAGCTTCATCAGGAGGTTTTTTAGCATCAAGCGAGCGGGTTATAAACTATATCAAGCATAACTCACCTGCAATTATATTCAATGCAAGCATGCCTGCATCAAATGCTGCTGCAGCACTTAAAGCACTTGAAATAATTCAAGATGAACCTGAATGTATACAAAAGCTACACCACAATGCAAAACGCTTGCGGAATGGTCTTGAACAACTTGGATTTAATGTAATAAAAGGGGAAACGCCTATAATCCCGGTTATTATTGGTGATGATGTTATGACCTTTTCTCTATGGAAAAAGCTCTTTGATTTTGGTGTATATACCAATCCAATAATTTTTCCTGCAACACCTCAGGGTCAGCAGTTGATCCGCTGCAGCGTCATGGCAACACATACCGATGAACATATCGATTATGTCATAGGAATATTTGAAAAAGCTGGTGCTGAATTAAAGTTATTGCATGCAAAGGTATAATTAAAAATTTTCTATGGCTTTTTGTTAATAGGCTCTGACCCCTTTTTATACCCACTGTGCAATGGAATAGCGCTTGCGATACGCCTCCTCATACTGTAAAAAACGCCTCACCCGTTCACTGAAACTATCCCCCAGCTGCAGAAAGTACTCATGATGGTCTATCGGTACCCCAACATCAGCATCCTCCTGTAAATAGGATTGTATGCTGCTGTAGCGGTACTTTGCAGGACTATCGCACCGGCGCTTCCGTACCGGATTAAACGCTATGTACCACAGCAACCATAAGAGATAATGAAACGCATCATGTGCAAACTGTACAATGATGTCCTTATACCGCTCATTCCAGAATGGCCCGGTCCTGCCGGTTATTTTATTATACATCTCAGCAAACCGTGCCTTGATATACT
>DCUV01000074.1:0-232 GCA_002328585.1 Spirochaetia bacterium UBA2205
GCGGACGCCTTCGTGGCTATGTCCTTGCACGAGCCGTATGGCGCTACAGCATCCTGCCTCCGCTGGTTTTGCCTTAAAAAAAAGAAAAATACTATATGCACCAGTTGTTTCCATGGTTTGCGTGTAGTACTTGATACAAAATGGTGCACTGTTCATGCCCTATCATGCACGCATCCTATGAAGCCGTGCATCCGTGCACGGTTGTGGTATGCTCCCAGTAGCCTTCCACGGA
>DCUV01000074.1:268-6422 GCA_002328585.1 Spirochaetia bacterium UBA2205
TCTCATTTCCCATTGAAACGTTATGTGTCATCTTTCCAGCTCCCTGTACCATCAAAACGGTTTTGTTTTGGCACTTTATTGTACCAGATGCAAGCAAAAAAGTGAAGTTTAAAACAACAAAAATTTTATGGAGAAATCTTCAAAAGATGATGCTCTCCCTTATTATACCCCAAAAGCTCATATCGTTATATAGCTACCTTTTTATACACACCTCAGTCATATTCAATAACGGTAATTCAGGAAGGCACAGACTACATTTAAACACGGCGCTGTTTTTTTGCCGAGTACCATAGCCAACCGCGGAACAAGGGCAAGGACTGTTTTAGACTGCCGAAGGCAGGCAAGGAACGCAGGGTGCCCGAATGCAATGAGGGACAAAAATGATAGTCGCAATGCCGGCGGAAAAGAGGTACACAAGTTCCAATAAATCCACTATTTCGCATTAAAACTTTATGAAGCTATGCTACCATTCAACAATAAGAACCTAACACCGTACATTCATAACCTGAATAATTTTATCTTTGCTGTAAAGCGTTACAGACATACAATTTTTTCTTGTTTTTTATAGCTTACGTACACCATACTTTCTTGACAAAATTACTTAACATTCCTATTTCATGAAAGACATATTTGATGACCATCTTTTTTATATGATTATCAGTGTAAAAAAATGGTTTTATCACCATTGCATGTGTGCTACAGTATTACAATATATCTATGCAATGTTATCATAACCATACTAATTTAATGCGCCGTGAGGTTTTACCATGATAGATCCAAAAATAGTACGCGACAATATTGATCTGGTGAAGCATATCTTGAAAATCCGCAGGATGGAAGATGCTGTCGATATTACAAAACTGGAGGATATGGACGCCACACGCCGTCAGATTATAGCAAAAATAGATGAGCTACGAACAATGCGCAATACGCTTTCAAAAGAGGTAGGCGCATTAAAACAAAAAGGTCAAAATCCAACCGATATCATGGAAAAAGTTCGCAGTATAGGCAATGATATAAAGCAGTATGAAGAGCAGATAGTGTCTATAGAAGAAACCTATACCACCATGATGTTATCCATCCCTAATATGTTACATGAGTCCGTACCAATTGGTAATGATGAACATGACAATGTTGTTATGCGCACCTGGGGGCAAAAACCATATTTTGATTTTGAGCCAAAACCTCACTATGATCTGGGAACACAGCTCAATATACTGGATTTTGAACGTGGAGTAAAAATTGCCGGAGCACGCTTTTACGTATATCGCGGACTTGCCGCACAGCTTGAACGAGCTATTATAAATTTTATGCTGGATTTACACACAAAAAAGCACGGTTACACCGAGGTGTTTGGACCATTCATTGTTAATGATGAAAGTATGACAGGCACCGGGCAATATCCAAAATTCATGGATGAGTATTACCGTATTGAACGTGATGCGCTGTCACTGATACCAACAGCTGAAGTACCATTAACCAATCTGTACCGTGATGAAATTATTGATGGGAATAATTTGCCCATGTATGTTACCATGCAATCATCATGTTTTAGACGAGAGGCAGGCGCAGCAGGTAAAGATACCCGGGGGCTTATACGGGTACATCAATTTCAAAAGGTTGAGCTGGTAAAATTTGTAGAGCCCGAAACATCATTTGATGAACTGGAAAGGTTAGTAGCCGATGCAGAAGAGGTTTTGCAACTGCTCAATCTGCATTACCGGGTAGTGCTCCTGTGCAGCGCCGACACATCAGCGTCTTCTTCCAAAACATATGATATAGAAGTATGGATGCCCGGACTGGGAAGATATGTTGAAATATCATCATGCTCAAACTTTGTTGATTATCAGGCACGGCGTGCGCGCATCCGCTACCGTAAAAAAGAAGGTGAAAAGCCCATGCTGGTACATACACTCAATGGTTCAGGGCTTGCGGCAGGGCGCACACTGGCAGCCATTATGGAGAACTATCAAACACGCGATGGCAATATAACAATACCCGAACTGCTGAAACCCTATCTGGAAAAAAGCATATAATGCTCCAGTATCAGGCACAATCCTTTCAGGCTGTGCGGCAGGCAATAGCTCTGTCATTAGTAACACGGAAAGAATGTACCATCGCCGTTGCCCCGCAGGTTTTTACTCATCCTCACTATGGCAGGATGGTGCACTCTCTTATTAATGTATTGCAACAGCTATCGGTGACCATCGCAATAGCGGATACCACCATAACGCTCAAGCCGCATAAGATGCAAAGTTTTACAGCAACTATCGCCCTGCATCCGTATTGTCCCATTGCCGATATTTTTCTTTGCATGGCTCCTGCCCTGATAAAAAATGAGGTGCAATCAGATATTCTTTTTCACGGTGTAACCCACTCCCAGTTTTCCCGCTCTACCGGTTTTATACGCTATGGTTTAGCACCGCTGCTGCAGCAGTTTGGATGTTACCTGTACAGCGCAACAAAAAAATTTGGTTTTTATTCTGCTACTGGCACAGCAGCAACAAAGGTATATCCTGCAATACACAAACATGCCGGGGCGATAGTTACTATTAATCGAATAACCGGTGTAAAAATATATATTGCCAACATTAACCAGGAATTTGCGTTGTACCAGAAACAAAAGCTTGCCCAAAAACTATCACTCAGTGATGACACCATACACATTGTACAGATTGTCAATGTAACAAATCATGGTAATGCAGTAGATGTATTTTTTATAAGCGATACAATACCAGGCATGCTTTCGTTTACCCTGCCATTGTACAACGAAAATGGCGCCTTTATCTTTGAAGACTCCATGATGGACAGGTTTATTGAGCAGGTAGCAAAGGAATGTCAAAAGAACTATGACTATTTTCCATTACCCATTATAGAAGAAGCACTACCCTTTATAGTAAGCGCAGGACATGATTACACTATAGTAGAAAAAGTGAATCCTGCAGTTGCTACAACCGAAAGCTATGAATTGTGTCAATTATTTGCACCATGAAAACAGTATCACCATTCATCGATAGAGTTGGATTTGCAACCATAAATACCTTTCCTCTGTCATAGCTTGCTGTGATATGCAACACTATTGTTAATAGTAAATTGCTCTTCATCCATGGATGCAATGCTACCGTGATGACAATGAATTTTAGCCCTTAATCTATACTTCTAAAAATGCTTTCTTTTCAGCATAACAGTACTGATTTATATGTCATTATCACCAACATCACCTAATATTTTATCAAGGTCTTTTCTTTTTTCTTTATCTATAAGGAACTGTTCGTTTGGTATGATTGTAAAAAATGGTAGAGTATTGGTAAGCTTCAGTAAACCCATTACTTCATGATTGACATTCATTAAAAATAGCTGGTACCCTTTTAGGGTAACTTCTCTCATTAGTTTTACAAGCCACCCCAGAGCAGAGCTATTAATATAGGGTACACGTTCTATATTAAGAATAACATTACTAAAATTTTCGGGCAGGGTGTTTTTTATTTCATCTTCGATTTCAGCAAAGTTTTCATCAGTGATATCACCTGTGATATCATAAATAATATACCCATAGTTGATACGTTGTTCTATTTTCATACTACAAATTCCATGTTATTTTATACGTTTATATCATAGTATACAAATATAGTCAATAATTATAACACCAATAATTAATGTTACAAAAATATTTTTAGTATCACTGCTGTTTGTCATTTCATACATTGTTTACGTTTTTACAACTACTGTAATCCAATATCTGCTACAGCATTAATGCGTTCCACCAAATTTTTAACAAGTGCACTTTTATCTTCAAAATGCATGTGTACTGCATGCACCGGGCAGGCCTGTACACACCTTCCACAGCCCTTGCAATCGCTCCCTATGACCGGGCTTCCATCTTTCATATCTATTGCTGCAACAAAGCATTGTTCAGCACAAACACCGCAGCCATTGCAAATATCGTGATTAATGACAACCGAAACGCCTGGTAATTTTTTATATGCTTTATTTAAATTTTCTCCACGCTTTTTCATATGTTTTCTATAAAGACAGCAGCAGTCATCACAAAAACAGATGAACATAAGCTTATGAAAAGGCACTGAAAAAAATGCTACCGGATCAATCCACACATGTGCCACATTTGCCACCAGCCCTGCCTGTGCTGCCTTGTTTATATGTGCTATAGCTTCTTCGCTTGTTGCTCTATGTCCATGTGATGGATGTATGGTTAAACTGGCTTCACCCAAAGCCATGCATCCAATAGTTACAGGATGATTTTTACAATGCATCAAACCACGGCAGATACACTCATCTAAAATGAAGATAGTATGGACACGATTTACAACCTCTACCAGCACTTCAACAGGCAATGATACAGAGTCCGGAGGAGCTATCGCCACATTAATAGGAACTGCTGTAACTTCATTGTGTGGATATTTAAAAAAAGGATTGATGATATGCTTTAATACAGGATATGAACTTAGCCGTTTACCCAATAGTATTATAGGCCATGAAAGCATTACAACCAGACGAACGATTGTTTTATTAGGGCCATATTTTACTAGCATTCTATTACCCTTGCAATATGCCTTTCTTAACCGGTAGCCACCAGGTAAAGCCAAATAAAAAAGTCTTTATGGCGATAGTTACTGTTGATACATCTTTTTTTAATATATTAAACACATACGGGATTTCGACACCATGCAAAATAATCAGTCCTATAAAAAGCACAGCCTTATAATCCCACTCAGGAAATATACATATCAATGCAACAGCAAATACCCACAAAACTAATGCTCCTAACATTAAAACATACCAGAAATATTTATTGTGTATCATTCAACCTCCTATTCATACTGTATATACTGTGCAATGCGGGAATAAATTTCTTTTACTGCCGCATCAACATTGCTGATTGATAGAGATGTTGCATTATGTGGACATACATAAGCGCATCTCCCGCACCCTTTGCAGATTGCATCATTATGAACTGCTGTGCCATTACTTATACGTATAGCATCCATAAAGCATTCATCAATACAAGTGCCACACCCAATACATACATTACTATCAACAGTAATGGTTACTCCCTGAAGCCGGACAATAGATGCCGCTGCACCAGCGGGAAGATATTTACCTGAATTTAAAATGGTACAGCAGCAGCGGCAGCAAAAACACATGGTCAAAAGTTTCCCCGTGTCTTTTACACCCCATATCAGATTATCAATCTTTACCCTTCCTACCATAGGGATAAGCCCTTCCGCAATACATTTATGCAGATGAGCTATTGCGTCATTTATGGTGACATGATCCGCTATACGTGCATCAATCTCTTTTGCCCCTTCGCCCATAAGCAGGCAACCATAATCTATTGGATGCTCCCTGCACTTCTTTGCATCCCTGCATGTGCATCGTTTTATAATAACACGGTGAGCTGATCTTTTGATTATCGCCTCAACAATCAATAAAGGTATTGGGGTACTTGAAGGAGCAACAGTTATATTGATTGGCAGATAGGTGATATTAAGATTTTTTTTGCTAAAAAAAGGTAGCATTGTTTTTTTTACAATGGGTCCAATAATTTTACTCTGTGTTGCCCGCGCACTTACCCATGTAATTGGCCAAATCTTAGCCAGAATCAGAAGCCACCATGCTGGACGTTTTGACATATTGGTTACCTCTCAACATTCAATGTAATAATTTAAAACATAGTATATAATTATAGTCCAGCAATTATTTATTTGAGAAATTAATAATTGATAACGAATTTTAAAATGCAACATTTAATTGCACTTTTTAATTGAAGCAGTGAAGTATATTTTTTTGATCAGCATACCGCATTTTAGTGTGAATTATATGAAAATATAAACTATCAGTATAAAATAGTTTTGCATACTTAATAAATGATACACAACATTGCAAAAACAATAATGGAAGTCTTCTTATGAATTGCTACACTCACCTTGAAATGGTGTGCATAGACCTTGAGATAAAAATTAGTGTATAACCCATACATTTAATCTTCTTGACATCATAATAATTATGCTATGCGATAGTTATCGGTAATATATAAACTACTCTGGAAGGAGGAACCAATGACCATAGAAACAACCACCTGTATCAGCATCAAACATTTAACATTACTCAATCGTTATGCCGAGCACTTCAGGCT
>DCUV01000024.1 GCA_002328585.1 Spirochaetia bacterium UBA2205
ACCACCCCCAGAAGTACTCCAGCAGGCAGTGTAAAGGCTAAAAAATTATATTATTTATTTTCATTACTAGAAAATCAGTTATGATACAAATTTATATGTAATAATTGTTCTAATAACCTTTTAATTTCACACAATTCATTAAAAAATAGTATTGCAAATTGCACTCATGCTATAGTGTATTGTACTATAGCACCTGAGGGTAAAAATTATGTTTACATTATTATCCACCAAACCTGTTGCCAATGAACACTACCTGCTTACATTGCAATCGGATGTACGCGCAAGTAAGCCAGGTCAATTTATTAATATAAAGGTTACCAGCAATACTGACCCGCTTCTTCGACGTCCATTCTCAATCTTTGATCACTCAGGTACAAATCTGCAGATTGTTGTTCGTGTTGTTGGGAAAGCTACCCGGCAGATTGCAGTGCTGCACCCCGGAGCAATTGATTGCATTGGCCCTTCAGGTAAAGGTTTTGCGATAGTTACCGGCAAAAAAGCTTTGCTGATCGGAGGTGGCGTTGGCAATGCTCCCCTGTTTTATTGTGCAAAAAAGCTGCGAGAACGCAACTCAACAGTAACTTATATTTATGGCGCAACTTCACAAAACACTATCTATATGCTGGACGATTATAAAAATATTTCCAACGAACTAATCGTTGTCACTGATGATGGGAGCGCTGGTGTGGAAGGCAATCCGGTTGATATAGCTAAAGCTATCATAAAGACAAACAATTTTGATATGATTTATACCTGCGGACCTCAGATTATGATGCAAAGGCTTACACAGGAACTATCGCCAATACCCATACAGGCTTCACTGGAGCGCTATTTTGGATGCGGAATAGGTTTGTGTTCCGGGTGTACTGTTGCCACCAAAAATGGATACAGACGAGCCTGTATTGACGGGCCTGTATTTGATGCGTATGATGTACTGTGGGATAAACCTTAATCTTTGAACAAAGCTATTTAAACAATGGCGACAATTTTTTAAAGATTTCACTACCAGCTTTTTCAAGCATCATAAACGCTATTGTCTCAGTTGGATACACAACAACACCTGCCTGCCGCAATGCCTGTATTGCCATGTCCCATTCATGGGTTCGTCGTGAACAAACAGCATCAGATGCTATAACAACATTATATCCTGCTTTCATAAGTGAAAGCGATGTTGTCAAAACACAGATATGAGTTTCAATACCACACACTATGATATTCCTTTTATTAAGGCTTGTGACCTGTTCCCTGATACTATCATCCTTCATACAATCAAATGTTAATTTATCAAAAGGAACTACTCCTTCCAGCTTATCCATAACCTCTTTTATGGTTGAACCTAATCCTTTACGATATTGCTCGGTCACAACTACAGGGAGGTTATACTGTTTTGCAAGCTCTATCAGGATTGCCACATTCTTTGCCACCTTCCTGCGCATTTCATATTCCATTGAGTTAAATAAACTATCCTGTACATCAATAACAAACAGTGCTGTGTCATCAGCCCCAAAATAAAAATTTTTTACATCCATAGCAATCCCTTAATCCTTTATTGTTTCAAAGTATTTTCTATTGAGTCAAGTATATCCTCTGTATCCTTCTTTTTCATTTTTTTCATTATCTGCTCTTTTTGCTTTTCGGATACATTGATATGTGGTATTTTGGTTGTTGGCAGTGAAATGCCACCTGCACATTTTGCACATTCTTCCTGCGGTTCGGTTCCTGGTATAAAAAGTTCATCTATAACCTTTTTACAATAATAAGAAGGCAAAAGCCCTGACTCAGCACATACTTTAACTACAGCTATATTACCAAATGATGAAAAATCAAGCACCGGTTCCTTTTGCAGTGTACAGCTCATATACTGCCCCCACACCGGGGCAACAACTGCACCCCCCGATTGTCCCGGCCCAAGCGATAATCCCCTGCCATCATATCCCATCCATATCCCTGTTACAAGCTGTGGTGTAAACCCAACAAACCATGCATCTCGATAGTTACTGGTAGTGCCTGTTTTGCCGGCAACGGGTCTGCCTATGGCAGCGCCTCTTCCAGTTCCCGATGATATAACACTCTGCATAAGGCTTACCACTATCCGTGCCACATCAGGAGAAACTATCTGTATACTGCCATCCTTTTCCTGCTCTGCCAGCTCTGCCATTATCTCTTCTTCCTGATTATAGATGATCTTCCCTGTTTTATCCTGCACATAGCGTATGGAGTATGGAATAACATTTCTACCGCCATTTGCAATGATGGCATAGGCACGGGCAAGCTCAAGCGGTGAAACCTCAAAAGAACCCAACGCAATGGAAAAATTCCTGGGAACGCGGTTTTTCATCTCATTGCGTGAAATCTTTAAAAGTTTTGCATAATTGTTGAGCACGGTATCAATACCAAGTGTATCAGCTATACGCACCGAAACAACATTGATGGATAAGGATAAAGCCCTGCGGAGAGTAACCAGCCCATAATATTCGCCTTCATAATTTTCAGGAATCCAATCGCCGCCTTCCATGTCAAGGTATAATATAGGCGAGTCCATAATGGTAGTGGCTGCAGTAAATTTTTTTGAATCGATAGCAGCTACATATAAAAGAGGCTTTATAGCAGAACCAGCCTGACGCATGGATTGCATAACACGATTAAGCTGATTGGTGCTGGTAAAATCGCTGCCGCCAACCATCGCCTCAATATAACCATTCCCGGGATTTATTGAGACAAGACAACCCTCAACGTTCATGAACTCTTTCTGATCATAACTGCCTAAAAAATACTGTTGCAACACATCATCAATAGTATCAAGTCCGGTAATAAGATTTATCATCTGCATCTCATGAAGCAGCCCATCCTTCATATACCGGTTAAATGTACGTTTTTGAGCTGTACCAGTACTTTTTATAGCAGGCAATCCAAACATCATGGTCAATAAATTGACTTCATCAGTATAACGATTGGTGATATATTCTTCATTATTAAATGCCAGCCCGCGCGAAACAGTAGTTTGTTTTTCCACTGCATCCTTCAGTAAACTTTGTGCACATTGTTGTTTATCTACATCAACCGTTGTATACACAGCCAGCCCATCTTCGTATACTGCCTTTTCGCCAAACTTATTAACAAGGATACGGCGTATGTGTTCAGTAAACCATGGAGCCTTGTTAACACGTGATGACCATGTAGTCATCGTAGGTGGCAGGTCATTTATATATGCTAAATAATCAGGCCAGAAATCAAGGTATGCCTTCTCTGCCTGTGCAACAGTCATAAAACCCATATCCACCATTTTGGCTAATGCTATACGATGACGCTCCATTGAAAGGCGCGGATTTCGTATGGGCGATAGTATATTGGGAGCTGAGGGCAATGTTGCAAGCAAGGAGCTTTCGGCAATATTGATCTCCCAGACATGCTTGCCAAAATATAATTTTGACGCTGACTCAACGCCATAAGCACCGTGCCCTAAAAATATTTGATTGAGATACATCTCCATTATCTCATCTTTAGTATAGAACATCTCAATCATGAGAGAAATAAAAGCTTCCTTAATCTTGCGATAGATAGAGCGCTCACCCGAGGTAAGCAATATTTTGGATAACTGCTGCGTAATGGTGCTTCCACCCTGTTTTACGCGCCCTGAGACTAAGTTTACAAAAAACGCTCGCACAATACCTTTTGGATTGATACCAAAATGATCATAAAACTCGTTATCCTCCATCGCAATGAATGCCTTTACTAAATGCGGTGGAATTTTTTCAAGTGGCACAACTTCGCGTTTTTCTTTGAAAAACTCCGCTACAAGAACATTATTTTTATCATAAATCTTTGTTGTTTGATAGGGGGTATAGTGAGCAAGGGCTCTGACTTTATAAAAATCTATAACAAGAATGACACAAAATGCAATGATGGCACCAGCAATAAGCCCAATAATTATCGGGCGGATATTGCCAAATCGCAGTTCAAGAGCATACAGCACATCTTCAAAAAAATGAACTATTCGGCTAAAAAAGTTCCCTGCACCCGCATACCCCTTTTTACTGAACTTTTTGTTGTTTAAATTATATCGTTGCATGCCTTTCAATACTCTGATTTCATCGTTACCAGTTACGGAAATATCTGAAATGTAAGTCAACTAAATATTGCAACAACAATTTTTTTATTTACCAATAACTATCGCCATGCTATTATAACATTTTCTTGACACATAACACCTTTTATTATATCTGTTACGATAACTGTTCATAAAATATAGAGGTTACCCATGATACCATTTACAAAATTGCACGGTATTGGCAATGATTATATCTACATAAATGCAATAAAACACCCGGTTGAAAATCCAAAAAAATTAGCTATAGCCATGAGCAACCGTAACTTTGGGGTAGGTTCTGACGGACTTATTTTGATACTGCCATCAGGTAAAGCTGATTTTACCATGCGCATGTTCAATGCAGACGGCAGCGAAGCCGAGATGTGTGGAAACGGCATCCGCGGATTTGCAAAATATGTGTACGATCACGGTTTAACAAAAAAAACAACAATCGCAGTTGAAACGTTAGCCGGTATAAAACAGGTCAGGTGTATAGTAAAAAATGGAAAGGTACACACAGTGACAGTTGACATGGGCGAACCCATTCTATTAAGGGATAAGATACCCATGCTTGGCAATCCCGGAACCGTAATAGAGGAAGACCTCCATGTGGATGGAGTAAAGTTTTCCATTACTGCTGTCTCCATGGGCAATCCTCATGTTGTCATCTATGTGGAAGATGTTAAAAACTTCCCTGTTGAAAAATATGGCCCCATGATCGAGAACCATGAATTGTTTCCAAAACGAACCAACGTTGAATTTGTACAGATAGTAACCGGGAAAGAGGTTATACAGCGAACTTGGGAGCGGGGAAGCGGCGAAACGTTAGCCTGTGGCACAGGCGCATCAGCGGTTACCGTTGCCGGTGTGTTAACAGAAAAAACTGATAGAAGGTTAAAAGTACATCTCAAAGGCGGCAACCTTGCAATAGAGTGGAATAATAAGGATAATCACGTATATTTAACAGGCCCTGCTGAAGAGGTGTTTGAAGGTGTATGGCCGTGATGCCAATTATGCAGGCTTATTTCTGTTACCAGAGATTTTTTCCATAAATACCATGTTCAAGCACTTCAACCCTCGTTACACCTTTTACATTGTGACATATCGTTTGCTCTAAAGCTTTTGTGAACGCTTTAAACGAATCAGCTATAGAGGGCACATGTCCTTCTATTGTGGACAGCTCACAGTCAATAATACAGGTGGTATCATAAAACCATATATGGCGCAGGATTATATCTACAGGAGCTATCGCCCTTGTATTCTCAAATTCAGAACCTTCGGCTACCAGCTTTAAAAGCCTGTTAACTTTGCCTTCATCATCCTGAGGAAGCAACACCTTCCTTTCTTCTTTTAATATTGATTTTGCATCAATATCAGCTACAAAAATATCAATGGTTTTTCGGGTATCCAGTGCAGGCAATGATGGATAGATATCAAATAAATTTTTATCATCAAGAACTGAGATCGCGCAGTAGTCAACTATGCACACAACACTTATTGCCAGAAGCAGTGCTCTATACCGTTTTTTTGTATCCTGTGGTGGATTACAAATCCAGTACAAACATATATCCATAAGTTTATTACTTCCGGCTACTATAGCTTGATAGTACGTTAACAGTTTAATTTTTAGTATACCGGGTAACGTATCAAGCCCATGTCTGGCTATAAAATTTTTAACACTTAATCTCATTATATTCCTCAATAATTGGCTATATTCCTGTTGTATTCTTTTATAAATTCAACAATGCCTGCTGTTATCCCCTGTGCAAGCCTTTTTTGATAGTTTCTATCTATTAAATATTTTTTTTCTTTTGGGCTGGTAATATACCCCACCTCTATGAGTACAGAAGGCATAAGGCATCCCCTCAGCACAAAAAAATCTGCTTTTTTTACTCCTTTTGATTTAAATTCATGTATTGTTTTGTCAAGAGATTTTTGCACTGCTGTTCCAAGCATTGCACTCTCTTGCTGTATCTGTGTCGTAATCATGAGCGCTTCAATCATCTCAACATCACCGTAGCGCTTGCGCTTTTCAGGATTTTCAAATATAATAACGTTGTTTTCAAGCACCGACGTTGTGCGTGCCTCTTCATTTGAAGGATTTTGTGAAAGGTAATACGTCTCAAAACCTGAAATCTTGCTTACCACCGCTGCATTGCAATGTATACTTATAAAAAGCCCATTAACACCTTTTTTTAACATCTTATTTGCTATCTCTGTCCTCTCACCCAATTCTATAAATCTATCCGTAGTCCGGGTCATGATTACCTCTATCCCGGGTAACCTTTGCTGCAAAACAAGCTTTACCTCTTTAGCAATCTGCAGCGTTATGTGCTTTTCTTTTATGCCCCCTTTACCTATAGCACCGGGGTCCTTCCCTCCATGACCTGCATCAACCACAATAAAACCTATCGCATCCTTTGATACTTTTGTTACCGGTGTTTTTTTTTCTTTTTCCTTTACATGAGTGGGTATCTTTTTAATGGTGATTGCATTAACTGTAACATCTACTTCATACTCGGGAAGCAGGGCTGTCAGCATAGGAACAGCAATATCCAGCGGAATCATTACCTCACCATGCTGTCGCATAACAGGGTAATCACTCCTTACCAGAGAATCATTCACCAGAGCTATCGCCAGACCAACATGGTACAGTGCATATCGTTCTTTATTAACAATTCTTCCCCGTTGCAACACTATATCAAATGTAGATTGTACGGGAAGTATCGTTCTTATGTTATATTCAGAAACAAATGCGTTGTTGTTTATAACTTTTATCGGGATGACAATGCTATCTTGCGAAAACACAGGAAGCATACATACAGTACATAACAGGATGATAGCATACCAGTGGCGGGATAGATTTTTGTTATAACAATGCATTCTGTTTATTTAGAGGAAACACTTTTGCTTGTAAAGTAAATTTTAGAATATATATTCCAGTGGACAACCGTTGATAGAACAATAAACACAGTGGTAAGCGCTACAAAGATATGCTTTATGCTTATACCCATGACTGAATATGACAGGTTAACAATATATATAAAACCCGTCATCCCTAAAAAGAATACCATGCATTTACCGGCATTGCTGGGACGTACCTGAATATCATGGGTATAGAAAAGCAGAACTCCTGCAGCAATATGGCATATATCCCTGACTACTATGACAATGACAAGCCACAATGGAAAACCCTTAAAAAAATACAGTACAAGCGAAAGTATGAATATAGTCAATTTATCGGCAACAGGATCAAGAAACTGCCCAATGCGGGAAACCTGATGCAAATAACGTGCAAGATATCCATCTGCAATGTCAGAAAGAGCTATCAATACATACACTATAACTGCAATTGAGCAGTATACTGTATCAGTAGTAGTCTTTTCATAGTACAATAACAAACCAACTACAGGAGCCAATAACACCCGAAGCAAGGAGATCAGATTTGACCATGTAGCAATTCGTCCCTCAAAAAGATCACAAATTTGCATAGTTGTACAACCAATTATTTTTCTGTTAATAGTAAGGTAGTTTTCAATTAATAATGTATTGCGTCAAGCTAATTTCCTTAAATACTTTTTTACAATTTTGTACAATGCTGAGTGTACAAACTTTAATTTTTTAACAGCCGTATGAGCTTCAAACAGCACTATACCTGCACTACCATCGCTGTGTACAGGGAAAAATCGGTTTTTCTTGATGCCAGCCATAAAACGTTATTGACGAAATAGCATACCATGACCTATATCATTATCGTTGTTTTGTAATCATCATAGTGGCGATAGTTACCCATAAACTATCGCCCAAAATATGGTAAAAGTATTGCATCAGGGGAATCTCATGAAAGTAAGGTTGATTATCTGCGTGATTGCAGCATCATTTGTTTTGGTACAATGCAGCAAATCAGGCGAAGAGTTGAAGTACAAGGCATCATTATCAAAGGCGGTCATCATCAATGACAACACATCTGTGCGTATAGATCCCTATATTTTTTCTTCACGTGTCAGCACAGTTGACAAAGGAACAATAGTAACTGTAACCGATGTTTCAAAAGAAAAGCAATGGGTTGGCGGGCAGATAGATTATTGGTATAAGGTCATGTTACCCAATACTATACGGGGCTGGGTATTTGGAAGTTCGTTAGCCTTACAGATAGATGCTTCGGAAGCAGCTATAGAACGATATGTTGACACCTTATGGAAAAAAGAAGCCGACACAGTTCGCAGGGAAATAGCAGGCAAGTGGTGGAGCGTCAACAAAAGCGGGGATTTTACTGAGCATGCTCTTGAGCTGTATCCCGATGGAAACTATAAATCATATAGAAAGGGGAGCAATGGTATTGAAGGAAGTTATTCACTTAATTTCAGAACCAGCGAGATAGTTTTTTTAGATAATACCAGTTTTGGAAAAAATTTATACTTTGCAAAGCGAGGTAATGCCTACAAGCTTACCGATGCAATAAACGATCCCGGCATTGAATTTAAAAAAATTGCCGAATTCAAAGATTCCATGTCTGATATTGCACCCGAATCGACAGTTCCCGACTCACAGGAAGGAGTAACTCCCGATGATACAACAACGGATGCGAATCAATAAATTCCTTTCACTCTGTGGATTGGGCTCACGAAGAAAAACAGAGGATCTGATAACGGGTGGGCTTATAACAGTTAACGGAACTGTAATGTGCGATCTATCGTATCAGGTAGATAGTGATAGTGATATCGTTATGTATAAAAAACAGGTGCTTACCCCTGTACAAAATTTTCAGTATCTTATTTTAAATAAACCCAAAGGATTTATTACCTCTGCAAACGATGAACGCAGCCGTCCAACAGTATTTGATTTGATTCCACAGCGCTTTAAAGAATTGGGGATTTTCCCTGTTGGAAGGCTGGATAAAGATACTGAAGGATTGCTTATATTTACCAATGATGGCGATTTAGCCTATAGATTAACGCATCCCCGATTCAAGATACCTAAAATATACGAAGTAATATTAGACAAACCATTACGGGATGATCATAAACATGCTATAGAACATGGCATAGAGCTGTATGGTTCAATAACATCACCTGCAAGCATTAAACCACTGAATGATGAATGGACTGCGGTTACTATAACCATCACAGAAGGGAAAAAGCGTCAGGTGCGCCTTATGTTTACCATGTTTGGTTATGAAATTGTATCCTTAACCCGCGTACAATACGGACCCATTGCACTGGGTAACCTTCCAGAAGGAAAATACAGAATTTTAACCCGTCAGGAAATTGAACAATTGAAATCCCTACCCAATTAATTTTTTAATACACTATTTCATGAATGACGATAAAAATAATACTACACGTCATTGAATCTTAACACGTAAAGGTTCCGGAATTATGCAAAATTTTGATTTCTACCAGAACAATAAAAGTCATTATAATGATTTTGTAACACAGGATTTACAAAATTACACTATTGCACAAAATACTATACCCCATACCCATTCACAAAGAAATGCACACCGTATGCTGGCTGCTATCATTGCATTAATCATTATATCATTTACAGCAGGGATTGTTGTTGGCATTAAGTTTGCTACAGGAAATACCAGAACAATAATTGATCCCCATACAAAAATGGCTTTGAACAACGCAGCACAAAAAGCAAAAACAATAATGGCACCACAACAAAAACCTCAATTTACAAAAACAGAGTACCCAATTACAATCAAAATAGGGAATACATTTAATAAAAACGGAGCTACACAATTAGCTGCTCTCTTAAGTAAAACAGGACAGCGTATCATTATAGCAAAAAATAAAGAACGCTATCATATTTTTGCTGGTCCATATAAAACAATTGATGATGCAAAAAAATCCTTGAAAATTATAATGGGGCAGCAAGAGAATGGCAATTTTAAAGATGTCATTATTATAAAACGCTAAACTTACATGAACTTCACCTTACGAAAAGCACACAACAACGATATCAACAATATCCTGAATATCCTTTCACCGTATGTAAAACAAGGAATACTGCTCCCACGGAATACTGATGATATTGCAAACAATCTTTCCACCTTTTCAGTTGCTGTGACACCAAAAAAGCATATAGGCGTTATATCATTTTATAAATATAACAACAAACTGTATGAGATTCGCTCATTAGCTGTTGATCAGCGATATCACCATCACGGGGTTGGAAAACATCTAGTTGAGTATGCTATCAATGATATTGTACAGCAAAGCAAAGAAGCGATTATTTTTTGTTTAACTTATAATCCTGTTTTTTTTAAAAAAACAGGATTTTTAGAGGTTGAAAAAAACACATTGCCCCATAAGATATGGAAGGACTGTCAATACTGTAAACATAGAGATAACTGTACCGAAACAGCAATGATATATAAAGCTGATATTAAGGTGTAGAAAATCCGTCAATGATTGCCGCTATATCATCTTTATATTGATTAAAGCGCTCTTTTGTTGTAAAAATCCTGACCATATACCCTCTGTTTTCTTTTATCATGAACAGCTCTAATCCTACCAGTTGCAATGCATCAGCGGTAATAAATGAATACAGAGCCATGCTGTCGTTACTTTTAATCAGTGTACGTTGAAATGTATCGAATGCAACATTTTTCCAGTGTTGTTGCAATACATTAACGGATTCAATGGTACCTGCAAAGCTCTCGGCTGCTATTGTCATAATGGCATCATACCCCTTTGTTGTGGTAAAGCGTATACCCGTCCTCAATACCGTTTGGGAGTACTGCAATGAATCCAGTGATTTTGCGGAAATAACCTCTGCATTCCCTGCAATCGATACAATATAGGGCACTTTATCATTAAATAGATACATACGGCTACCTTCCCGTGTTAAATATAACCATGCCTCCCTGCTAATGTCAACAAAACGATTGCCATGCTTCATCTGATTTTCACGCAAAAATGCTGCAATGTCTTTTTTCCCATTGATAACATGCTGTGATGTTTCCCGCAGTGCCATGATAGATTTAGCTATCGTTAATGCCTGCTTTCTGTACCCTGCTTTCCACAGTGTTTTTACTTTTGATGTATAGTATTCCAGTTCATCTTTTGCAACAGCTTTATATGCCGGTTTAATGTTTTCATCGGTATAAATTTTTCCACTTTTGTCAAAATAATAGGTATTTCCTTCTCTGTCTTTCATCATAGCCCAATCGGGCATCTGTGCTTGCACAGGGATACTCACGATAAGCAGTAAAATAACGATAGCATGTTTCATTATTTTTGTTTTATATATTCATTCATTTCATTGACAACCTGCGTTGCAATAGTAGTAGCTCGGCAACGTCATATTCGCCAGGCTCTCATAGAGGCAACAAACCACTATAAGGGGAATATCTTCTCTTATCAATACTATCAATAAAAACAATATCATCATCAGAAAGTGAAATGTGTATGGTATAATCATTACACAAAGCCATAATGCGGTTAACATTATGAATCTACTCCATTAACAATTTCTGTTGCTACTGTTTTTGCATCCTCAAAGGTTACCATGCCGCGTTCATCCGTTTATACAATGGTTTGATAGATTCAACAATGGAATAGCAGATTACACCAATTTAGTCAAGTATGTTTATTAGTGGATTGCCAATAACTATCGCCCACAATAAAAATAATTGACATAAAGTATTTGTAATATAACATTTATCCTTAATTGAAATACGGAGCGACGTCTTCTTAAAATTCTTGATTTATAATTTTATACAATAATCTATTTCACATTGACTGGAGTGCAGCATCTAAAATGGGATGAAAACCTATCACTGCTGCCGTTCTGAGGTAAAGGCATAACAACTAATCTTGTTGTTACGAGCACAGATTCTTCGGGACTGCGTTCCTCACAATGACAATGGTGAGAAAACTCCCCTCGCCTTACGAAGAAGAGGGGCAAGGGTGAGTTTAATATTTCTATTTTTGGAGGGTATGTTATGCCTGACGATGTATATAAAGAACTATCGAAACGGCTTATGTTTGAAAATTCCACACTATTGCCTCAGATATGGAAATGTGTGGCAAATGAATTAGAAGCGCAGATAATAGCATTTTTGCCTGCCAATGCAAAGACCATTGCCGAGCACTTTCATATACCCATGGATAAAGCTACACAAATTCTTGAGGAACTGTTTAAGCGAGGTGCCGTATTTAAAAAATCAAAACCTGAAGCAGTTGAATACCGACCTCCTAAACATATTGTTCAATTTCATGATGCCTCTCTGTTATGGAAAAATGCTCCATCTGACTTTAGAAGTTTGTGGGTGCAGTTTATGGATACTGAATATCCTCCACTACTGGAGGTTGTCACCAGGGTTGGCATACCTTCGTTTATGCGTGTTATCCCTATCAATGCAACGCTAAAACCGCGCAGTGAGGTTTTAATCTATGAAGACGCATACCGCATTATTGAGCAGGCAAATGAGATAGCGGTTGTTGATTGTGTTTGCAAATTGTCACATGGCAATTGCAGCAAACCTTTGAATGTCTGTATACAGATTAACAACGGTGCACAATACTCATTGGAACGAGGCACCGGTAGAAAAATTACCAAAGAAGAAGCTTATGATATATTAAAGCTGTCTGAGAAAGAGGGGCTTGTGCACATGACCGAAAACAAAGGCTTTGGCAACGCAATCTGCAATTGCTGTTCATGCTGTTGCGAGATGTTGCGCTTTGCCGGGAATAAGGCAACAATGGGGGTGGTTGCAAAAAGCAGATTTTTGGCACAGGTTGATGAAAACAACTGCAATGCATGTGAGATATGCACAACGGTTTGTCCGGTACATGCTATCAGCATAGATGACCTCGCTACTATTGATGCTGAATTATGTATTGGTTGCGGATTATGTGCATCGCATTGTCCAGCACAGGCAATTGAGCTTGTGCAAACTCGTCCAAAAGAACATATACCGCAGTAATACATAAACGAGGCACAGCTTTTTAGCATGTATATGTTTTATAGTAACTATCGCAAAAATATACCTTTACATTTTTTACAATACTACATAAACTATATTCGTTATACTAAAAAATTTGATAAATCTTTGAAATTTGAAAAGAAAAGTGAGGTGAAACTATGGAACTGCACAACCCTGAGGCTACACAGCAAGCACTATGTATTTTACGGAGCGGCAATCCATTTCAATGGTATGTCATCACGTTACTGGCATTGGTAGTATATGTTTATTTTACCGAAATACAGAATAAAAACTGGAAAGGCATTGCTGCAGGGCTTTCGCTGTATATGGTTCACTGGTTTGTTGAGATCATCAATGCACTAATACAGCATTTTTCCGGGCATGCGCTCTGGACAGTTCCCACCGGTACAGCGTTTTTACTTCTTATCGGTGTTGGCGTTGAACTGAGCTTTATGTTTTCAATAGCAGGGCTTATCTTCAGCAAGGTATTACCAAAAGATCCCAAAGCAAAAATTTTGGGTATCAACAATCGTTTATTCATTGCAATTGCCAATGCAGCATTCTTCTCAATCTTTGAGATATTTCTTGTTAAAACGCCATGCTTTGTATGGGTGTATCCATGGTGGGGAGCGTTGCCCGTTTTCATAACAGTATATATACCATTCTGGGTAGTGTCATTATATTGCTACGACTGGCAGCCGAAGGTGCAAAAAATGGTGATTGGCGGAATGTTTGTTGTCAATGCTGTCATGCTTGTTGTTTTTGCTGGTATAGTACACTGGATATAGCTACCGCAACAATTAAGGTGGATTTTTAAAGCTTTATTGTTATCGTGCGGGCACAGTCAGGATACATATCGTTAACAGTATACCTCCACCATTTTTTTAAAGGCTATAAAGCAATGGATGGCGATAGTATATCTGGATTTTACCTGCTGAACATACTATAACTATACGCTATCAAACCAAATTGATTAACAACCAAAGCAATAGTATACAAGCATAAAAATATTGACAATTATTCTTTCATTGCTACTTTGTGACTATATAGTAAAATTATTGTTTAATTAAGAACTTAAAAGCTTGTTTACTATTTTGACATTAATGGTATTATATCATTTGCGTGGAGGAATTATGCATGCTGTTTTCTGAAGAACAGGTTGTGTTTACCAGTGAGCTCTTAAAATCAATTGCCCATCCAATACGGCTTAAAGTTCTGTGTTTTTTAATGGATGGCGAAAAAACCGTTGGCGAAATAGAAAAAGAATTTGGATCAACTATCTCCAATATTTCCCAGCATCTTACCATCCTTAGAAAGATGCACATCATTCATAGGCGTAAAGAAGCAAACTTTATGTTTTACTCAATTAAAGATGATCGTATCTTAAAGCTAATCTCAACATTGAAAAATCTATACTGTGGACAATAAATGGTGTTTTAAACTGATAGTTATCATTATATTTTCCCCCGCCTGCGTCTTTGCTCTGCCAAAGACTGTCACCGTAAAAGGTCTGGTTATCTTTAATCAGGACTATATTATCCGTGCTGCCGACATAGATACTATCCCAGAAAATAAATTTACTTTTAAAACTATCGCCCAGAAGATTACTAAATTTTATCACGATATTGGCTATACATTAGCAACTGTACAGTTAGAGAAGGAAACACCCACTTCTATAATCCTCTATGTTGATGAAGGACGTCTTAACCGCATTGTTTTTAAACGTTTAAATACCCTGGATACATTGCGCGTCCAATATGACTTTAACCTTCCCCATCGCATTTATCATAAACCAACGGTTGAACTGCAGATCAATCATTTAAAAAAGAAATATACAATTAAAGACATTGTAGTAACCATACAACCTTCACGGGATTATTCAAATTCCTTATTCCAGATTGACAGGTTGCAAGAACCATTTAACACTAGCAAACTGCCGATGATCCCTGTTATTCCAATTACTCCTGACCCGCGCTATGATTTGATACTCACGGTTATCCCCTATACCGCTGAAGAAACTGGAGGCATACGCTGGGGATTTGATACAAGTTTACGCCATGGGCTCATCCCCTATGTATCGTATACGCATAACGATATGTTCCAGGATCATGATGCACTTTCGATAGGCTTTAAAACTGGTTTTATGTATGGACTCGATGGCAATTTTTCCTCACCACCTGATAATACATTTAATGAAATTAAGTCCAGATATAATTTTAAACCCTATTTTAAGGAACTCTTTATCCCCCGAATTTCATCAAAAATATATCACTCAAAAACAGGGCGTAAAGACTTAGGACTTGATAAGTACAACTATATCATGATGAGTGGGATCATTGAGCCAGGCTTTATTCCCATTGAGCGTTTGAAGGTATATCCCGGCTATGGTGTAGAAAAAGTTTTTATCTTCAAAGTAAAAGATGACCCGGATTCTGATGTAGTACAACCTGATATCAACAAAGAAACACAGGTTTGGCAATTCATAGGGATCGAAGCAAATTTAGACCTTATCCCCTTTTCATTGAAACAAACCACTAAAAGAAAAATCACCCTTGATATAAGGCGTTATAGCAGCGATACTCATTTTTATATGGTTACTATCGATGCACTATTTCAATTTGAATTTGCAAACTACGATCTATTTCTTTTACAGATGGATTACTGGTACACTGACAACAATGTGCCCTTTTACTACGAGGAACCTGTATCTTCAAAAACATTTAAGGGCTTCATGAATAAGGACTACTACTCAACACATATTGCACGAACATCGGGTGAATATCAGGTTTCAGTATACCGTGATTTTGTTTATGCAGGCTTATACAATGACATAACACTGTTTAAAGGTAAACATATTTTATCAGGCAATCAGTTTGGTATTGCCTACGGTTTAAGTTTTCACTACATCTTCTTTGAGCAGTTTGAATTTGCTCTGTGGTGGGGGAAAGACTATTTATTTTCAAATCAAGAGTCACAATTTAATTTTAAATTTTCGTTATCCAAGAAATGGTGATATTTGATTTCACAATGAGTATTCACAGCGGCTATCTATAAAAAAATAATACATTGCCGGGCGATAGTTACTTGCAATCTAATGCACAGCAATAATACGTGCAGTGTTAAAATATCGTATCTCATTTCGCAGATAGCAATATGCCTGTATATAATTATTTTTTCCTATTATAAAATACCGCTGTGGCAGTATACTGCGCTCAAGCATATTGCCTGAAGCATCCTTATAGATAATTGTAATACGATAACCCAATGGTATACGGCTATCAATGGGATTACGAGTGCTGCGCATGGCAAGCGAATCAGCGCTTATGATGCCGCCATGATATCGCTCTAAATCACGGATGCACCAATTTTCAGCGTTAAGCCTTTCAATTATTCTTTTAAATATTTCCATAGATCCTTCAGCATCACTTAAAGCATGATGTGCATTAATGGTAATGCCAAAATGTGAGCAAAGTTTTCCTAAATTGTAGCTTGGCATTTGCTTAAAAGTTTTACGGGCTAAATGGACAGTATCAAAAGCCTTTATATCCGGTGTTGTTTTACCATACTGATGAAAAGCAGAATCAATAAATGAAAGATCAAAACGGGGATTATGGATAACACAATAAGCTTTAGCAGTAAACCGTTCAATTGTGGCAAACAATTCAGATATTGTGGGAGCTTTCTTCACCATTGCGGCAGTAATGCCATGAAGCATGGTAACGTGTGGTGGAATAGGCTTGAGAGGATTTACCAGCGTATAAAAAGAATCCACAACCTTATCAACGGTAAAATGAATAAGCCCAATAGACACAATCCTGTCAATAATAGGATTAAGACCGGTTGTTTCACAGTCCAATGCACAAAATAATGTATTAGTGACAGGTGCCGTAAATTCCATAGAGCTTAAAATTCTCCAATAAATCGTATTTCGGGTTCTAAATGAATAGCATAAAGTTTCAATATGGTTTCCTGGATAAATTCAACCAGATGCTTTATATCAAGTGCAGTAGCTTTGCCAGTATTAATAATAAAATTAGTATGCAACCGTGATACTTCAGCTCCACCAATGCCGTAACCACGCAATCCAGCATCGTTGATAAGCTTCCAGGATGAGTGCCCATCAGGATTCTTAAAAACAGATCCGGCAGAGGGGTAATCTAAGGGATGTTTATTTTTGCGTTCTATAAGTATTTCTTTTACTGTTTTTTTAACATCCTGCATATTTCTTGCATATTTCAGCTTACATTCAGCACTTATAACAATTGCTTCGTCAGGGAGCATGGATTTTCTGTATGAAAACAATGTTTCATTACCAATTGTTTGAAGCGTTCCATCCATATTATAAAAAGTAATACGTGAAACTATATCAGAAAAAGTACCCATAGCAGTACCAGCATTCATAACAATGCCACCGCCAATACATCCTGGAATACCCGACATAAATTCCATCCCTTCAAGACCATGTTCCAATGATTGATTAACAAAAAACTTTTTGGTTGACCTGGCATCAACTGTTACAATAGCATCCTGAATAATAATAGCTCCAGGGGTATCATCGCTGCTGCCAATTCTTAAAACCAGTCCTCGTATTCCTTTATCACCAACTACAATATTGGAGCCACCGCCTATAACGGCAACAGGCATTTTTACCTGCTTTGCGATAGTGACTATAGAAGGGATTGTATCATTATTATATGGTTCAATTAAAATATCAGCAGGACCACCCACTTTAAATGTGGTAAACTTACTCATTGGTATATGAGTATATACTCTGCCATGTTGCGACAACTCTTGTACTATATCATTTGAACACATTTGTTCCACAGCGCAAATACTACCTCCTGGAAATTAAAATTATATGGCAATGTCATTGTGATTGCATGCTATCATCCCAATCATGCAGGGTTATAGTACTTTTTCAACTCTCGTTATTAAGCCTGTCGAAAAGCAAGATTGCAGTGCTGGTGCCGATTCTGCCACAATACGTTCACTGACCATGCTGAATTATTGTTGCAAAACCCCTACCCTGAAATGAGTTTGGATAATAACATTGCCATATAAATATTAAATATACCAGTATTAAGATTATAGCATGAAAATCAATTATATTTTTTAACTTCTTCATATATATATAGTATTTATACAACTATTACCTGTAATTCATCAGCCCTTTTTAGGGAACCTTCAGTATGTTCCTTTCCAATCACAACAGGTATTCCAGGTAACCCCATACATTTTTCAATAACCTTTGTTCTGGATGCAGCTCTTTCAACATCCTGTTTATCAACAACAACTGATACTTCAGCAACTATGAGTACTTTCCGTTCTTTATTATTTCGCAATGCACCGGTAACCACTACATCACAAAGCAGAGCATCATCACGTTCATCATCACCTATAATACCAGCATCAAGCGCATCATCAAGAATATTTGCAAGCTCTATGTGGCTTATTAGCTTGCATTTCCGTATTATCTTTCCAAAGTATGAAGGTGCACGCTCACGAACCTTTCTTTCAAAACTGTCACCTTTTAAATCACCCACATCTGATTTTAAGACGCCAACATCTTGTTTTAATACTGCAACATCTTCTTTTAATACTGCAACATCTTCTTTTAATACTGCAACATCTTCTTTTAATACTGCAACATCTTCTTTTAATACTGCAATATCTTCACCCTGTTTCTGGACAGTTTGTTTTAACGGTTTAAACTCATTCTCAATAAAATTTTGATACTGTTTGACAAATTCATCAAATTTTTTGGGTAAATTAATAAGCTCTTCAGTCAGGATAAGCTTCCGCAATTCATCCAACCAATCGGGGTGATCTCTTAAAATAGATATCAGATCAAAGTATGATCGTATCTTAGCTTTTTTCATCTCTTCCATACTGTCTGTAAGATAGCTATCAGTTGTTGTTTTGTCAACTATCATTATTACCTCCTGGCACACATTTAATATATTTATCAAGGAATCTTCATCCCTTCAATAAAAAGATTTTTCTTCTCTTCCTTCACCTCCGAAAATAGAAATATAAACCCCATTCCCGGGACCTCTTCTTTGCAAAGCGAGGGGAGTATTGGTTCCGGTTTGTATAATTTTGACCTCTTATGGGTTGCTATAAGCCGGCCATCGTTGACTCCTCTGAAAATAAAATTATACGCTCCTATCATGCTGTATTCGTTCCAGCATTTTATTGTTCCATAGGGATCCTGAATCAGAGTTCAGGTTGACACTCTGCACCCATGACATTCATGGTTTTACCCGGAATCTATTTTGTAATCATCTATTTTGATACTATACTGCATCCCTAATGGAGTTTATAACAATTGGAACCATTCATTGAGAATATCTATCTTTTTTTTGTTTTTAGCAATAGTGCCTTTTTCTTTTTTTGACCAGCTTCTCCAATATTGTTTTTTGAAATTTTACCACCTTCAATATGATATTGCACATTGCTTGCTTTAACAATACGTTCATCGTGTGTTGCAATAATGATAGATATACCCTTGTCATCTCTTAGTTGTGAAAATAGTTTCAGTATATCATGTGAGGTTGCTGTATCCAGGTTACCGGTTGGTTCATCAGCCAGTATTAATTTTGGTTCATTGATGATGGCTCGGGCTATCGCAACACGTTGACGCTCGCCACCTGATAACGTTGTGGGATTTCTTTCCAGGATATCTGTAATCTGTAGATAACGAGCCAGTTCCATAATCCTTTGATGGAGATTACGGGTTTGTTTATTTAAAATTGCAGGGAAGGCAATATTGTCATAGGCAGATATATCTGAGAACAGATTGAAGAATTGAAATACAAATCCAATATCCCTGTTTCTGAACCGTGAACGTTTAAGGTCGCTCCATTTAAAGATATTGTCGCCCATAAAATGCACAGTGCCTTCATCTGGTTTTAAAAGTCCCGATAGTACGCCTAACAAAGTTGTTTTACCCGAACCTGATTTACCCGTAAGTGCAGTAATAGTACTTTCGTTAACTTCAAAACTAACCTTATCAAGGACTCTTCTTTCATCATATTTAACACTAATAGAGTTTACCGACAATAATGCCACGATTCCACCTCACTGTTTACTTAATGCTTTAAATAAATTCATATTAGAAGCGAATATTGCAGGTATGAGGGCTGACAGTGACGATATTGCAATAGAAAACAACACCATTAACGCACCTATATGCATACCAACAGGTTCAAGCCCTATACCTTGAAGCGCAGGTATAAGCGACGAAAGCCTTGCACCTGCAGCTTGAATTGAATAAGCTCCTGCCAGATAACCTATAAAACCATATACCCCCCCAATGAATGCAGCTTCAACCATAAATGTCATTATAATCCTTAATTTTGATACCCCTAATATTCTCCGCAATGAAAAGCTATAGCTTCGATTATAGATAATTATCAGGTACGAATTAAATATTGATATTACTGTCAACAATAATAGGAAGAAACCAACTAACAGGGAAAAGCCATCTATGATACTCATTGCCTGATTTGTTTTACTGGCTATCTCATCAAGTGAGGTCACCGCAAGCCCCATGGATTTTATTTTTTTTGTAATCTGAGGAAGCATTTTAACATCTTTAACCTTAGCATAAAGCCTGATATACAAAATAGGCTTTTCACTTTTTGTTTCAGCAGCATACTGAGCAGCAATTGAATTTACAAAACTATCCGGTACAACAACCCCGGTAAGGTTAAACGTGCTCGAGAATGAATGAACATACGCTGGTACCTTAAAACGCTTTTTTGGTTCTATTCCTTTCGGAGTTTCAATTATCAAGGTAACCGGCAAGCCTTTTAAGGTATCTTCCGTAAAAAGTGGAAGATTATTGATAACAGCAAAGTTGTTAAACATATCAAGAGCTACCTGCGGAGCAATGACCGGAACCTCTTTGTTGGGATTAAAGGTAAATGATTTATAATCAGTAACTTTGTCTTTTATGAATTGCCGGCTTACCCCACAAATTGGAACGTAGGGTGTATATGATTTACCAAGAAGTTCAATCCTTATCTTTGTTGCAGCATTAATACAGGTTACTGCATTCACCGAAGAGATATAGGGCATTTTACGTATAGCTTTCACCTTTTCGGCAGAAATACTGTTTATTGCATACGCTAATGTTGGCTCACCCGATTTAGCTTTTGGCTCAATAATCATTTCATTAATATCTAATGAGCCAAAAAGCCTTTTATCCACAAATTTGGTTACTGACTCACGTAACGAAAGGTACAACACCAAAAAAGCAATCAGCAATATAATACCAAAACTTGATAGCAAAGCTTTCCAGATATTTTTTAAAATCTCTTCAAATATCATTATAGCATTGCGCAGTATATACTGTATCATAGCATCAATAATCCTCTTTAATTAGAAATAAGTGACAATCACCGGTAATAAAGTATTATAATTAATACCTATTTCTCATGTCATTAATAAATTGAAATTAATAGCTTAAATAATAAAAAAATTATTGCATTTTTATACATCATTGCCAATAATCCTTAAAATATTGTAAACCACTAATGCAATGGAATCATGATAGCAATTCTGTCAAATAAAAAATTGGGAATATTACTATTCTGCATGGTATTTCTGCTGAGCTGTGCTTCCTATATGCCAGTTGAAAAAATTTATGAAGACAGTAAAATTGTAAAGATTATACTTAGAGACAAAAAAACAATAACGGGATGGTATATTATCAACTACGATGCAACTAACAGGATTAGCAGCATCAACAAATATATACCAAATAAAAACACACCAATTGTTAAGATACAACTCCAGTATCGAGGGAAATTATTAAGCAGTTACACTATCTCATCGTCGTTACCCGAAAGTGATATAATCCTCCATCAATCCACCCATATCTTTAACTATCTATCTACAAATGATCTAAAACGTGTTGATATTTCATTCAACAAGCCTGCAAGCATCAAACAGGCAAAAACAACATTTGTACGAATACAATACACTTATACTGATAAAATGCTAACGGGACTGCAGATAGCAGGTGATGCTTTTAGCTTTAAAATCCTCTGTACTATAAGTTATTACAAAGGAATTATCGACAAAATTAGCCTTGATGAAAAACGTTATAATGCAGCAACAAAAAAGTTTGAGCAGGGTTTAAAAGGTTATGTAAAGATGGATGGTACCCCGGAATATTTTTTTGATGAATTGCAAAACATAAAGGTTAAGGATAAGCAAAAGCTCGAAGCAATTTTTACACAAACCTATATTAAAGATGCATTGTATAAAATAAAGTTAACCAAAGGTAATGAACAAATTATTGACTATTTTATTATGTTCGATAGTTCTTTATAATGAGTATCACAGCATGTATCACTGCTAATTATTTTAAGGTAGGGATTTCTTCACTACAAAGCCTGATATTTTTCTTCATAGTGCTAATGACTTTTACGATAAACATGTTTTTGTTTTCGCCGCTTATGCGAACTCAATTTATTATTCTCAATCATTCCTCTTTATTCTTCCTGTTTTATATTATTGCCATTTTTTTTCATTGGGGTTCATAATGGGCTTCCTCATCCTTAGAGAATAAAAATATTTTGCGACAGTCATTATGAAGTCTGATTCAGGACCTCGTATAATTATATAGATTCCGGGTTAAGCCCGGAATAACATTGAGAAATAATTCTATTTCTGGAGAAGCTATACAGTGGTTATCCTTTCTCAATACTTGAATGATGTCTGCTTTATTTTCGTGTCATTGCCCTGACCAAATACTTTTATGATGCATACATCGTTTTTTTTTGGATGACTTTTTGTTCATGGTGCTATATATGGGCATAGTGCTCATAAATGCATCCTGTTTTGTTTTGTGTGTTACAGTCACTTCACAGGTTGTGCTCATTATGACACAACGTTGTTGTATTTTATATCGCTTTTTATTCTGGAATTTGTCTTATAGCATGCCGTATAGTAAAAATTTTATACATTGCAGGGAACATTAATTCCTTTTTTTAGATTGTAAAAAACTACCACAAATTTTACTATTGTACTGATAGCATCAGTTTGGGCTGCTTAATTATTTTTAATAATGCAAGGGATGTTATGTCAAAAAAAATGAAATCACAGGAAAAAATGAAACCTGCACCATCACTATTATCCAGTGATACTGAAATTGAAGGAAAGCATGTATATCATGAGAAAACAGCAAAACATGCTAAGCAAAAAAAACAATTTAAAAATAATAATGACATATTAAAAACCAATTTTGATGATTTTACCGATTCATCTATATCGTGGTATCTGGATCAAATAAATAAAATTCCGCTTCTCTCTCGTGAAGATGAAGACATGCTAGCTCGTCGTGCCCGCGATGGCGACCATAAAGCCAAAGAAGAATTAATCAAAGCAAATCTACGATTTGTAGTATCTATCGCAAAAAAATATCAAACAAGCGGAATATCATTACTGGACCTTATCAACGAAGGGAATATGGGGCTTATTAAGGCAGCAGAGCGATTTGATCCCGACAGAGGATACCATTTTATCTCGTATGCTGTATGGTGGATACGTCAGGCTATACTGCTTGCTATATCACAAAAAACATCGTTAATACGGTTGCCTCTTAACCGAACGGCAGATATCCAAAAAATTGACAGGGTTCAAAAAACATTAGAAAGCAAATTGGGAAGAGAGCCAAGCCCTGCTGAAATAGCTGAAGAGCTGGATATGGATAATGATGAGATCAATCACCTGCGTAACATTACCCAGGACTTTGTATCACTTGATGCAACTATAGGAAATTCTGAAGATAATACTGTTTTAGGACTGGTAGAAGATTTAAACGTAGAGTCGCCAGATAAAAAGATTTTTGATGAATCACTAAAAGAAGCTTTGAATGAGGTGCTTGACACATTAACTCCTTCAGAGCGGGAAATACTGAAACTCAGGTATGGACTTGATGGCGACGAACCATTGTCATTACAGCAAATTGGAGAGCGCTTTAAGCTATCAAAAGAGCGCATACGACAGATTGAGAAGAAAGCAATACGTAAATTGCGTCTGCCATCACGCAGTCAAAAATTAAAAAGCTTTTTAACGGATTAATAAACGATATGCGATATGTAATTACAGGCTTACTTGCTGGAATGTTATTGGCATTTGTTCCTGTTTTTGACACTCACACGGGTTTTGTGCTGCAACCGCTGTGGTATGGTGCACTGCAAAAGATTCAAATGATTGAACCTTCCAGCACAAAAATTGATAAACTTTCTTTTGCTATAACAACCGATAGCGGTTATTACCATCTTGATGCAAACGGTGCGTTTAAACGTTTTATCGCTGGCGGTGATAATTTTATCAAACCAACCATCGATGGCAACTTTTACATAAGCTATAAAAAGGTTGGCAATGACATAACCATGTACAATGCCACCA
This sequence comes from Spirochaetia bacterium UBA2205, assembly GCA_002328585.1. Classification (GTDB taxonomy): domain Bacteria; phylum Spirochaetota; class UBA4802; order UBA4802; family UB4802; genus UBA4802. Next base: position 24,453 of record DCUV01000024.1, read on the forward strand.
ACGAAATATTCTGGAAGATTGCATCAGCAGAGTACCCTTACATTGCACCGGATGGATCAATCATTGTACTGCTTACCGCTGATGGAAGCTCAGCACGTATAGCCGATTTCAACGGGAATATCTATGCTCATGTACAATTAAATGGACAGTTTTGTACCGCTGTCACATTTTCACCAAAAGGCGGCTTTGCCGGGATTGGATTTATTGATGGCAGATTTTATATTGTCAATAGCAGGGGTCAGAGCATCTATGCAGGACAATCGCCCGAATCCACTATTGTTAAGGGTATTGCCATTGATAGTACCGGACAGTTTGCCATTGTCCACTGCGGCGACAGCAGCAAGGATTCACTAATAGCTATTAATATCGCCAGGCAAAAAACCTGGTTACATGAGCTATCAACCAGCCACCATGTAAAAACAGCCCTGGCTGTAAATTCATCAGGACATGCGTTTTTTCTTGATATGCATTCATTACTGGCAGTAGATATTACGGGCAAGGATGTTACCGAATATCCTATAGTAAAAAAACGATACGGACAATCACAGATAAATAGTATCAGTGACATATTTACCATAACCTACCCTGCTGCAGCAGGCGGTAGTGTCTGGTATATCTGGGATTGGAACAAAGGGAAACTATATTCACGCGAATTTTTTGAAGAACCATTCCTTTACAATATCATGTCAAATAATCTTATCCTTCTACAAGGTCAGGAAATGCTTGCATGCTTTGCCTATCAGCAGTAAGCCACTCTATAACCTGTGTAACCTTTTGCGCCAGGGTAACATTGGAATGCTTTTTTGCACCATGCAGCAAAATACGACATTTTGAAAGAGCAACCTCCACTGCCATTGTATACTGTTGCGCTTGCAGATTTCTGCCATAGCTTGCCAGTAATTTACAGATAGCATATACCCTGAACCTGTCCATACCCCAGCATTGTGATGAGAGCTGATCAGCATGCCCTCCATATTTTACTATCAGCTTATCAGGAATAAATCCTACACGATATTGCCATGTTACCCGTAACCACAGATCATAATCCTCACATACTGGAAGCTTTTCATCAAACAGTCCAACAGTGTCAAACAAACTCCTGTGCACAACAACAGCAGAAGGGCTGATAAGACACAGGTGCAATGACTCGTTAAAAATATCGCCTTCTTTCTTCTGGTGCTTCTTCATGGGGTTAACACGTTTACCTTGCCTGATCCATGACTCATCAGTTTGGTGTATCACCATTTGTGGATGACGCTGTATATAGTTATAGTGTGCTTCAAGTTTTTTGGATTGCCACACATCATCTGAATCAAGGAATGCTATCCATTGCCCATGTGAAGCTGCTATGCCAGCATTGCGCGCTTTGCTTACCCCACCGTGAGGGATGGGAATATAGGTTATTTTTTTTATATAGGGCGATAGTTCCTTATAGGTGGTATCCGTTGAGCCATCATCCACTACTATGCATTCATAATCAGCAAGGCTCTGACCCAGTACTGATTCAACAGCTTTTATTAAAGTATGCGCTCTATTGTATGCAGGAATAACAACGGAAAAAAGAGGCATGTACAGTATTACTCGCTCTTAAATAAAAATTTAACAGGGTGCTTTTTAAGCTCAATTGAAATCTCATTCATAGTTTTTGCCGTCTCCCTGAATGAAGACATGATTGCCAGTATATCCTTCTGCGAATCCTGTAATACCGAGCTTATTGTTTCAACACTTCTGGAAAGATTTGCAACTAAACTACGGATATTCCCTTTACTCTCCATGGAAATATCCTGGATCACTCCAACGGTACTGGTAAGAGTAGCTAAAAGCTGATGAACATCCTGTACTATAGTATCAAGACTTACATATTCCACACCTTCAACAACTGCACCAGATTGTAATAATTCCACCTTCCTTGCTGGATTCCGTATTTCAATGATGGTGTCGCCAATAATATTTTGATTCATGATAATGGCAGAGCAATCTTCATAAAGATCAATCTCTTTCTTTATCCGCATAAGTGCTAAAAAATGTAAGGTGGGTTTGTATACCGGTATAATATCAACAACCCTCCCCACTGTATATCCTTTTATCTTTACCTGTGTCCCATTTTTTATGGACGATATATTATCAACCTTCATGTATACATCAATCGTTGAGGTTGCAAATGAATAACCCAGTTTGAGCACAATAACCACAAGTAAAATAACAAGCGGCAACAGGATAAAAATTGCGACGCGTATCTCATTTTTTTCCAGTTTCATACATTTACTCCTACCGTAAAGTCATTGGACCATAAGGTGAAAGTGTAACATATTGTTTTATATAGTCATTATCGGTTTTTTCAAACTCATCTTTTGAACCATCAAATACAACCCTTCCATCATGGAGCATGATAAGCCTTGTAGCAATATCAATATACTCTGAAGGCTGATACGTAACAACTATTACTGTTTTATTTTCGCTAAAAGCCCTGTTTTGCAATGCCGAAAGAAAAATCTGTGCATTCCATAAACACTGCCCCTCAAGGGGGTGCTCTACCAGTAGCATATCAGGATTAAGAGCAATAGCCCTGGCATACGCAGTACGCAACATCTCAGACTGGGTGAGCATAACAGGGCGTACATCGCTGCAATGCGACAGGTGCATATAGTTAATGAGCGAATCAACCAGTTCATGAATTTCAGAATCTGGCATATCAGTATGGTAGCGAAGCGGCAGGGCAATATTTTCATACACCGTCATATTGCTTATCAATGCATACCCTCTTTGTAAATAGCCAGATATCTTCCTGAAATTATGCACCTCAACAAAATCCATGGCTTTAATATCCTGACCTTTATATAAAACATCACCGGTGTAGTTATCAACAGCATGAGCTAACAGTGGACATATAAAATCAATGCCGCTGTTTTCGGCACCAAAAAAAATGACATCTTCACCAAGGCATAGCGTAAACGATACATCATGGAGGCTCTGTTTACTCCCTTCTATGCTGACATGGTTCACTGCAATCAGTTGCTTTGTTTCATCACATTCCATGGTATTCTCATCAAACATAGTACAATAAATTCTTCAATGTCTGCTGCATTATTCATCTGCAACCCTGTCAATTACCATAACTATCAAACAAAATAATTTGTTGCTTTTAAAAATAAAACAACACCGATATAACAGCATTGATAATAAAAATAACAAGCAATGTACGGATAACTGCCTTTGAAACATATATGGGAATCTCATAACTTGAGCGTGGCTTCAAACCATAATAGCAACATATCAGCGGAATTAAAATGCCATAAATGATGCTCTTGGTGATAGTTACCAGTAAATCATTGAAGGTAAACGCATCAAGCAGTGTCTGGATAAATGTTTCAACCGGAATATACACCGTGGTAAGTGCTATGAAATAACCACCAAAAAATGCTATGACATCAAATATGATAATGAGTGTAAAGATAGCGGTGAACGAAGCAACAATGCGCGGTAAAATAATGTACATGCGCGTATCGATGCCCATGAGCTCCAGGGAAAAAATTTCCCTGTTTTGCACCTGCGTTGCTATCTCAGCGGCAATTGCTGAACCAGAGCGGGCAACAACAATCAATGCCGTAACTAGAGGACCCAGTTCGCGCGCTATGATGATAACAAGCAAATTTCCAATAAAGCTTTCAATACCATATTTAGGAAAATTGGTGTTGGCCTGTATAATAACCGTACCCCCCAACAACAGCGCTATCCATGATACAAGCGGTAGAGCATCAATACCGGTAAATTTTACCTGATTGATTACAATAGTGTACAACGAGCGTATCTTTAGATACCGTAATGAGCGAAACGATCGCACAATACTTTTCATATAGCGTTCAAAATCATTAAAACCCTTTACTATTGCATTAATTTTTGCGATTATGCTAAAAAAATTTTTTTTAATTACTGACAGCATGGTTTACATTTTTTAAGTTGAATTTATTTACACACTTTTACATTGTGATACATTTGACTGTTAAAATAAAAAAATACTGTGTTATTATTATGGCATATATGGGAAAAATCGTCAAGCTTGTTATTATTGTTTTATGCATTATTCTTGTCATCCTCCAGTGGAGCAGGATTGAAACTACAGTAAATCTTTTTAAAGGGTACTTTTTACAGGTAAAAGAGTTGCTTATCACACCTGATACCGTTTCAATCATCTACCCTGCAAAAACATTGCACTATAAACGTCCATATCAAAAAAGTGCAGCAAATATATTTCATTGCGGGAATCTGCTCTTTTATAAAACCACTCAGGAAGAATCAGTAGCTACAATAGCAAACAAGATTATTGGGTATACCTACTATTATAAATTATATCATCTCCAAAACAGTATAAAACATATCAATGCACTATCTACCAATACAGTCCCTGCCAACACCGTTCTGGTAATCCCCTATTCCCTTCCATTTATAAGCATTGACCTTACAAAAAAAACTATGACGCAGATACCCTTTGTGAAAGGGGTGTACTATTCAGGTTCAAGCTTATCAAGTCAAAAGATGATGCGCCAGTTAGTTGCCTTAAAGCAAGCCGGCATAAACACTGTGGTATTTGATGTAAAGGATGTAAACGGCATTGTAAACTATAAAAGCCATATCCCTATGGTGGTTGAGCTTAACACCCATGCAAAGCGCCCTGTTGATGATATCGCAACCCTTATCAGAGGATTCAAAGAGCTGGACATCTATGCAATTGCCCGTATAGCAGTATTTCGAGATCATCTGCTGGCTGCAAAAAGTCCTGATATGGCCATAAAATCAAAAAAAACAGGCAGGGTATGGAATGATAGTTCAAAAGAATTGTGGGTTGACCCTACAAAGCAAAGCGTATGGGACTATAACATTGCTCTGGCATGTGAGGTTGCAAAATTAGGCGCTGACGAGGTGCAATTTGATTACCTGCGTTTTCCAACGGCTGGTGATTTATCTGATGCACAGTATGCGTATGAATCTGGCAAAAAATCTAAGATTGAAACGATAACCGCATTTTTAGCAAAAGCAACCAAAGAATTGCATAAGCTTAACACGGCGGTATCTATTGATATTTTTGGTGTAGCGGCATGGCAAAAAGAAGATGATATAAAAAAATTGGGGCAAAATATTGCATTGCTTTCTAACCATTGCGATGTTATCTCACCAATGCTCTATCCTTCGCACTTTAATGATAATTTTGATGGTTTTTCAAATCCAGGGGATGAACCCTATTACTTTGTGGCAAATGGAAATAAAAAAATCAAGGCGATAGTTCCCAATACATTGATACGCCCATGGCTACAGGCTTTCAAATGGCGGGTAAGCAATTATGATGAAAACTATATCCTTGCACAGATACAGGCATGTATTGATACCAATGTTTATGGATACCTGTTCTGGAATGCATCAAACGATTACACTGTTGTACAGAAAGCATTGATGAAAAAAAATAATGGAAATGCAACAAGTAAACTTAAAAAGGAAAACCATAAATGATAGTTAAGGATAAACATTTTTTCAATGATTATATAAAGGTATGGGATAATGGTGCTGTAAAAGATGCACCATTTATTACTTTAGGGCTTGAAGCAGTCCTGACCGATTACTACGGTAATTTATTAGATGCGCCACCCCCCTTTGCGGTAAAAACCGATGAACAAATACTTGATTTAGGATGTGGATGGGGACGTGTATTGAAGCCTGTGCGCTCGATTACCAGGAATACTGTTGGGCTTGATATATCACAGCAGATGCTTATAGCTGCAAAAAACCACTGTAACTATCACCACCTTCCCACTCCACTGGTAGGAGGTGATGGCACATCATTGCCATTTAAAGATAATACATTTGATACGGTATATTCTCTGTTAGTGTTGCAGCATCTTTCAAAGGACAATGGCAAAAAAGTGATAAAGGAGATACACAGGGTATTAAAGCCAGGAGGAGCAGCATACATACGTGTACCATCACGATTTGCTCCTGAAAATCTTTTAATGAGTTTTTTACAGATCATCAGCATTAATGTATTCCGCTACAAAGACCCAATCCGGATGCGCTTTTACAGGATTGGTGAAATAAAAAAAATATGCAATAGCCTATTCAGCGATGTTGAAATTACTGCACATGAATTCAGGCCACCATGGAATTTTCATACACCATGGACATGGCATTATATAATCATACCCCGTCGCTATCATAAGAGGTTACGAGCCATTTCAGATGCAATCGAGAAAAAGGCAAATACAACAATGCCATGGTTAAAACATTTTGCGGTAACCCTGATGATAAAGGCAGTTAAATAAATAGCTTAAAAAAGGGGATCGATCACCTTACTGACGTAATTGCTGTGTCATAAGGATTTTTTTCAGTATTTTTAGCGGTATTCCCCAATAAACATGATAGCTATCGATGCCATCTTCAGTTGTAAATTCATAGTGATAGCTTCCATATAGATAGTTATCGGTATTTTGTTTCTTTATTGTATTTTCAATACATTCAAAAAGAAAATTATCAATACAAAATTCAATCATCATGGCAACCGACATCTTAAAAAGCTTTTTGGCATCTAAAAAAATTTCATAATCAAACGGTTTAAGCACAATATGTAAACGCTTCCAGCTATCCTTCCCCCTCCTTTCCCTATATTGAATTTTTCTATCCCCAATAAATTGCATCTTTTTATTTTGTGCTGCAAANNCGATGCAGATGCTCATGGGAAATACATGTTGTTGTCTCACAATTCATATGCCACCTCTGAAAATAAAATTATTTGCCATCGTCATTATGTGATTTTTTTTGGTGAGCATTGCAATGGTTCCTCACTGTCACATATAGCGATGTTAACAATGGTAACCAGTCATTACTATATTATTATTACAAAGATAATAAAACACATTCCCTATGCTTGTAGCCATAGGGGAACATCTATTCTATAATTTGTAGATATTCCCTTTTTTGTTGCAAAATACAAATAACACAATTTTATCTATTTCATTAATTTTCATTAATTCCTTAATGAACCTTATGTCCACTGTGGATACAATCTGTTGCCCTGATATTTAAATTGTAAACAATCAAGTTGTATAAGACGTTCCACTTCCCGTGATAATTCATCTTCGGGAAAAGGCAATGTTGCTGAAAGATATTCGGTCAATTCATGGGCAACATCAATTGGCGCACCATTTGCAATCCCGGGGTGATTTTCAATCAATCGTTCTAAAATAATATCGCGAGCTATCTCAAAAGAACGTATGTTGCCAATTAAATTCTGTTCATCCTGCGTTAATGACTCACCACGATTTTGCTTTTCACCCAATGACAATATGTATTCCCTGATACTGCCATTAAATACATCAACAATTTCATTAATTTTGTTAGCACTTACATCAGGGGTAACTGAGACTGCTCTGTTTGCATCATATAAGTCCCAATCATCCGTTAAAATTTCAATCCCATAGTAATCCTTCATCTCACGAACCTCAGTACCAGGAAATGGTGCCAGAACATGGAAACCATAATTATCACTCAATTCCTTAGCAAACTGTATTGTTTTCTTCATGGTTTCTTCTGTTTCACCAGGCAAACCCAGTATATACGATGTCATAGGGCTGATTCCCACCTTTCGGCATGCATCAACTGCTTTTTGGCATTTTTCCAGTGTAATTTTTTTCTTCACTTTATCCAGAATTTCCTGATTGCCGCTTTCAATTCCAAAACAAAGCATGGTACAGCCAGCATCTCTCATGTAGGTTAAAAGCTCTTCATTAACAGTATCAACCCGGGCAAATGCAGTCCATGGGTGATCAATCCCGCGCCTTTGAATCTCGTTGCATACATCAATACAACGACTTTTATTGGATGTAAAAAGATCATCCACAACATTTATCTGCTTAAATTTCATTGCTGCTAACTGCTCAAATTCATCCACAACACGATGTGTTTCAAAATAACGCACCTTTCTTCCAACCATCTTGCTGCCAACACAAAAAATGCAGTTAAACGGACATCCACGTGAGGTCATCATATTTATTGGGAACCCTAACGCCCGATATTTGGATAGCTCAGCCAGATGCCTTGCCGGGAAAGGGAGTATATTGATATCAGGTATAAATTCCCGTATTGGATTATGAACGATGTCATTATCCTTATCCCGATAAGAAATTCCCTTAATAGCCCCATAAGCGCTTATTGAATGTAAATGTTGCAAAAATTCGTGGAAGGTGGCTTCACCCTCACCTCTCACAATCACATCGACAAATGGATAATTGTGAAGAATAGCATGCGCATCAAAGGTCACATGAGGTCCACCCAGAACCGTTACTATATCCTTATCTAACTCTTTATATACTTTTACTATGGAAAGAGCTTTTTTGATATTCATGGTAACGCCTGTTGAACCAACCACATCCGGTGCAAACTGCGACATAACATCTGAAGCACGCTGCGGCGTAAACCTGTTTACAATATAATCTTCTATTTTTACTTCAATGCCCTGTGCTTCAAGGAATGCGGCAAGGGCCATTAATCCAAACGGAGGTGATGGCGCCTCTTCAAAGGGGTATGGTGGATTGATAAGCAATACTTTCATGATCTTCCTTTTATCATTTCAATTCGATATTCTAATTATAGTTTATACTATAGCATTTCATATTCTACGGACATTAAATAAGCCAACAAATTTTGGCAATATATTTTTGTGCTTATCATAGAAATTATGACATCAGCATACTTATGATTGTACCAAACAATAAATTCCTGGCTTTTCAATTGTCAGCGTATTATTTATTAAAAAAATAAAAATCGCACAGGGTTGGGCGATAGTTATTTTCTACTATGCATAATCCCGCAAACGATAGGTGAAGGTGATAATGGAATACACTGTTGTTTTGATCCTGCATTGAAGCATAGTTTCCTTTATCACAGTGATGTTTAATAACTCAATTCATTACATCTTCTGGAAGTCACTGATTATATTAAGACTATGTCAATGAAAACCCAATGAAATCGTTACTGCATGACACAAAGCAGGCAGCGCGGTTCATACGCTTATATTTGAGCACCTTGATTTTGCATCAAATTTTTATAGAACGCTAAAAAAATAAACCATGGATTACTGTAAAAATATATTTACTATAATAGCTACTATTTATTAATTGCTTGCTAAACTCATTTATTAAAATGCTAATGTAATTATGATACATTATAAGCAAATGTCGTGATGGTATATGTGGTAAGCATATAGTAATATAAATAGTATGAATTAAATTATGAGCAACCATGCCATACTAATGTCACATGTACGAGTTTAAAAAATATTTCCATATTTATTGAGGTTATCATGAACAATATGACACAAAATCCTTTTAAAAAAATATTTGAAGAAAAATATGAACAGCTCCTGCAACATCCCGAGATGCAAAGAGTAAAATATTTTTTAAGCAATCTTTTATCAATAGATGATCAGGATTTTATGTTTATGATTACCAATGAACTTGGCAATACCGTTACATTATATTCATCAAAACAAAATAATAATCCAATTCAGTCTATAACTTTAAAACTATACAGCAATGCAGATTCTTTTATTCCTTCAATAGTGTTTGCCTCAGCATATGATTCATATAGTATAATCAAATCATACACAAAACCATCTAATATACTGCTACCCGAATGTAACATCCCGCTGTATAACGAGGTGCAATTTGGCAAGGCTATTTTCCATGAACTGGGAGGTTGCGACATTGATGAGATATCTGATGTTTTATTTGACGTTGCTTCAGATGAAGAAATGGTAGCAACAATAGCATTCCAGATGGCTCAAACATTAACAATAATCAAAATATGTGAACTGCTTCACGATGCGTGCCTGCTACTGGTTCAGGGCGACAGATTTAAAAAACTATCGATAACAAAACCTTTTTCATTTTTTATAACCATTGATGATAAAGAATATATTACCGGTGTAACAATTGATTAATCAGTAATCATTGATAGTACCATGATTTGTGCGATAGTTCCGTTATATCATCGTGGTTTCACAGGTATTTGCTTATCAATAATAAATCTCCCATTGAAAACCCAAACAGCACTATTAACATGGTCATTGCGAAGCTGTCTAAAAGTTGATTTTTGTAACCCCATTGTTAACAAACACAAATACATATCCCTATTAAACCATAGTAGAATCGTTATTGTTTGCTCCTCTTTACTTCTTTATAAACCCTGTTGAACCACTTCATACAGCGGTGTGCCTTCATTGCCTCCCATATATCCGTTCCACGGCAGGTACACAACGGGCTTCCTCGCCTGCCTTAACAACGATGTCGTGTAGTGTTGACTATTTTCATTTCTCATTGAAACTTTATGTAAACATTATGTTCTCAACTCATTTTGTATTATGTCGTATGTTTATTACTTTTTAGACATCCCCTATCATCGTTTTCGGATTGTATAATTTTCACTCCCTATGGGTAGCCGTAAGCCGCCCATGGATAATTTCTACGCAATAGTGTCATTCTGATGGAACGCCAGCAACCAGTTTCTTATACAAAAGCTCCATATTATAGTGGGGATTTTCTTCGATAATTGTACCTATATACTCCCGGTATGCATCCAGCTTGCTGGCTCGCTTTTTCCGTGTTTTCCTGCCGGGCGGTGTCTTCAGATAGTTCCGTACTGTCCTTTCTGTCACACCCAGTACCTTCGCAATTTCTTTCTGCCGTTCACCGTTTGCTTGCATAATTTTTGCAACCATGATTTTCTGCTCCTTGTTCATTATGGTGTCTCCCTTGTTGATGGTTTTTTATCACATCCCATCTTCGAGGCTGATCCCTTTTTATTATACAAAAAGCGGAAATTTTATTTCAGTGTTTTCCGGCAATTTTATATCGGTGATGACAACAAGCCATTATTAAGGTATTTACCAAAATATAATATGCAATAATTTTGATGCAATCATCAACCTGGCCACTTCATTGCAACAATGTATTACAGTTAGTTATACTATGGTTACAGCGAATGCAAACAATGGTATACACAGTTTAAAAAAAAGCATGAAAACATAACAGGAAAACGATATACTTATACACTACGATAATGATAGCTATACAATAAATTTGAATATTATCACAAAATGGCACAATGGGGGTAATGATGGAAAGCAAGATTGCCAGAGCATTAAATCTGAAATATCAGCCCGTAGCTATTGTATGGACCGATGAAAAGCCAGAGAAGGCTATTAGCTTTAAAAAAGGCAAATGGGGATGTGTGATGTGGCTGTTAGCATCGGCAGCCAAAGGAAAAGTAGCAGTATGCGACAGAGAAACCTATGGCTGCTGGGGTGGAGGCGTAGGCCTTGGTTTTGGGAATCAGTATCACAACTTTCCAGGTGGCATTCAATGTTTTTATTATTTTCTTGCAGAAGGCAACAATAATTGGGAAACAGGCAGGATGGTTGCAAAAAAATTGGAATCAGTAACAAGGCATGACTTTATTGACGATTTTTTGAACGGTGAACGATATGTAAAATCCCATGAACTTGTGGAAAAATTTATTGAAAGCCTGCCCATCATTGATATTCCCAACACATACGTGGTTTTTAAGCCGTTAGATAGTATAGATGTACCCATTGAAGAACCAAAAGTAGTGGTATTCATTGGCAATCCCCATCAAATATCTGCTCTTGTTGTACTGGCAAATTACTATAGAGAAGGTTCTGAAAATGTTGCCGTTCCCTATGCGGCTGGATGCCAGCAGATAGGCATATTGGCCTATAAAGAGGCACAGTCTAACAATCCACGTGGAATACTGGGACTTACCGATATTTCAGCCCGTAAAAATGTTAAAAATCAACTGGGTGATGATGTCATGACATTTACCGTGCCATGGAAGATGTTTATGGAAATGGAAGAACATGCTGAAGGGAGTTTTTTACAAAGAAAAACAATTGAAGCCTTGAAAGGTTAATCTTCCACCTTCCGGCAAATATTATTGTTACCTGAAACGATGTGATACCAATGGGATTAGCTATAGCCTCATTAAAGTTTTGATGCTATTATCTTCCGTGTTTTTTCCATCAGCTCGTAAATATTCTTTTCAGAATACCCGGTAATATCAATAGGACTGTGAATGTATATATGTGCTTTGCCAGGCATAAGTTTAAATGTATCTGCTGGCAATATCTTTGAAGTCCCTGTAATGGTTATTGGTAAAATTGGCAGGCCAAGATCAAGTGCCATCATGAAAGCACCTTTTTTAAACTCGCCCAACCCGCCATCACGGCTCCGTGTACCCTCAGGGAAAAATATCACCGATGTTCCATTCACCACCTTCTTCTTTGCATCATTCAGTGATTCAAGCGCTTTTTCACGGTTTGACCTGTCAATAAATATATGCCCAACCTTTTCACAGCCAATTCCCAGTCCCGGTACTTTACGCAATTCCTGTTTCATGACCCATTTGAAATCAACACCCAGCCACCCATAGAGTACAAAAACATCGTAATGGCTTTGATGATTGCACACAATAACATATGACTGCTTTTTATCCATATTGCTGCGTCCATGTACACTAACCATCATCGGAGTCATGTAACCATTTAAACGAGACCATAAAGCACCACAAATATAGCTTGCAAATTTTGGATTGGTTAACGGAACCAAAATTATGGTAAGAAATCCAAAAAAAAGTGTTGATACCACCAAAAAAGGAACAAAAATACACCACTTATAGGGCTGGTATGCAATATATAAAATTTTTTTCATTGAGTGCTCGCCTTTTGTAAAGATACCATGAAAATTAACTTTTGTTATATTTAAACAATGACTCCATAAATTTTATATAAATGTCAAGACAATTTTACAGGAATACCTGAATGGCGCACGTCAACCCTGACCTTCTCCATTATTATTTTTTTAAAAAATAAATAGCAATTTTACAGGGTTGGGCGATAGTTGTTTTTAATTTATTATCATTTGAAAATAGTATGTGAGGTTTATCATGAAATACGATGTTGCTCTGACCCTGTATGAAGGCAAAGGTTCTGTGGCAAAAAATATTGAAAGCATCAATGCACTGAAAAATCTTAAGCCGTCGGACAAAGTTTTTATAAAACCCAATATAGTATTCTGGGCAACGGTTCCATTTCCAAAATGGGGGGTTATTACAACCTCATCGGTTCTTTGCGAGGTTGTTGAGCTTCTCAAGGACTATGGTGTTAGCAATATAACCATAGGCGAAGGCATCGTTACCCTGAAACCAAACGACAAAGAAACAGCAGCACATGCCTTTGAATATTTAGGCTACAACACGCTGGCTAAACGCTATGGGACAAAAATAATAAATGTGTTCGATAGTTCCTTTGAAAAGGTAAAGCTTGATGACGACATTGAAATTAATGTTAGCAGTGATGCACTGCACAGTGACTATCTCATAAATATTCCTGTTTTGAAAACTCATGCACAAACCGTTGTGAGTTTGGGCTTAAAAAATTTGAAAGGACTTCTTAACATCCCGTCACGAAAAAAATTTCATAACCCGGATGAAACAAAAAATCTTCACTACATGATATCCCGCTTATATAAATTGCTGCCCAAAGGAACAACCATCATCGATGGCATGTATACATTAGAGCGCGGACCAGGCTTTGATGGCAAACCACACCGAAGTAATATTATCATCTCATCAGAAAATACGCTTTCAGCCGATATGGTTGGCGCAAAGGTTTTAGGTCACCAGCCGGATAGCATACCTTATTTAGCCTATGCAGCAGCAGAGGAGCATAGGGATGCTGACCTTTCCGATATCAACATCACTGGTATGCCTATAACCGATGTTGCACACTACCATGAGTATACATTCCCCTATACCGATGATGGCACACTCCCTGAAAAGCTGCATGCAATGGGAATACAGGGGCTGTCATACCCTAAATATGATTTAACCATGTGCACCTATTGTGCTGCTCTCAATGGAGCGGTGCTGACAGCAATTACCCTTGCATGGCAGGGCAAACCATGGGATGAAGTAGAGGTGTTAACCGGTAAAAAAATGCAGCCATCGGGAAACAAAAAGCACACCATATTGCTTGGACAATGTATGGTAAATCTGCATAAGCATAACACTACCATCAATGCCATACCGGTTAAAGGCTGCCCTCCTGACCCTATGGAAACCGTTACGGCATTACACAAAGCAGGCATTGAGGTTAATCCGCTTATCTTTGAGCATCTTGATAGTGCACCATCCTATTTTATGGAACGGTATAAAAACAAACCAGAGTTTGATGAGGATTTTTTTACTATAAAAGGATAATCAGTCTTAAAAAAATTTACTGGCACGCGCCGCATCCTTTGATTCAGAGTTTACCGATTCAATGATGATTGATCATAATATTGCAATGATGATTGAAGAAACAGTATCGTCATAAAAAGATGTAGAGCCCCTATAAATAGAACAACAGTTATTAATGACATCGTGTAATTCTGAAAGTAATTCTTCCATAGTAAGATAGTGAGTACAAACAATAAATGAACCGGGTGATACCCTCCGAACAATTGTAATAGGGAGAGCTTACAATCGTGAAGCAGATAGTACAAATATCCCACTAATCCAACAATAATAATAAAATATGCATCTATATATATTTTGCTATAGTGTAAAGAATATAAAAATGATATCCTGTATAATATCATATATACGTGATGTGAGATAGAACGAAAAAACATTCACCATTAATGATATATAATCGATCACTATGTATAATAAAGCGCAATAGATGACAATACTACTGCCCGGAATCCTTTTATAGAAGTATCAAGCACCATATAATTATTGTATTCATATATACAACACGGGCTAAAATAGTATCCATAAAAGCTTCATAACCAAGTATGGTATCAATAATTTTCCCAATAATTAAGTATTATAGTATAATTTTATTATACAAAATTTTTATTTAATAATATTATAAAATTATTGACAATTAAACAACCCCTTGCTACATTGATTGTATCTAAAAAATCTATTATCATAACAATAAAGTTTAAATAACTTCGTGAGGAGGGTTTTATGAAAACCAGTTTTAAGGTTTTATCTATTGCAGCCATGGTTTTGTTTGTAGCTGCAAATGCATTTGCCACCAACGGCATGCGCATGATTGGTTTTGGTCCGGTGCAGCGTTCTATGGGTGGTATTGGAGTTGCCACTACGCTTGACGCGGCTTCCATCATTACAAATCCAGCAGGGATAGCTGATTTAAAAGGGCGTATTGATTTTGGCGCATCATATTTTTCACCAACGGTAAAGCATAAGGCTTCCGGTCCAATGCCAGGGATAATGGCAAAAGACGGGGAAACCGTTGAATCCGATGCAGGTGCTTCACCGGTACCGGCATTTGGGCTTGTTATACCGCTCACCGAAAAGTTACATTTTGGTATTGGCGCTTACGGTGTTTCCGGTATGGGCGTTGACTATGAAAAAAATGTTTACCAGAGTATCTTAAAAACCATGTACAGTCAGATGCGCTTTGCACCAGGGTTATCCTACAAGATAAATGATATGATATCGGTTGGCGCTGTTGCAAACGTTATGTATGCAACAATGGAATTTTCAGCAGCAACCAATGGGACTTTAATAGGAATGCCTGCAAACCAGGAAGAGCACATGAATTCTGCAGCGTTTGGGTATGGAGCAACCATTGCTGTCAACATTAAACCGGTTGATATGCTTACTATTGGTGTTGCCTATGAAACAAAGAGCAATTTTAAGGATTTTGAATTTAATACCGACCAGGGCAAAGATAAATTGGAATTTGACCAGCCACAGAGTGTAACAGCAGGTTTTTCAGTAACCCCATTAAAAGACCTTACTGTAGCGTTTGAGGTTCAGTGGATAGAATGGTCTGAAACAAACGGCAAAAATAAGCCTGAATTCAGCAAAAACAGCAGCAATGCAACAGCATGGAACATGAACTGGGACAACCAGATGGTGTATAAAATAGGTGCTCAGTATGTAATCAATCCTATGTTTACCGTGCGTGCAGGCTTTAACTATGGCAAGATGCCGTTAGATGAAGACAGAGCGTTTGAAAACGTGGCATTCCCTGCCATAGCCGAATATCACTACACCGCTGGTATTGGCATATCATTTGATAATAACCTGACGCTTAATCTAGGCGGCATGTATTCACCTGAAGCTAAAATTGACGGTGCTAATATGTCTCAATATTTTGCCCATTATGAAACTAAAATGAGCCAGTATTCACTTGATATGGGCATAGCGTACGTATTCTAAAAAGATTTATACTGTTACTTAATCCCATAAAATGAGAGGGCTATCCCTCTCATTTTTTTATTAACTATAATATAGTGCCACCGCCACAATAATTTCACCTCTATGGGATTTATCTACAAGTCTTACGAAGGCGAGGAAACAGGGGTGAGGTTCCCCCTTGCCTTACCAGGGAGATGGGCCGGGGTTTATCTTTCGGTTTTTAAAATCCCTTTCAATAGTTATTATAAAACGCTTAATAGTTATATAATTTTCCCTAACCAGCATAAAATAATAATTGACACAAACAATTTTTTTCGTAAACATTTATCAGTAATAACATTCGTTAATTTTTAATAAGATAAAGAGTAATTTCACCAATATGAAGGGGATTATATTAGCAGGCGGTTCCGGCACACGCCTGTATCCAATTACAAAAGCAACATGCAAACAGCTGTTGCCTGTTTATGATAAACCCCTTATCTATTATCCTCTATCAGTATTGATGCTTTCCGGTATTAATGATATACTCATCATTTCAACACCTCAGGACAGTGGGCGTTTTTATAATCTTCTGGGTGATGGCAGCTGGCTGGGAATAAAACTATCGTACGCTGTGCAGGAAAAACCCAATGGTATTGCAGAGGCTTTTTTAATTGGTAAAAATTTTATAGGCAACGATGCCGTTGCCCTGGTATTGGGTGACAACATACTCTTTGGACATGGGCTCATTGCACATTTACTGGACAGCAAAACAATAGTCCATAATAACAACCATGCTGTCATCTTTGCATATTATGTTAAAGACCCTCAGCAATACGGTGTTGTTGAATTTGATGAAAAACTCAATGCCATCTCAATAGAGGAAAAACCAGCAAAACCTAAGAGCAACTATGCTGTTATTGGACTATACTTTTATCCCAATGATGTAGTAACAAAAGCCAAAAGCATAACGCAAGGCAACCGTGGTGAGCTTGAAATTACCAGCATCAACCAATTATATTTAGATCAAAATAATTTGAAGGTTAAGGTTATGGGAAGGGGTTTTGCATGGCTTGATACCGGTACCCATGATAGCCTTCTGGAGGCAGGTAACTTTGTAAAAATTATAGAGGAACGTACCGGGCTAAAAATTGGCTGTGTGGAGGAGATAGCATTTAAAAACGGCTGGATTACCAGAGAGCAGGTGCTTTTGATTGCAAAGTCACTATCCAAAACAGATTATAGCCAATATCTAATAACTATTGCTGGAGAATAAATGGATTCTATTTTAATTACCGGTGGCTGTGGTTTTATTGGAAGCAATTTTATTGAATATTGTATTGATAAGTATGACTATCACATTATCAATATTGATGCGCTGACCTACGCTGCAAACCCCGACAATGTAAAAGAGGTAGCCAACCATAAACGCTATACCTTTATCCATGGTAACATCTGTGACAAAGAGTTGCTACAGTCCATCTTTCATAAATATACTATCAAAGGTGTCATCCACTTTGCTGCTGAAAGTCATGTGGACAACTCCATCAAAGATGCTGAAAACTTTATTACCACCAATATCGTTGGGACGCACGCTCTTTTACAGTGTGCCTATCGCTCGTGGATGGAAAAACCTTTTGTCTATAAACATGATTACCGGAACTGTCGCTTCCATCATATTTCAACCGATGAAGTGTATGGCTCACTTGGCAGTAGCGGCTATTTTACAGAACTATCGCCCTATGCCCCCAACAGTCCTTACAGCGCCAGCAAGGCATCCGGTGATATGCTGGTGCGAGCCTATCACCACACCTACGGATTGAATACCGTTATTACCAATTGCTCAAACAACTATGGTCCAAAGCAGCACGATGAAAAGCTTATTCCAACCATCATACGAAATGCGTTGCATGGAAATCCCATACCCATATATGGCGATGGCAAAAATGTCAGGGATTGGTTATATGTGCTTGATCATTGCAAAGGGATTGATGTTGTTTTTCATAAAGGCAAAGCGGGACAAACATACCTCATTGGCGGGCATAATGAGCATGACAACAATGCCATTACAAAAAAAATATGTTCATTGCTTGACAGCATGTATCCCGTGCATAACAATTCAATAATCAATGAGGGTAAGCGGTCCATATCATCGTATGCCGATTTAATACACTATGTTGAAGACCGTCCGGGGCATGATAAGCGCTATGCTATTGACCCGGGTAAAATTGAGCAACTTGAATGGCATGCAGAGGTTTCATTTGACGAGGGATTGGCCAAAACTGTTCAATGGTATGTTACAAAATATGTTTAAGCGATAGTAACTATATAGTATTACCATGCAAACTAAAAAAATTATTGATCACATTCATGATGCAGTGTACACCCGGAAAAGCAATCTGCCTTTTACGGTAATTGCTACTGCAATGTTTGGTTCTTATGCTGCTGACAGGCAAAATATTCATTCGGACATTGATCTCCTTGTTGTTGCCGAAGGCATTCATCCGCAACTGCATAGACGGGCAAGTCAGATTGTTTTATTAAAAAACATGCTATCAATAGGCATACCATCAGATATTATACTGCTTACAAAAGATGAATGTATTTCTAACTTTACCAATCATAATCCGCTTTTTTTAGACATTGCCTGTGATGGAATCATTATTGTTGATCAGGATAGCTTTTTGTCGTCGTTAATAGATGAAACTAAAATGTATATTACAAACAATACATTACAAAAGCTGGATGACGGATGGAGATTCTCTGTACAGTATCGTCGCACTACCTTTTTGTCATCAGTCAGCAATAAAGATTTTTCCAGAGCAATGCTTGTCAATAAAAATCAAAAATTGCTATCACAGTTGCTGATGACTTTGTTACATGGTGGTTTGTTAATTAACGCAGTATGTATTTTTTTATGATGTAATTTTAATGATATAAGGTTTTGTTTATGAAGAATGTTTACATCTCGGTGGTTACCCCGGTTTACAAATGTGCAGAGTGTCTGGATGAGCTGTACACTCGTTTAATTGCATCGTTACGCTCTATTACAAATAATTTTGAGATTATCATGGTGGACGATGGCAGTCCCGACAACGCATGGCACATCATAACATCGCTGGCTACAAGGGATAAACGGGTAAAGGGTATAAAGCTTTCACGCAATTTTGGACAGCATTATGCCATTACAGCAGGGCTTGATTTTGCAAAAGGCAGATGGGTGGTGGTCATGGATGCTGATTTACAGGACCAACCCGAAGAGATTGTTAAGTTGTATAATAAGGCACAGGAAGGATACGATATTGTGGTGGGAAAGAGAGTGGAAAGGAAAGATACATTTATAAAAAAGATTACCTCAAAACTATTTTTCACAATCTACTCGTATCTAACTGATACAAATATAGATGGAAGCATCAGTAATTTTGGCATATACTCCCATAAAGTTATTAATAGCTTAAAGAGTTTTAAAGAGCATACCCGTTCATTTGGTTTGTTTGCAATCTGGGTAGGGTTTACAAGGATTGAAATTGCTATAGAGCATTCCAACAGAAAGAAAGGTAAATCAAGTTACAGCATTAAAAAATTATTTGTATTAGCTCTTGACAGCATTGTATCACATTCTGATAAACCATTGAAATTGTTCTTAACATCAGGCTTTATGTTATCGTTTCTCTCATTTTTATATGCTATTTTTCTTGTTATACAATTTTATATCTTTTCAATCCCGGTAACCGGGTGGACAAGCTTGATGGTTTCAATTTATTTTCTTGGTGGTATTATTATTGCCTGCATGGGTATTATTGGTTTATACCTTAATAAAATATATGATGAAGCAAAAAACAGGCCTTTATATATAATAGCAGCTACAACATTTAAGGAATAATTACATGGATACAACCTTTACTATTGGATTTATAGGCGGTGGACTAAATTCGGCAGTTGGTATTACCCATAAGATAGCATCACAAATGGATGGGCACTTTAAACTTGTGACTGGCTGTTTTAGCAGACACAATGATATAAATATACAAACTGCTGAATACTTTAATATAGACAAAAAAAGATTATATTTTAACTGGAAAGAACTTTTAGAGCACGAAAAAGATAAAATAGATGCCATTGTCATTTTAACCCCAACCCCATCGCATTATGAAATTTTAGAAGAGACAATAAAAAATCAATACGCAATAATATGTGAAAAAGCCCTTGTTTCTTCGGTTGATGAGGGTAAAAAAGTAAAACAGCTAATACATAAATATAAAAACTTTTTAACAGTAACCTTTAATTATACCGGTTACCCTATGATACGTGAATTAAAAAATATGATAAACAAAGGATTATTAGGGGATATTAACCAAATACACATTGAAATGCCGCAGGAAACCTTTATAAAAGTTGATAAAAATGGCAACCCAATATACCCCCAACCATGGCGACAAAAAGATTATGACATACCTACTGTATCCCTTGACCTGGGAGTACATCTGCATAGTTTAATTTATTTCTTAACACAAAAAAAACCATTAGAGGTTGTTGCCATTCAAAATTCTTTTGGTCATTTTAAACAGGTAGTTGATAATGTTATTAGCATTATTAAATATTCGGATAACATGATATGCAACATGTGGTACAGTAAATCTGCCTGTGGACACAGGAATGGATTGCGATTGAGAATTTTTGGCACTTATGGTTCAGCTGAATGGTATCAGATGAAACCTGAAAAGCTTATAGTATGTGATAACAAGGGGAACATACAGATAGTTGATCGTGTAAGCAACCTTGTTGAGGTAACATGTTTACCCCGGTATAACCGGTTTAAGGCAGGACATCCTGCAGGTTTTATTGAAGCTTTTGCAAATTTATATGAAGATATTGCTGATACATTGCAACATTATCAACAGCACAAAGATACTCCTGTAAATTATACTTTTGATATAGATATCGCACTTGAAGGATTAAACCTTTTAAACACGATAAATCTTTCGGCAAAAGAAAAAACATTCATAAAATTGGAAGAAGTTATATGATTCCAGTACATGAACCAAAAATAAATCATGACGCGATAGATTTTTGTGAAAAGTTTATACATTCAAAGCAACCTAAATTGATTTTTGGGATTAATGAGTTTGCCAATGCAATTGCAGAAGCAATGGATATTGACGGTTTTATTGATGATTATACAACAACTACAATACATTTAGGGAAACCAATTTATAAAACTGAAACAATACCAAAAAACGCTTTAGTTGTAAATGTAGTAATATTAGGAAGGCCTCTGACAGCCGAAAAAAAATTAAATAAACAGGGCATTGAACATCTTGATTATTTTGCCTTTTATAAATACTCGCGTTTAAAGCTCCCAAATGTTACCTTCTGGGATGGTTTTATTCAAGACTTTGAAACCAACAGATCAAAGTATGAATGGGTATATTCTATTTTATCTGATGAACAATCCAAACAAGAATTTGAAAAGATAATAAATTTCAGACTGTCGTATGATTTAGCTAATATGCATGGTTTTAAAAATATTCAGGATCAACAATACTTTGATGCAATACTGAATATTGCAACATGCGATGTATTTGTTGATGTAGGTGGGTTTGATGGATTTACAAGCCATGAATTTATAAAAAGAAATCATCATTATAAACATATCTATTTTTTTGAACCTGATATAACCAATATGGAAATAGCAAAAGAGCTGTTGAAAGATTTTTCAGGAATACAGTATTATGAAATGGGATTGTCAAACGCTAAAGGTAAAATAAATTTTTGTATCAATGGGTCAAGTTCAAAGATAGATTCTAGTGGTACAAAGATAATTTATGTAGATAGGCTTGACAATATCATTTTTGAACCCGTGCAGTATATAAAAATGGATGTTGAAGGTTATGAGTCAAGTGTACTGGAAGGTTGTGAAAAAATTATAAAAGATTACCAACCATCATTGGCAGTGTGCGCATATCATAAACCTGATGATTTATGGAAAATTTCTGAGCAGGTTTTATCCATTAATAAATCATATAAAGTATATTTACGCCATTATACCGAAGGGATTACCGAAACTGTTTTATATTTTTTACCAGATTAATTTGTAACAACAATGGTATTATCAAAATTCAAAGTTGGCTTGCTATGATTATTAATAAATTACTATCACACCTAAACAATCTATCTTTATCACAGCTTCCTGATTTTATAAATAAGATGATCGATCCTGACACCTTTAAACGAAAAGAATTTATTTATAAATGCTCACAGGAGTCACCGGAAGGATCATATATCCTTGACGCAGGTGCAGGGCAGTGCCCTTATAAAGGCTTCTTTAATAAACAAAAATATATTGCCACTGACCTTAGTGTAGGCGATATAAACTGGGACTATAGCAAATTAGATGTATTGAGTAATCTTGAAACATTGCCATTTAAAAATAATGTCTTCCACAGTATTATTTGTATAAATGTTTTAGAGCATGTAAAAGAACCATTCAATGTAATTTCTGAATTTTATAGAGTTTTAAAACCTGGCGGTTCATTGTACCTTACTGTACCGCAGGGATGGTGGTTGCATCAAGAACCATACGATTATTTTCGCTATACAAATTACGGGATATCATACTTTCTGGAAAAGGCCCATTTTTTCATTAACGATATCAAACCAACATCAGGTTATTTCAGCTATCTGGCAAACAGAATTACCTTTTTGCCTAAAGCTTTGTTCTGGACAATAAAAAGCAAAATAATACGAATTTTGCTGCTACCTTTTGAAATTATTTCATATCTTTTATTTGTACTGCTTATCCCAATAATTCTTAATTGCATCGATGGTTATGATAAACAAAATAAATTTACACTACATGGTAAAAGCATCTAAATAAAAAGTATGAATACTGAATGGACAAAAAAATCATGGCAAAATTTTAATTATTACCAAAAAGCCAATTGGTATGATACAAAACTTTTAGCAGATGTTTTACAGGAATTAAGCAAACTGCCGGCATTGGTATTTGCTGGTGAAACCAGATCTCTGAAAAAAGACTTAATTGACATATCAAGGGGAGATGCATTTTTGCTGCAATGTGGCGACTGTTCAGAAAGTTTTGTAGATTGTCAGGGGCCAAGAATTCATAATCTCATACGTATTATCTTACAGATGTCCATGATCATAACTTACATCACTAATAAAAGAGTGGTTAAAATTGGAAGAATTGCAGGTCAATATGCAAAACCACGTTCAAATGAATTTGAAATAGTTGATAATGTTCAATTGCCAATTTATAGAGGTGATATGATCAATAGCTATTTGCCCACACCGGAATATCGTAAACATGACCCTAAAAGGATATTAGAAGCTTATTATAAATCAGCAGCAACATTAAACTTAATAAGAGCATTTACAAAGGGAGGATACGCATCCCTTCAGTCAATCACAGATTGGCAAAAGCATTACTTCAAAAATTTTCCTATAATGGATAAATATTCTGAAATAGTTATAAACATAACAAAAGCAATTAACTTTATGAAAGCATTGGGGCTGGATGTAAATAATCCTCAATTTAATGAAGTAAACTTTTATACATCACACGAAGCTTTAATACTTGAATATGAAGAATCACTTACAAGGATTGATACAACCACCGGAGATTGGTATGATACCAGTGCTCATATGTTGTGGTTAGGCAATAGAAGCCGTTATTGCGATAGTTCCCAGGTTGAATTTTTGAGTGGGATCAATAATCCTATTGGTATTAAAGTTGGCCCGGATTATAACGATGAAGATTTAATGTGTATAATTGATAAACTTAATCCTGCTAATGAACAGGGAAAAATATGCATTATTACTCGCTTTGGTATACCTACAATAAACAAACAACTTCCAGTTTTAATAAAACATATTAAACGCAAAAAAAATAATGTGGTATGGATATGCGATCCAGTCCATGGTAATACCTATGTTAATAAATATAATCGTAAAGTGCGGCGTTTTGAAGACATAGTAAAAGAAATTGAATCATTCTGGGAAATTTGTATACATGAAAATGTTATCCCGGGAGGCATCCATATAGAATTGACTGGCGATAATGTAACTGAATGCATTGGTGGATTGCGTGCTTTATCAGAAGAAGATTTAGATAACAACTACACTTCATTATGCGATCCAAGGCTTAATGCAGAGCAATCTGTTGAGTTAGCCTTTAAAATTGCTGATATTGTAAAACAATATTGATGCTTATAGCTTAAAAATCAGGAATCAAACAATGAAAAAGTTATTGATAGCAGGAGGAAGCCATTCAGATATTCCA
The DNA here is from genome assembly GCA_002328585.1 of Spirochaetia bacterium UBA2205. Taxonomy (GTDB): domain Bacteria; phylum Spirochaetota; class UBA4802; order UBA4802; family UB4802; genus UBA4802. The sequence continues at coordinate 49,009 of DCUV01000024.1, forward strand.
TTAATTTTAGCAGCAAAAAAATTGGGCTATTTTGTCATTACTACTGGCACACGTGAAGAAGATTTAGGTCACCAATACTCTGATAAATACATTAAAGCGGATTACTCAAATATGGAACAAATAGTATCAATAGCCATTGATGAGAAAGTTGATGCACTATGCCCCTGTTGCAATGACTTTTCGGCAATAACCTGTTCGTATGTTGCTGAAAAACTTGGCTTTAAAACATTTGATTCTCTTGAAGTAACCAGAACAATTCATTACAAAAACAAATTTCGCGAATTTATGAAACAATATAATTTTCCATCGCCTGTTGCAGCAAACTTTGATAATGTTGAAGATGCACTGCAATCAATAGAAGCATTACAATTGCCGCTCATAGTAAAGCCGGTTGATTTAACAGGAGGGAAAGGTATATCCAGAATAGCAACGTATGATGAAGCAAAACAAGCCATTATTAAAGCACTATCTATATCCCGGCAAAAAAAAATAGTAATAGAAGAATTTATTGACGGATCATATCATGGACTTTCGGTGTTTTTAAAAAATAAAAAGGTAGCCTTTTATTTTTTTGACAACGAATACTATTACTTAAACAAATATCTTGTTGCTGGCGCATACTGTCCAGGAAGTGTACCCAAACAAGCTATTCAACAGCTTTGCGCTGTGTATCAAAAAATGGCGGAAATTCTTTCTTTAAAAGATGGTATTTTCCACACACAATTTATTTTAAAAGAAGATAAACCTTACATAACTGAAATATGCAGAAGGCCGCCCGGCGACTTATATCTTAAGCTGGTTGAGTATGCTACCGGTATTCCATACTCTGAATATATTGTCCGTGCTTTTGCAGGATTAGATATTACCAGTATACAGCAATCATCAATTAATGGTAATTTTATACGCCATTGCATAATGCCTGATAAATGTGGTATTTTAAAGAAGATAGTCTATAGCCATGAAATAAACAATAACATATTGGAAAAATTTGAATGGTACACAACCGGCGAAACTGTTACGGATTATTTAACTCACAAATTTGGGATTGTATTTTTACAATTTGATTCATATAATAAAATGGTTGACTGCATTAATAATATTCATGAACTTATAAAAGTTGAGATGAAATAGATAGTATATTAACTACGATATCAATAATAATTTAAAACTATGGATAATCATACCATCTTTATTCCCTTTAACCAACCTCCGTATACCGGCAACGAAGAGCAATACATAAAACAGGCATTGCAAAGCGGTAAAATTTCTGGCGATGGCAAATTTGGCAACATGTGCGAGCAATGGTTCCAATCGCAACTGCAGTGTAAGCGCACACTGCTTACCTCTTCATGCACCCATGCATTGGAGATGTGTGCAATGCTCATTGATACAAAGCCCGGAGATGAAATCATAATGCCCAGCTATACCTTTGTAAGCACCGCCAATGCTTTTGTACTGCGGGGTGCAACCATAGTATTTGTTGATATACGTCCCGATACCATGAACATAGATGAAACAAAGATTGAAAAAGCTATCACCACAAAAACAAAGGCAATTGTTGTGGTGCATTATGCTGGTGTAGTATGCGACATGGATGCAATACGTAACATTGCCATGAAATATAATGTACCAGTTATTGAAGACGCAGCACAGGCTATGTTGAGCACCTATAACGGTAGCCATGCCGGCACACTGGGACAGCTTGGAACATTCAGCTTCCATGAAAGCAAAAATTATACCAGTGCAGGCGAAGGCGGATTACTGCTTGTAAACCATGAACAATGGATTCAACGAGCGGAAATCATCCGCGAAAAGGGTACCAACCGCAGTCAATTTTTTCGGGGGATGGTGGATAAATATACCTGGGTTGATATTGGCTCAAGCTATCTTATGAATGATGTCAGCGCTGCATACCTGTGGGGACAACTGGAAAAGGCAGATGACATTTTCCACAACAGAATGAAGACATGGAACATGTACTATGAATCGCTGCTGCCGCTTAACACAAAAGGCATAATAGCGTTGCCGATAGTTCCTGATGAATGCAGGCACAATGCGCATATGTTCTATATCAAAGTAGATGATTTGCATGTTAGGACACAGTTGCTCGAATATTTAAAAAACAATGGCATATATGCAGTATTTCATTATGTGCCGTTGCACAGCTCCCCTGCCGGACAGCAATACGGAAGATTTGATGGCACTGATGAATTTACCACAAAAGAAAGTGAGCGTCTACTGCGCCTGCCCCTGTATTATGGAATGCCAGAGCAATATTGCAAAACGGTAATACAGGCAATCTATCAATTTTTTTCATAAAACCGTCTGTTTTATAATAATGTAACACTATTTACATTCTGAAGACACGAAGTACTTGTGTCAGAGCATACTATCCTTGAAGGTACACCTATACAT
>DCUV01000041.1 GCA_002328585.1 Spirochaetia bacterium UBA2205
ACGACAGGCGGCTTAAAGATGCCACGACGCACAGCAAGGGGATAGTGGAGTTAGCTGAGGATGGCGAGGATAGAGAAGGCGTGGCGGTACAGGGGAATGACAGGCGGTTAAAGGATGCCACGACGCACAGCAGGGGAATAGTGGAATTAGCCGAGGATGGCGAGGATAGAGAGGGTGTGGCGGTACAAGGCAATGACAGGCGGTTAAAGGATGCAACTGTGGATAATCCTGGTATTGTCACTCTTGCAAAGCATGGTGAAAACCGCACGTTGCATGCAGTCCAATCTGATGATCCCCGACTCTACGATAAACGCGAACCACTCCCTCATACTCATGATTACGCTCCCATAGTACATGCTTATCATGATCATACAGGAACTATTGCTATAATTGCAGAGAGGTCAGAAGAATTTATTGATATTGTACCGCCAACTCATGATAGTGCGGTTATTTACGGAAAAAATGTAGCAAATAAGGATAATGCCATTGGCGTTGCAGGGATAGTTCAGAGCAACAATGGACATACAATAAAGGCATACGGTGTGCTGGGACATGCCTCGATGTGTGGTGTACGGGGACAGTCACAGGGTAATTCAGAAGGAATTCAGGGATGTGGTGTAATGGGGTTATCGCGATTTGGTGCGGGAGGTGTGTTTGTAAGTGAGCATAACTATTCACTGGTGGCTGATGGCTATGGAACTATCGCCCATTATGATGACACTGTACACCTTGTTGGTAATGGGAAGGCTTTATATGCCAATGGTGAATCGTATTTTAACGGTACGGTTAGCCTGAATAGCGATAATAAGGAATATTATGCCAGCATTGTTGAGATGTTTGAAACCGATGATAAGGAATATATTTCACCTGGCGATGTTCTTGTGGTCAGTGAACAGGGGAACGCAATTCTTTCACGCTCACGCAATGCGTTTAATAAAGGAGTGATTGGTGTGGTTGCTGGCAATCCGGTTATGGTTATCAATAATGCCAGCTCAGAGAAAAAGCTATACCCTGTTGCTTTAACAGGTTCAGTACTATGCAAGGTGGATGCACGCCAGAAGGGGGTAAAACCTGGTGACCTTCTGGTAACCTCTGATATGCCAGGATGTGCAATGCCAACAGCTATCGATTCGTTTGATAAGATTGGAACGGTGTTTGCAAAAGCACTCAGTGCACTTGATAGTGGAGTAGCTCTTATTCCTGTGATGATATGGAAGATGTAAATTATGGCTGTAGCTTCTTGATGATTTCCTGCTCCTTTTTGCTGAAGACTGTCGTGTGATATGCATTGATATCTTTTGCCATAATTTTGCTTACATAGGTTATCTTGCGGCAGAACGGTTTTTTTTCATAACTATCTACCCATAAAACAACAGCCGTTGATTCAGAGTCCCATATATAGGCGCCCTGATTATTTTTTATGGATTCACCGGTTGCAGGTCCGTATTTTTCTTCCATCTTTTTCTTTACATCATCAAGGGCAATATAGGGGAATTGAATAATAACATAGAAAAGTTTTGGTTGTTGTGGTTCAGTAGATGTTTGACTGTATTCGGGATAAAAAAATCCATAGCGGTATTCAAGATCACCATCACGGGATATAATGATGCGTTTTTCATCCATGTAAATGATTCTGCCCGCTACATTATTTTTTACATCGTTTAAATAACTTCCCCACTTAACGTTGCCGTATCCCTGTGCAATATTTTTTGCCTGCTTTGGTTGAGTAGTTTTATCCTCTCTGGTTGTTTGGGGCTTTGCATTTTTATTTTGTGAATATGCAGGAAAAACCATAACAGAACAAATAATTGCAGCACATATTGCCGTTTTCATACCATTTTCCTTAAAAAATAGAATAATCTCACTCTTACATAATACTATCGGAAATATGTTCATTATAATCCATAGTATTTTAACAGAAAAATGGCACATATATGCAACCAAAAAATAAAAAATTGATGACAATATGTAGCTATAGTATATTGAATTACAACAGCATATAAAAAAGGATTGTCTATGGACCATCACCACGACCATTCACATGAACATAAGTATAGTCAGGGAAGGTTTATCCTTGTGGTAGTGCTCAATGTCATCATTACAATGGCTGAATATATTGGTGGTATTATTTCAGGCAGCTTAGCCCTTGTATCTGATGCAGGGCATAACCTTTCTGATGTCATCTCGCTTATACTGGGTTATATCGGGCAGAAGGTATCACAGCACAAACCCGGCAAGCGATATTCGTTTGGGCTTAAACGTTTTGAGGTGCTCATTGCGCTTGTCAACGCATTAGCGCTGTTTGTTATAGGCGGATATATTATTGTTGAGGCTGTCAAACGGTATGTACATGCTGAGCCCATCAATCCTGGAGTGATGCTGCCGGTAGCATGTATTGGTCTGGCAGGCAATGTCATTTCCATGCTTGTGCTGTATAAAAGCAGAGATAAAAATCTGAATCTTAAAGCAGCATTTCTGCACCTGTTGTACGATGCGGTTTCATCAATTGGGGTTATCATTACCGGCCTGGTGCTCATGGTTAACAATAGCTGGGTTATCCTTGACGTAATAGTAAGCGTGGCGATAGCTCTCATGATTGTGGCAAGCTCCCTTGATATTATTAAAAGTTCAGTACGGATATTTTTGCAGGGAGTACCGTCGAGACTTAATTTTGATGATGTATACAAAGCGCTTTTAACAATACCGGGCATTTCCAGTGTGCATGGATTGCATATATGGTCGGTAGATTCCAATGAGGTGTTTTTATCGTGTCACCTGTGTATTGATAAGGGCGATAGTTACTCTAACACTGATGCGCTGATAACAAAAATAAATGCCATGCTTGAAGAAAAATTTAATATTACCCATACAACATTGCAGGTTGAACACAGCAACCTGTGCTCATTGAATGGTAGTTGCTGCAGGTAACAATGAGTGTGCATTTTAAACATCCCCAACTGGAGCATGAGGTTGAATCCATTTCGGGGGTGTATGCCTATACCTACGAAAAACGTCTGCCTGTTGATGATAAAGAGATATTGTGTTTTATTGGATATGCCATTGCAAATAAAAGTTGTTGCGGGGTAGGAGGATGTATGTTTGCAACCGTTGCAGGATTTTTACAGGAATATGCAGTACAAAAAGAGGGCGATAGTATTATTTCAGCGGTTGAACCTGTTAGCGATACCAGCACCCGTCAAAGGATTGAGGCAATGTTGCGTTTGGAGGGTATACAGCAGGTACAGTTTCATGCACTATGAACTATGTTGCGTTATGCCTTCATTCATAAAAAATGGGGGTATGTTGAACAAATTTGTGAAGTTATCAAGTGAGTAACGGAGATATGCCTTATTGCTCTCTTCATTCACATTCTCCATTGAAACTTTATGGGTGTAAGTCCCATTATCTTTAAAATAATCTTCCCCTCTTCCATTGTCAAATGATGAAAAAACACAAGCATCTAAAGTGGTAGGAATAGTATTTGATTGTATACATAAATTTTGTATTATATCTAATATAAAATTGTAATACACTTCGCTATAAAGAAATATTGAATTAATTGGAATTGGGACAGTAATTGATTTTTTATACATTTTATAAATCTAATGTCTATTGAAATTTCATATCTGGAGAGTCCAATAGCATGGATAATATTTCTACTTTGTTTTAGAGCAATTCCATCAAATAACTTAATTAAAAATGAACAAAATTCTCTTTTGGGCTCTGATCGCTTTTTATCAAATGAAATCAATTTTCATTTTCTATTACATGGTCCACTCAATTTATTCCGTCAGTGTAAATTTCCCTCCAAAATAGGTTTTCTTCACATCCTTTGCCTTTTCTTGTGCCCACTTTTCAAGACCCATCTTTTTTATAAGGCACAGGTTGAAAACCTTTGTATTATGGGGTACCTGTGATGCTCTGTCGGCATAGGGGTGCAGGTTATCACAGGGGAAATCATCACATTCATGGCAAAAATGTATTCCTTTTGATGTTGTGCATGCATATACCGTGCATGGCTTTTTCATGTTTAAAAAACCAATTGTTCCGTTTTCATTGCGGCAACCCTTGCACACTGCCTGTTCATCACTGATATTCATAGACTTTGCAATCTTGCTGCGGAGGTTGTCATCGTTTGCCGCCAGATACATGGGGCAGTTGAAGCAGTCTAATCCACAGGGTGCTGTCAAAATAGTATAATCCATAAAGCCTCCTTGTTGTTAATGTAATCAGGTTACTCAACGGCAGTTATAATTTGCCCGTTACAATGCATTCCATAAAATGTGTATGCAAGGTTTGTTATGATTCATGTAAAACAGATTGTTTATATAATACATTTATTGCAATATAATTTTTATCTGCCAAAAATAATGTCGAATGTGCATGATACATCAATAAAATTGATTGGACAACCAATTAAATATTGACAGGATGAACCTATATATGCAAAATGTCAATTAGCAGTAACTATCGCACAAAGAATAAAAAAAAGAGTGGTAGAATTGCATACCGGCCGGGCAGTGTCTGCTGTTTTGTAAATTTCAAAAATTGATAAAAAATTATGTAATTATGTTGACATACCATGCAGTCATAAAACAGTTTACGTAAACTGGTTTTATAAAAATTATTTTGTTGTATTATTATAAGCTATATATATTTAAAAAAAAGGAGAGGTTTGTATGGCTTTTAAGAGATTAACGATAGGGAAGGCGCTTTATGATACTGTGGAAAAATATCCGGATCATGAGGCATTGGTATGTCCTGAATTTGGGGTAAGGCTGACGTATAAGCAGTTTTATCAAAAATGCAGGGAGGTTGCCAGCGGATTAATTGCATTGGGTGTAAAAAAAGGTGATCATGTTTCGGTTTGGGCAACCAATGTACCTGAATGGGTATATTTGCAGTTTTCACTGGGTATGATTGGTGGTGTGCTGGTGACGGTGAATACCAGTTATAAGTCGCATGAATTAGAGTACCAGTTAAAACAATCAGATTCAACAACGCTGTTTATGATTGAAGGATACAGAGATAGCAATTACTATCAGATTGTACGGGAATTAATCCCCAATTTAGATTGTGCTCAACCCGGTATGGTGAATGCATCCAAACTGCCGATGCTTAAAAATATTGTCTATATTGGGAAGCGCGATGCTACTCCCGGAATGTTTACCTTTAATGATATTGTATTGCTGGGAAATTCCATAACTGATGAAACACTGGACAAGCGAATTAGCGAGTGCGATGTTGATGATGTTATCAATATGCAGTATACATCCGGTACAACAGGTTTTCCAAAGGGTGTTATGTTAACTCATTATAATATAGTCAATAATGGGCTTATGGTTGGCGATGTTATGGGGACATCCCCTCATGATAAGCTGCTTATTCATGTTCCGCTGTTTCATTGTTTTGGATGTGTTATGAGTACATTAAACTGTATAACCCATGGTGCTGCGATGGTTGTTATGGAAAGTTTTGATCCGCTGAAATCGTTGCAGGTTGTTGCCAGTGAAAAGTGTACAGCCATAAATGGCGTTCCCACAATGTTTATTGCAATGCTTAACCTGCCTGATTTTAACAACTATGACATGTCCTCGCTAAGAACTGGTATAATGGCAGGAGCTCCGTGCCCTGTTGAAACTATGAATCAGGTTAGAACACTCATGCATTGTCCGGATATTGTCATTGCATTTGGTCAAACCGAATCATCGCCTGTTATGACGATGACACGACGTGATGACCCGGTGAGCCTGCGTGTGTCAACCATTGGTAGATTGTTGCCTGATATAGAAGGTAAAATCGTTGATCCTGAAACAGGTGAAGATTTGCCACCTAACACACAGGGCGAGATTGTTACACGCAGTGCCTGTGTAATGAAGGGATACTATAAGATGCCTGAAGCTACCGCAAATGCAATTGACAAAGACGGCTGGTTGCATACCGGAGATCTTGGTTCAGTTGATGAAAACGGCTATTTTAAGGTTACAGGACGCATAAAAGATATGATTATCCGCGGTGGCGAAAATATCTATCCTCGTGAAATTGAAGAATTTTTGTTGACGAATCAAAATATTCAGGATGTACAGGTTATAGGGATTCCTGATGAAAAGTATGGCGAGCAGGTTTTAGCTGCTATTCAGTTAAAGGAAGGACAATCGCCCAGTGCTGAAGAGATGATTGCTTTTTGCACCGGCAAGATAGCTCGCCATAAGATACCAAAATACTGGGAATTTGTAAAAACATTCCCGCTGACAGCAAGCGGTAAGGTTCAGAAATATAAATTACGGGAAATGTTTGCATCAAAATATGGCATGGCAGCTTCAGTTTTTTAAAAAAAATAGCAGGTGATTGAAGTAAAAGTGACAACGTATTCAATTGGTGAGTTAGCAAAACTTTTAGAGATGAGCACACGCACTATACGGTATTATGAAGAGCTGGGACTGCTCAACTCGGTAAAACGCATTGAAAATGGCAGACGCATTTATACTGATGATGATGTCAGGCGCTTGAAATTCATCAAGCGCCTGAAGATTCTTGGATTAACCCTTTCCGAGATGCACGAATTAGAGTATATATGGCAGATACATAAAACAAATGATATTGTTCTTAAGCGCCTATTGGAGATTTTAGATTTGCACATCAACAGAATTGACGACAGGATGAAGGACCTTGAAATCCTGAAAAATGAGATTGGTGAATATAAAAGCAGGATTAAAAATAAAATTAATGGATAAAAATAAAATTAATGGATAATTTATACCGCTGCTTTTCCTGAAACAAACTGTTGCACAACTGTATCCTGACATTCTTTTATTTGCTGTGGCGTTCCCTCAGCAATAATTGTGCCATCATGAAGCATTGCAATGCGGTCGGCAATGGTAAAGGCAAGCCGCATATCATGGGTAACTATCACCGAAGTAACATGGAATGTCTTTTGCATGTATGCAATCAGCCTGTACAATGAACCTGAGTTTATGGGGTCAACACCGGTGGTTGGTTCGTCGTACAGCATGATTTCAGGATTTTTGGCGATAGCTCTTGCAAGCGCTACCCTTTTCTGGATGCCGCCGGAAAGCTCTGAAGACATCCTTGCCTCAATCCCCTTTAGTCCAACATGGGCAAGCAATTCAGGAATTTTTTGTGCGATTATCTCCTCGCTCGCTCCCTGCCTGCGTAAAGGAAAGGCAATATTGTCATATACATTCATTGAGTCAAACAGTGCACCGCCCTGGAAAAGAACGCCAAATTTCTTTATAATAGATGCATCGCTATCATCATTGGAAAATTTTTGACCATCAACAAGTATGCTGCCACTATCCGGTTTTAAAATACCAATACAGTGCTTTAGCAGTACTGATTTTCCCGAACCGCTTTTGCCTATAATACACAGTATCTCACCCGCATAGACCGAAAGATGAAGCCCGGAAAAAACCACCTGTTGTCCAAATGATTTGTGGAGGTTGATAATTGTAATTTTTTCATCCATGGGGCTATTATAGTATAATGACATATTCTTATAAAGTAAAAAATTTATATAAACTGCATGGATGCCGTTTTATACGTTTGAGTGCAGCGCCAAGTTTCTTTGCTTTGCTTTGAATGACAGACACTTTGTTTAGAATGACTATCGCCAGATATTGTAAGTATTATACGCCGACAAAAATCGGCTGTCAAAAACCTATCAACATATATACTGCATCAGTCAATACCTATAAATAAAGTTGACAATTAAACTGTTGCCGGATTATGAATGACTATTATGTATAAAAAATGGGGATAGGCTATGAAGGTGCGATGCGGGCTTATTGGTTTTGGTACTGTGGGAAGTGGTGTTTATCATCTTTTAGAAAAACATCGGGGCGATATTTTAAAAAAAACAGAAATAGATATTGAGCTGGTAAAGATATGTGATGTTCGCAACATTGCTTCCATGGTTGCCATCCCGGTTACTGGCAAATGGGAAGACATCATATACGACACTTCCATTGATACGGTCATAGAGCTTATTGGTGGGACAGAACCTGCTAAATCTATTATTGTTTCAGCACTGAAGGCGGGTAAAAATGTTGTAACAGCAAACAAAAAGCTCTTAGCCGAAAACGGCGATGAAATAATTGCAGCAAGCATGTCAGCAAAAGGGTCGCTGGCATTTGAGGCTGCCATTGGTGGCGGTATACCCTGTGTTGCGGCACTGCGCAATGGGCTGGTTGGGAATTCAATACAGTCGGTAGTGGGTATACTGAATGGTACCACCAATTATATATTAACACGCATGTCAGAAGATGACATGACGTTTGCCGAGGCACTTGAATTGGCGCAGGATAAAGGGTATGCTGAGGCTGACCCCACCTTTGATATTGAAGGGTACGATGCAGCGCATAAGATTGTGTTACTATCGATGTTAGCCTATAATGTTGGTGTTTCCATGAAGTCGGTTTATGTTGAAGGAATTACCAATATCACTGCTCTTGACATTACGTATGCTCATGAGATGGGATATACCATCAAACTTCTGGGTGTTAGCCGTATGGTTGATGGCAAGCTTGACATACGATTGCAGCCGGTGATGATTCCGCTTACTAACCCGCTGGCTTCGGTGCGCAATGAATTTAATGCTATCATGTATCACGGTGATATGACCGGCCCGGTGACGTTGTATGGCAAAGGCGCCGGAAGCTTCCCTACAGCGTCTGCGGTGGTAAGTGATATTGTTTCTATTGCTCAGAAGCAGCATGGTGGTAAGGATTGTATATATATTGAAAAGGATTCAGAATATATATCACCTGAATACAGGATGCTTAGATATTATATACGATTGCATTCTGAGGATAGGGCAGGCATACTTTCAAAGATAGCCGGTGTGCTGGGAGGGTATAATATTTCAATTGCTTCGGTAATACAGAAGGAGGCAATTACTGAATATGTTCCTATTGTCATCACAACGCATAGAGCAAATGAAGCAGGAATGCGAAAGGCAAAAAACGAGATTGAACGGTTTAGTTTTGTTAATGGTCATGTGATGATTATTCCAATAGAAGATTTTGATAATACAGGTGAATAGCTATGGGGGGCGACAGTAACTATAGAGCAGTTTTCCGCTGCATAGCTGGTTGCAGCGAAGAGTATCCATTAGATGAGGTAGTATACAGGTGCAAAAAGTGTGGCGGACTGTTAGAGGTTTATCATGATGTAGACCGTTTACGGGAACTATCGCCAAAAAAATGGAAAGAGCTTTTTAATAGCCGTGTTGGCACCACTAAATGGCCATACGGGAGCGGCGTCTGGAGCAAAAAGGAATGGGTGTGTCCTGAGGTTGACAATGAAAACATTGTTTCCATGTTTGAAGGTAACACAAATTTATTCTGGGCTAAACGCTTTGGTGCTATGATTGGCATGAATGATCTATGGATAAAGATGTGCGGCAACAGCCATACCGGTTCATTTAAGGATTTAGGGATGACGGTGCTGGTATCCATGGTTAATGAAATGATCATGCGGGGGAAGCCAATTAAAGCGGTTGCATGCGCTTCAACCGGTGACACATCAGCAGCATTGGCAGCATACTGTGCTTATGCTGGAATTCCATCAATTGTCTTTTTGCCACGGAACAAAATTTCTACCGCTCAACTGGTGCAGCCCATGAGTAATGGCTCTATTGTCATGTCGCTTGATACTGACTTTGATGGTTGCATGAGGATTGTGCAGGAAATAACAAAGGACAATACCATCTATCTGGCTAATTCTATGAATTCGTTGCGTATAGAAGGGCAGAAGTCAATCTCGGTTGAAATTGTTCAGCAGTTTGACTGGGAGGTGCCCGATGTTATCATTATTCCTGGAGGCAACCTTGGTAATGTTTCTGCTCTTGGGAACGGTTTTGACATGATGTTGCAGTTAGGACTTATAACAAAAAAACCGCGTATTGTGCTTGCACAGGCGCAAAATGCTAATCCATTGTATGTAGCATACCGTAATGGTTTTAAGGAATTTAAGCCAATTACTCCGCAAAAGACACTGGCGTCTGCAATTCAGATTGGTGACCCCGTTTCGGTTATAAAGGCTATTAAAGCATTACAGCAGTTTGATGGCATTGTGGAGCAGGCATCAGAGGATGAGCTTTCCAATGCTGCTGCTTTAGCTGACAGAACAGGCATGTATAGCTGTCCTCATACAGGCGTTGCATTAGCTGTGTTGCTTAAGCTTGTTGAAAAACAGGTTATATCAAAGACCGACAAAACTGTGGTGATATCAACTGCACATGGATTGAAGTTCAGCGAATTCAAGGTTGGATATCATCAGGGAACCCTGCCTGATGTGAAGAGCAACTATGCTAACAAGCCTATAGAATTAGAAGCCAATGCAGATAGGGTGCGTGAGGTACTATTCAATGAATTACAAAGGCGGAGCACCGTAGCCTATTAAAATGTAACTGGTCGTTTCATTGGTGTGCTTTGATTATTATTTTTAGACTAACTGTAGTATTGACATTAGCTATCAATAGAGCCATGATAGTTATTCAGCAAAGCAAAAACCGGCAATAACATAGAATGATGGTTCTATGTATGTTTAAGTAAAGAGGATTATCCAGAAGTGTAAACCTATGGACTTGTCCCAGCGATACCATTTGTATGTACAGGATAGTTACTATGCAAATTACAGAGCATGTATATCAGGTTGGTGGTTCAACATTAAGTCATCCTTCTGATGCGGCAATATACTGTGTTACTGATGGGAAGGTTACAGCACTCATTGATGCAGGGACTGGCGATGGACATGACAGAGTTTTAAAAAATATCGCTAAAGAAAATATTGATGCATCAGCGATTCACTATCTTTTCCTGACCCATTGCCATTTTGATCATGTTGGTGGCGCGCATAAGCTGAGGGGCACATTCAACTGCAAGGTGGTGGCTCATCAATTAGATGCACAGTATATTGAGGCAGGCGATCAATATGTAACAGCGGCAAACTGGTATGGTAGTTTTCTTACTCCCTGTACAATTGATATCAAGGTCAATGACAGTGAAAAGTCATTTGCTATTGGGAGCTTAACGCTGAACATGCATCACATCCCGGGTCATTCACCAGGTTCGGTGGCATTAACTGTTGAATCAGAAGGCAAACTTGTACTTTTTGGACAGGATGTTCATGGTCCGCTAAATGATGTATTGAAATCAAACAGAGATGATTACATACAGTCGCTGGAATTTTTACTGTCGCTTGATGCAGATATTTTATGTGAGGGCCATTTTGGTGTTTACTTTGGCAAGGAAGAGGTAAAGAATTTTATAGAGTCATTTTTATAATTGGCAGATAGTTTTTACATAGTATTATACAATGTGAAAATAATTTTTTTTGCATCAAGCATATCTTTAAAATACAGATATGCCATGATACTGTATGTTTAATAACAGACTAAATGATTAATATTAATTTTTATTGGGTGAGTGGTTGTCCAAGCATCTCCGGCGGTGGTCCCCAGTAGAATTTGAGGCAATGGATGCCTTTTACCCGGTAAAAGTTGAATGAATACGACCTGTTCTCATAATAACTAAGATAGTTATCGGTCTTTATCTTTTCTATCTGCTTGCTGAAATATTCAAAAAATTCAAAAAGCACATTATCAACACAATACGCAATAATATTGGCAAGCGACATCTTCCAGAGCTTCTTCACATCGAGAAAAAACTCATACTCCGACTGATACAGCTCCAGATGCACCCTTTTCCATGGATTATCAGCGTCCCGTTTTCTGTACGATATGCGTTTAAAGGCAACTTCCTTCTTTTTTTCATGTTTTGCCGCATACATGATGCAGTAAACAACAAACGTTCGTAGTGGTATATCCAGTTTTTCACAGTATTGTGAAAGGAGTGCCCTATGCTCTACTGAAATACAGGTTGTGGTTTCAAAATCCATTGTTTCCCTCCAGAGTATTTAAAAGTATAAAAATCTGTTTTTATGGTAAAGATACAATTCTATTGATATATATTTATAATACTTCAAAAAATATGTAAACAATTTTTATAATAAATGAATATAAAATTATAAAATACAACATTATTAACAAAATGAGTAGGTCCTTATGTATTGTTTAAACAAAAAAAGAGAGGATGTCACCACCCTCTCTCGTTATTGTAATGGTCAATACTGTTTACTCTAATACAGTACCAGTAAAGATATCTTTACTGGCTTTAATGATCGCAGTTTCATTAAATAGTATCGCATCAATTTTGCCAAAAAATTTAGGAAATTCTGCTCCTAAATAAAACTGTGAAGATAAAACTTTGCCTGAATAGTATGCTGCTTCTTCGTTTTCTGATAAAAACGCATCTCTTTCTTCTCCTTTCTTTTCGCCAACAAACTCTTTCATCTTTGGAATAGTAAGAGTCATGGTCCACAGATGTAGCCACGCTAATGTTAGCATAAACATAGCCTGCTGTACTGGCGTGCATGCTGCAAAGATATGTAAAAACTTACCTGAAGCCATCTGATCTTTAAGCATCAAAATTACCTCATCCATCTTTTGCATGCCGTTTTCAACAAGGTTAATGTATTTTTCTTCAACAATTCCCTTTGCATTTGCAATTGCTTCTGACATTCTTTTCTTCATGATAGTATAATTGTACTGTTCAGGATTCATCAGTATCTTCCGCATTGTTAAATCCATTGACTGGATGCCATTAGTCCCTTCGTATATCTGAGTAATTTTTGCATCACGCATATATTGTTCAACTGGATAATCAGATATGTATCCATAGCCGCCATATACCTGTATGGCTTCAGAAGTTATAAGCACTGCCGAATCAGTGCAGCCTGCTTTTGCAATGGGAATGAGTATCTCAACTATAGCCTGTGCCTCCTTTTTTGCCTCACCGTCTAATACTTCAATTAAGGTTGCATTATGAGCCAGATAGTAATTGAGCATACGCATCCCTTCCACATAACCTTTCATCCATAACAACATTCGTTTCACATCAGGATGTTCAATGATGGCTACCTTTTGTGCATCAGGATTAAGCATCTGGGTAACATGAACTCCCTGAATGCGGTTGCGTGCATACGTCACTGCATGCATATATGCAGTAGACGATAGCGCCAGCCCCTGACAGGCTACGCCAAGTCGGGCTTCATTCATCATGTGAAACATGATCTTCATCCCTTTGCGGGGCTGTCCTAACAGATATCCAGCGCATGCACCATTATCACCAAAATTGAGCGAACAGGTTGCCGAACCGTGTATACCCATCTTGTGTTCTATGCCGGAACATACCACATCATTTAATTTACCTATACTACCGTCATGATTAATCCTGTATTTGGGAACAATAAATATAGAGATACCCTTTGTACCAGGAGGATCACCTTCAATACGTGCCAATACCGGATGAATAATGTTTTCATAAAAGTCATTATCACCTGAGGTGATGAATATCTTCTGTCCCTGTATAAGGTAAGTGCCGTCAGGTTGTGGTATGGCTTTAGTTTTTAGATTTCCAACATCCGAGCCTGCCTCAGGTTCGGTCAGGCACATGGTGCCGCCCCACTGTCCGCTCAGCATTTTTTCTAAGTACAGCTTTTTTTGTTCGTCAGTGCCAAAATTTTCAATGAGTGCTGCTGCGCCATGTGATAATCCGGGATAGGTAGTAAACGATAGACTTGCTGACGTAAATATCTCGTTTACAGCGATAGCAATAGCTCCTGGCATACCCATCCCCCCAATTTCAGGGTCTTCGATCATGCCAACAAAACCAGCTTCATTATATTTTCGTAACCCCCCTTTGTAACCTTCTGGAATTATTACCTTTTTTGTGTCAGGATCATAGCGTACACCTATTTTGTCTGCTTCCTTATTTACTGAATAAACCTCTTCTGCTGCCATCTTTAAAGCTAAATCAATTGTAGCTTCATACATGTCTTTATCATGCTCAGCAAACTTTGAAAATTGTTGCAGCTTATCTGCTTCAAGCACTTCAAATAAAACAAAATATACATCTCGATGATCTACCAGTGGATTGCGCATCATAACAAACCTCCCATATTATAAATAGAGTATAGCAAAAATAATATTTTATTACTGTATTAATGACATACATAATATATAATTTCATGGTGTCAATTGTATTATTTGGATAAAAGAAAAGCTTGGCGATAGTTCCTCTCATGATTTTTTGTTGATTGGTAGACAGTTTTACCTGTATGGTTATTCATAGTATAGGATAGTATAGAGAAGAGGCTATTATGTATCCATTTGAAGAAGCTGGCAAAATAGTGATATTGGGAAACTACCATGAACAATAATGACAATAATCCTGAATTTTATATGACTATCGCCCTTGAGGAAGCTCAAAAAGCACACGATGAAGGTGAAATACCTGTTGGGGTGGCGATAGTTTATAAAGATTGTGTCATTGCCACTGCACATAACACAACGCGGCAATGCTCTGACCCCACTGCACATGCTGAATTAATTGCCATTAAGCAGGCTGCCATGGTATTGAAAAACGAACGGTTAAACGGCTGTCGCATGTATGTAACCAAAGAGCCATGTGCGATGTGTGCCGGTGCCATTGTTCATGCACGTATTGAGAAACTTTATATTGGTGTTAAGGATAAACGTTTTGGTGCATGCGGAACGGTTCTTAACGTATGTGGCAATGATGTGCTTAATCACAAACCGCAGATTATTTTTGGGATACTGGAAGAAGAGTGCAAAAATTTGCTGAAGTCATTT
This sequence comes from Spirochaetia bacterium UBA2205, assembly GCA_002328585.1. Taxonomy (GTDB): domain Bacteria; phylum Spirochaetota; class UBA4802; order UBA4802; family UB4802; genus UBA4802. The sequence continues at coordinate 14,735 of DCUV01000041.1, forward strand.
TTTGAACAACTTCGTAAAAAGGGTTAATGTTTATTAACCATTGCAAACACATTGATGTATCCAGATATAGTGATATCTATGATTTTTGCTCCAGAGTTTCTTGAATAAGCTCATTGATGCGGATACGTGTTCCAATGCTCAGTCCATGACTTACCTGTATATGCAGATCAGGATGATCGGGAACAGTTATGGCGCTGATTTTGTGCAGTATACGTTCCACAAGCGATTTCATATCAAAATAATTATCACAATTAATGATGGAAATAAAATTACCCCCGCCTGTTCTGAATGTCATGTCGTTTTCACGCAGGCTGGTTTTAAGTGTTCGTGATATATGTTTTATAACACGATCACCATCCCTGTGTCCAGCTACAGTATTAATTTCATTAAGACCTTTTATATCTATATTCAGTACCGCTATGACGTGGGTAGAGTCATCTCGTCGGATATGGGCTTCGTCTTTTGACCATGATGCAATTATATCGCTGAGTTTTTTATTGTTGTAAAGTCCTGTTAGTGAATCTAGTGCTGTTAAGGTTGATGCTTTTTCATATAACAGTGAGTTGGCAAATGCTATAGCGCCAAAGTCTGCAATAGTTTGCAATATGATATAGTCATCAGAAGAAAAAATCCCACCGGTTGATTTGTTAATAAGCTCAATAACACCATACATGGTGTCACGAAATATAAGAGGTACCGCCATAACAGATTTAGTAGAAAAACCGGTAATGCGGTCAATCCTATCACTAAATCGGGTATCAAGATTGGTGTTAGGAACAAAAACCGGTTTTTTTGTTTCTACCACATACCCTGCAACACCTTCGCCTTTTTGAAGACGAATATTTTTTATACTATCAAAATCAATACCATGTGATATTACAAAGTACAGTTCCTCAGAATTAGGGTCATAGCGTAACAAGCTCCAGTTATCAGGTCCAAAAAAGATGTGGACTTCTTCCATGATGCCTTCCAGTATATGTTCTATCTCCAGAGAAGAAGTTATAAGCTTCCCGATGTTTGCATAGAGCTGTTTTATTTTAAAAAGTTGATCCATATCATTATTAGTCATATTTCATATACCAATATAGTCAATAATTTAATACAAATTCTAAAAAAAATAATATGATCTTCCTGCAAAAAGGGTAGTTTAATGAACAATGTAAAAAACATTAAGCAAGCATATAAATTAATGTACAAAAAGTCAAGACTATAGTACTGTTGTCATAAACCAGGCAAGGGCGGATATGGTTAAAGAAAATAGAACACACGAGATGCCAGACCTTTTTTCACGCAAGAATATATATGATGCCAGAGCCATGAAACAAGCGCTACGAGAAGAGCCGGGAAAAGGGATTGTATGAGGATGTATTGTGCAGGATAGATGAGGATATAGTTCCAGTTTTGTATTCCGAAGCGGTATCACGGCCTAACCTTCCAGTAAACATATACCTATCGCTTGAGATACTGAAGAAGATGTTTGGATTAAGTGACGAGGAATTATTTGACAGGTTTCATTGTGATGTATTATTTGTGTTAATTAAAAAAATCAGGCTGACAGGTGCTCTGTTTAACAATTGACCAGAGGTATCTATGCGGATCTATGCGCTTGCGCTTTTTCGTTACCAGCGATAGTGGGATGTAGGTATAGTATGAGTGCCAGCTACCAACTACAAAGCCGGTTTTACCAGCCATAGCTCCATGTACCGCATTTTGTGCAAGCATTATACAATATACTGCATCATCGTTTGAGGCAGGGATACTTCTCACCAGATAGCTTGTATCAATATATTTGATAGTTACCGGTATATTTTTTTGTTTGCAATATGCGGTAATTGCATCTTTAAGCAATAAACCGATATCACTATATTTTACATTACCAGAAGAATCTATCTGTTGCGGTTCATCAAAGTATTCCTGTCCTGCACCTTCAGCAACTACAATAACGGCATGAGAAGCAGCATACAGCCTCTTCTCCAGATGAGGCAAAAAACCATGCGCTCCTTCTAAATCAAAGTGAACCTCTGGAATAAAGCAATAATTTACCTCATTTGATGCTAATGTAACATAAGCTGCAATATACCCGGCATCACGACCCATAACACGTACGATACCAATTCCGTTTTTAGCACCAATTGCTTCAGCATGTGCGGCATAAATTGCCTGTGCAGCAGTGGAAACGGCAGTGGAAAATCCAAAGGTTTTATCAACAAACCATATATCGTTATCAATAGTTTTTGGTATGCCAACAATTGCTATGGGTAGGTTTCTTCTTTTTACTTCACGATATATATCATAGGCACAACGTAATGAACCGTCTCCACCAATGACAAAAAGAATGTTAATAGCATGAGCTACCAGTGTGTCAACAATCTCCTTTTCATCCTGCCTTCCTCGTGAAGAACCCAGGACTGTCCCACCCTTTTCGTGAAGATCATGTACAAATTGAGGTGTTAATTCAATAAATGAATGACCAAAATGTGGGATAAGACCTTCAAAGCCGTACCGTATGCCAAATATTGTTTTAACTCCATATTGGAATGTTAGCATACGAACAATGCCCTGAATAACATTATTAATACCCGGACAAAGCCCTCCACAGGTAACAATAGCTGCTCTGGTGTTTTGGGGTTGAAAAAATATTTTTTTACGAGGACCAGCATTTTCGAATGCAGGAATATTCCCCTTTTCAAGCGATTTTTCAATAATCTCAGCTTCGATGTCCACTGCAATGCGCTGCGAATCGCTTATAAATTTTGGTATTGAAAGAGGAGAATCAATGATGCAGTTGCCCAACGTATCTATGAGGGTATCATTTTGCGTAATCCGGTCCATACATCTCCATTTAAATGTTGATAACAATCAATAGTACTATAGTAAATTAATAATAAATAAATTATATTTTTTATATTCAGTTTAGAATGTCAAGATATAAAATGCTAACTATTTTTATAATAAATAGACAGTAATTGTTATTGACAGGTGAAAAAAGGTAAATAGGTATAAAATATATTAACTGGCATGAACTAAAATTTGTTGCACTTTTATAATGATTTATAAGTATTATAGTTCTGGTATAAACTGTGTACAAAAAGCAATTTTTTCATTTACTATAGAGCAGTTGTGGTATGCTGTCATTATTTTGTAAAAGTTTGTCATGGAGGCATTATGCTGTACACAAACTGCGCGGAAATAGTCTCTCCACGTCCTTTGCGCTGTAGAAGATAATTTGTAGCTGAGTTGATGCTGGCAAAGTGGATGTGATAAATTTTATTGAATGGGGTGAATAGCATGAGATATAAAAGTATAATTTTAGTATTGTTTTTGATACTAACTGCATGCTCAAAGAAGGAGGCGGTTGATACTATTGTTACCATCAATTCCTTTTTTGGTGAGGTTGCGATTACCTCAAATGAGGGGAATAAGGCTCCTGCTGTTGGCCAAATTCTTTCTATTAATGATACAATAGTAACGGGGGCAAACTCTGTCATTGACCTTGTATACCGAAATAGTGGTATTATTCGTGTTAATGAAAATACCACTGTTGTAATAAGCTCACTTGTCAAAGCTGGTGTGGATGATGTTATTTTAACATTAGAGAAGGGTAAAGCCTTCGTCACATTAGGTAAGTTAAAAAAAGGTGATGGCTTTGCCATAAAAGCAAAGACCGTTATTGCTGCTGTACGGGGCACTTCATTCAGATTGGTTGCAGATGAAGAAGCTTCCAGAGTTGATGTTGTTTCTGGCAAGGTCATGGTTAAACCGGTTAATAATGAAACAGTAATTGAAGATATAGAAGTGATAGTAGAAGAAAACCAAACAGTTACTCTGGATACTAAAACTGTTGCAACAATATCTCAAAAGATTGATGAGAGTAAAGTTGAGGTAGTAGCAGAACAGGAACAGCAAAAAATTATAGATTCAATAAAAGAAACCATCAAACCTGTTGAAATACCTAAAGAAACTGTTAAAGAAATAAAACAGGAGGTTAAAGATATTCCTGTTATTACAACAGTTCAAGAGGAGATTAAACAGGAGATTCAAAAGGTAATTGAAACGGATAAAGAAGCAAAACAGCATGAAAATGAAGAAAAGTTAAAAAAGGCAGAAGAAGCAAAAGCATTAAAGCTTAAATTAAAAAATGAACAAGAAGCTAAAATTTTGGCAGAAAAATTAGCAAAGGAAAAAGCTGAGCAGGAAAAGGTTGAAAAAGCGAAAGCTGAACAAGAAAAAGCAGCCAAGGAACAAAAGATTAAAGAGGACAGGGTTAAAAATATACCAACACTGTAGTGAATGGTTTAAAAAAATTTGAAGCTCCATAGCTATATGCTATTTCATATACTATGGAGCTTTTGCAATTACATAATGTATCGTTGTGGCGTAATTCTACAATAATCTTAAAAAATATCAATCTGACTGTTAATACGGGTGATCAATGGGCTGTTCTTGGCCCAAATGGTTCCGGGAAATCTTTTTTAATGAACATAATTGCCACATTGGTTTTTCCCTCAGATGGACAGGTTGTCATTGCAGGTGAAACATTGGGTGAAGTCAATGTATGGGATGTTCGTAAACACATTGGTATTGTCAGTGATTATCTACAAACACACTACCCACAGGAAACCATGGTTGCTGAAGTAGTTGCATCAGGATTTTTCAGCAGCATGGGCTTATACCAGGAGCTATCGCCTGCCATGGAACAAAAAGCATTGACGATTTTACAGTCACTAGAATTAGCACACTATGCGCAAACGCCGTTTGGCAAGCTTTCGTATGGGGAGCAAAAACGTGTACTCATTGGGCGGGCACTTGTTTATGATCCGGATATTCTTATCCTGGATGAACCATGCAATGGTCTGGATATAAAGACGCGCGAAGAATTTTTGCAGCAATTAACCATGTTGATTAAAACAGGTAAACATATTATTTATGTTACGCATCATGTTGATGAAATAATGCCATGGATAAACAGGGTGCTGCTTTTGAATAATGGGCAATGTATGTATGCCGGCACTAAAAATATTTTGCTCAATGAAGGTGTCATAAGTAAGGTCATGGGATGTTCTGTAGGTATCTTTCAACATAATTCGCGCATTTTTTCTTATGTTAAATAAAAATAGATAGTAAAAACCTACCTGCCTTGGATTGCTTGACGGTTTGTAAATTTTTTTCATTAAACAATACGGCCGAGTAATCAGCCGTATTGATATAACGGTAGGGAGTTATTGGAGTCTTCGCTTCAAGACCTCTTCGGGCTGTACGCCAACCATACGGTCAATTTCTTTACCATTATCAAAAAGTATAAGAGTTGGTATAGCGCTTATGCCAAACTTTTGGGCAGTACCATGATTTACATCGGTATTGCATTTCACTATTTTTGCATTGATGCCATTTGATACAAGCCTTTCTAATATTGGTGTTTGTAATCTGCAGGGCCCGCACCATGGAGCCCAAAAATCAACCAGTACTTTTCCGCTTGTTTGCAACACTGATGAGTCAAATGTTGCATCGGTAACTTCCTGAATTAAAGCCATTAAAGAGCCTCCGTTATTGAGATATATATTAAGAATATAATAAAATTCTTAAATAATGACAACAAAAATATTTTATTGGCGATAGTGATTGGCAATTTTTTTTAAATTTATAAAATCAAAGAGTGTATAACGAAAATTAATGTTTGATACATTTTTGAATAAAAACTATTGGTATAACCATATTTTTTTATTACTTATGGGGTGCGGAGGATATTTTTTTGATGTCGATAATTTTTCTTGAAAATAAAACACTATTTTTGTATAGTATCATTGATGAGTGCCAGGGATAAAATATTGAAAGATAAACATAAAAAGGGGGATACTATGCCGTCAGCTCGTTCTACGTTAACACCAGATGTTAAACGACAGATTGTTAAAATTATTGATGATCGTATCAATGAGGTTCATGTAACAAAAGAAGATTTTTCAGAGTTAAAATCTATTGTTAAGGATATTGCAAAAGCTCAAAAAGAGTTAACACAGGCACAGAAGAAGACTGAGCAGCAGGTTGCAGAGTTAACACAGGCACAGAAGAAGACTGAGCAACGAGTAGCAGAGTTAGCTGAAGCTCAAAAAGAGCTTGCTGATGCTCAAAAACGTACTGAAATAGAAGTTAAAAGTCTTGTAGTAGGATTACATGATACAAGAGTAGAATTAGGAGGGTTATCAAGAAGTTTTAGCTATGCATTTGAAAATGAAGCATATAGGCATTTGCCTGTGATACTGAAGGAAAAGTATGGATATACTATCACAGAGCGTATAGTAAGAGCAGAAATAGGTGGAAAAGAAATAAATTTTTTTGCCAGAGCAACGAAAGATGGTAAAGAGGTTTTCATAGTAGGAGAATCCAAAATACGATTAGAATCTACCTGGCGGAAAGATGTTTTTTCTGAACTTGAAGATAAGGTGAATGCTGTAAAAACTGAATTTGGTGATGTTGAGGTTGTACGATTACTGGTTACTCATTTTGCCAAAAAAGATTTTCTGGATGAAGCTGAAAAGATGAGTGTTATTGTTGTGCAAAGTTATCAGTGGTGATTATCGGTGATAGCAAGATACGATGTAACAGTAAATGATCTTAGTATTAATGCAATGACATCCTGATCAATAGCGAAGAATCTCCTTTATAAACAAACAGATTCTTCGGAACTGCATCTATCAGAATGACAATGCTGGACGTGTCATCATAAATTATATGATGGAGTGGTTTCAGGATATCTGATAATTATTTTGATTCTGGATAAAATCCGGAAGGGGAATGGCTAATAATTATATTTTTTTATAGGAGAATACCCATGAAAATTACTGTTGAAAAAATAAAGGAAGATGTTCTTAAAAAACAAGGCATATTGTCATGGCCGATATGGCAGAAGGAGATATCCGATTTCGATTGGTTTTATGATACAACCGAGCAATTTTATGTTCTTGAGGGTGAAGTTGAGGTTGATACCGTTGATGGGCACAAGGTGCGATTTGGTGCTGGTGATTTTGTTACCTGTCCAAAAGGTATACAATGTACATGGCATGTGAAAAAACCAATACGAAAGCACTATAATTTTAAATAGTGTTGATTGTCATATTTTTTGGAAAGTATTTTTTATTTGATGGAGGTTGGAAAATGAAAGGCTACAACAGTATAATTGTTGTTTTACTTGTATACGCTCTTTTTTCAGGTTGTGCAACACAGCAAAAAAAAGTGGGATGTATTGAAGGTAAGTGCGACGAGGGGTATGGTGTGTATGTCTGGGAAGATGGTACAATGTATGCTGGTAACTTTAAATCAGGCAAGTTTTACGGTCAGGGTACCTATACATGGGCAAATGGTATGACATACACGGGAATTTATGTTAATGGCAAAAGGCATGGCTATGGTGTTATGACATGGCCTGATGGTAGTTCTTACAGAGGAGAATTTTACAACGATGAGATTACAGGAAAAGGGAAATATATATATGCTGACGGTAAGATATACACAGGCCCAATGGTAAAGGGTAAAGCTAACGGTATTGGTATATTGGAATGGCCTGATGGTACACGATATGAAGGTGAGTTTGTCGATAACAGGATGGAGGGCAAAGGAACTCTTATCTATCCTGATGGCCGTACCTTAAAGGGGCGTTTTATTAATGGCATTTTAGTTAATGAATAGTGTAGCTTTGTAATAAATTAGTGTACCACAACGGCAATTTATCATTCATCAATAGTTAAATCTTATTTCCTTTTTGCTGTGCAAATAATTTTGCACCTTCCAATGTTTCGCCATTGCGTATGACATCAGTTCCTCTGGCAAATTCTATTTCCAGAGCTTCAGATAATGGCATATTGAAACCCTTATAAACTGACATCCTGTCACTTCGCATACATTGTTGCGGGAAGGAAGCAATCTTGTGAGCCAATTCCAGTGCTGCCTGTTTTATATCTTTATCTGTAACGAGATAGTTGACCAATCCAAACTGATATGCTTCTTCTGCATTAATTTCCCTGCCAGTAATAATTAAATCTAATGCTCTGCTTAATCCAATTAAGCGGGGCAACCGTTGAGTACCTCCGTCAATAAGTGGAACGCCAAATCGTCTGCAAAACACACCAAATTTAGCAGTCATATCAGCCATGCGAATATCGCACCAGCAGGCTAATTCCAGCCCCCCTGCCACTGCATACCCTGATATTGCTGCAATAACAGGCTTTGAAAGCAACATGCGCGTTGGTCCAAGAGGCCCATTATCCTTGATGTTTGGGTTAAGCCTGTTTTTGCGATGTCCATCCTCTGCAATTGCCAGTAGATCAGCACCGGAACAAAAATTGCCCCCGGCTCCGGTTAAGATTGCAACTTTTAAATTTTTGTTGGCATCAAATTGTTGAAAAGCATTACTCAACTCATCGGCAGTATCACGGTCAATGGCGTTACGAACTTTTGGCCTGTTTAGGGTGATTATCACAATATCATCAACTATCTCATGGAAACTATTACTATTCATTATCTAATCCTTTCATTGTTTAATTTTGAAACTATTACATTACAAAAAAAACTACTTGTTGTCAAATTAATAGTGTAGTGCAAAGATAAAATTTATTGTAATAGTATAAGCGATACCGACATGATAAACATGCCAGAGATAAATCCTAAAATTGAATAATGGTGCTCACCATATTTTATTGCTGATGGTAATAATTCATCCACTGATATGAACACCATAATGCCTGCAATACATCCAAATACAATCCCAAAGATGGTGTCGGACATGTAGGGTAATAGGATTAAAAAACCTATTAACGCTCCAACAGGTTCTGCTAATCCGGAAATAAAAGAATATACAAAAGCTTTTCTTCTGCTCTTGGTTGCATGGAATATAGGTACAGCAACAGCAATACCTTCAGGGATGTTATGCAGCGCAATAGCAATTGCAATAGGAATCCCAACTTTTGTATCATGGAGAGCAGCAACGAATGTAGCCATACCTTCTGGGAAATTGTGTATTCCAATAGCAAGGGCTGATAAAAGCCCAAGCCTCATAAGCTGCTGCTCCCGGTTTGTTGCTGGCAGAGGCATAGTTTCAACACGTTTTATTTCATGCGGATTTTCTGCCGATGGAACAATAATATCAATTATTCCTGTTAATGCTATGCCGCTGAAAAAGGATATTAATGCAAACCAGCCTCCTGCCTTTCCATATTCATGGTGCAATACATCAAATGATTTTGAAAGTATCTCCATCATGGAAACATAGATCATTACACCAGCCGAAAATCCCAATGCAAGCGATAGTACCTTTGTATTGGTTTTTTTGCTGATGATTGAGATTGCACTCCCTATACCAGTTGCAAGTCCTGCTAACAATGTTAAAATGAAGGCAAATACAACATTGGGATTGTGTAGCATAGTATATTACACTCTTTTTAAAAATCTGTTTTCATCATATCTGATACGGGGACCATATATCCCGCCGATTGCACGCTTACCGGCAGAGATTACCATGACAACAACAGCGTCCTCTGGTAATTGTAATATTTTTTTTATGAGCTTTGAATCATATCCTTCCATGGGACATGAATCATATCCGTACGCACGTAGTGAAAGCATAAGGTTTTGACATGCCAGCGCTGTTGACTTCACTGCCCATATTTTCATATGGCAGTGTGAAACTGGTTCATGGATGACAGGAGTCTTTAATCCCCGAATGAAAAAGAGTATCCTTTTTATCAATCCCCATATTCCAAATAATCCTTGATTGTAAACAAACGGTACCAGCTTTTTATAATAGGCAATGGCTGATTTTGGCACATTCCCGGCTGCCTCAAAAAGTTGTACCATCTCTTTGGCATGCTCTTTCCATGTATTTGTTCGTGCAACTGCTACAAACAATGTTGCAGCGCTTTTTGCTGCTATCTGATCAAGGCATGCCTTGTTCATCTGCTGCCGTACTTCTGGGGTAGCAATGTGATATATCTCCCATGGCTGAAGGTTGGATGAATTTGGTGCCAGCAGTGCATTGCGAAGGCATTGTTGAATTATTTTATCAGGAATTGGTTCCTTTTCATAAATGCGAACCGATCGTCTGGAATCAATCACTTTTTGGAATTCCTTAGCATCAATCTTTGGTGCTTTTTCGTGGTATCGGAAACCAGGGTCTTTTGTTAAGATAGTATCGTTACTCATTGTTATTATTCCTCCTGAAAATAGATTTTGTTATTTTGGCGCATTATAATGCGGCCATGCTGTAATCTAAATAATTATCCAATATCCTGAATCAGGGTTCAGGATAACTATCGCCAGCTATTGTCATACCGTATGGATGACCGGATGCCAACCATCGCCAACTCACTTCGCAGAATTATTATGCATTTGCAACCATCGTGTAACAATTAATAAAAAAATTATTGCAATAATACTATCATTAATTGTATAGACATTAATTGTTATTATACTGACAATGTAATGTCAATTACTAAAAAATAAGGCATATTCAAAACTTTAAATTGTAATACCTCTATGGGTGCAAAACAATGATAAAACTGTTTTTTTTCAAGTTATGGATTGAGAAAACAAGCAGTTTTAAAATACCATAAGGTATGTGCGGCAAGAATGTGTGATTGAGCAATTTTAATTTTTTCATTATTTTGAGGGTTGTATGAATAACATTCACCGCAGAAAAGTTAAATATCTTAAAGCCTGTGCACATGGCTTAAATCCGGCTGTGTTGATAGGTAAGAATGGTCTTTCTAAAGCTGTACTCAATGCAATTGATGAAGTGTTATTGTGCCATGAGCTTATTAAGATAAAGTTTATCGATTGCAAAGAAGAGCGCAAAGAATTAGCCCGGCAGATTGTTGAAAAAACAGGAAGTAATTATATTACCATGATTGGTAATGTGCTTATTATCTACCGCCAACATCCTGAGGCTGACAAGCGCCAATATGAATTGAAGGCTATATAACATCATTTAGATAATGTTTTTGCATCGATATATCTGTCGCCCTTCAAAAAGATGTGTTTGTATAAACATGCCCTTTGTTCTTGAATTAAGAACATTATATACATCCTCAGTAATGAATAGTCCTTCATCAGCAGTGTATTTTTGCCCTAAGTGAAACAATGAATTAATGCAATCTGATATTATTGTACCCGTTTTGCCATGTGGTTGATATACGGTATTACCAATATGCATGGCTATCCTGTAATGAATTATTTGATTAAAGAGTGTGTGCTCAAGCGATATAATACTGCGATTGACCGTAAGACGAATTGCACTATCGACAGCAGGGAGTGATTCCCCATCAAAGGGGAAAATAAATAAACCGGTAGCATCCATCCACATCCATAGTTTGCCGTCCAGTTGGTTCAGTGTATTTTCAACAAGATGACGAAATGAAAATATTTTACTATCCAGATGCTCAGATGCAATATGTTTTTTCAATTCATGCACATCAAGAATTTCAATTAAAAGAAAACAGAAGGTGTATTCCTGTTCTGGTTTGATGCTTTTCCACGAATCTTTAGCAATAATGTATTTTTTTTGCGGTGTTTCTGATAATGTAATTGATTTAAAGGTAACTATCGCCCGGATACGACTTTCTGGAATTGGGTTGTTACAGGTTTCTTTTGTTATATAATCACATGCATTATTGTGAAAAAACCATGCAATATCGCTGAACGTATTTTTGTAATCTATTATTCCATAAAACATTGATTCTTTATTAAAATATTTTATATATTTCTGAATGTCAGCTTGTTGTAGCCCGGTAATATCTAAATAGTATAATGAATTTGCAGTGGTTTTTTTTGGTTTATTGCATTCATCACGATCAATGAATTCAATAGAATATTTTTTTGATTTCATCAATGTCCCAAAAGTCTTTTGTACCGATGATGCATTTTTTTTATGATAGAGTACAGTGATATTCATATATCTTCCCATGTTACTGCGTAAGTATAATAAGGTGTGGCGCTCTTCCTGGTTAAAATAAAAAGTTTTGCAATCTCGGGATGTAATGATGCATATATTGTGTTGGTTATGGTAATTGCATTGAGTGGCGTATAGTGTGATTCTACCTCCATGATTTTTTTTACCAGTTCAGTTTTTTTTAATTCTTCCGAAGAATGTTTATAAGCACAATAACCAGAGTCAATTGCAATCCTGACATTGACCGTTTCAGGCAGTTTTGATTCAAGCTCATTAAATAAAAAAAGTTCATGTAATATCTCTATAGCGGTAAAAACGGCGGTCATATTTTTATTGCCCAGAATAAAAGCAGCTATGCAGCCATCACCTTCCCAGTTCCATATTCTGCCATTACGCTGCTCAACGGCAGATGTTACAATGGTTTGAATGTTTTGATAGGTATGGGCAATTAACTGTGGCGTATAGTTCTTTACAAGTTTTGTATTTGCCGCAATGTCCATTCTAAGCAGTGTAATGATATAATCCTCGTTTTCTTCTAATACACCCCAATTGTGCGTTTTCCTGGTGTTGGCGTTTTCAATAAAGATATGGTTATTTTTATCAAAGATAAAACCCAGATTGATTATTTCTGTAACTATTTCGTGCAGATGAGCTATAGGGTACCTGCGTCCCATGATGCCGTATTCCTGTGTTTCCATCAGGGCGCACACTAACTTAAAAAAATGTTTTGATTCGCTGAAATCGTGCACAATCTGGGATGCGGCATCTTTATTAGGGATTGGCATACTTTCTGAAAAGCCCATGATTTTGTGGAGATCGTAATGAGGTATAATACTTTTTGCAATGCGCTCCATGGTGTGGACATCCATGGATTTTGTCAGTGCTTTTTCCGTTATCGATAAAATAGAGAAGGGAATTTTCATAATTTTGATAAATTAAACGGCATTAAAAATTTTGTCAAAAATTTTTTGTTGTAAAAGAATATTTTATATGATAAAAATAATTCTGAGGATATATTAATTATCAGAAGTTGATGCTATCGCAGCGGAATTGATGTATGTTGGTGTAGTGGTGCATATGGTAAGGAGCATAACGAGAGGTTGTTTTGCATTTGAATAAATAATAATTGTGTTAAGGAACATTTCATGAGCTCTTTTTCATCATACGATATTCCCAAAACAGATAACAACGACGTTTTCCAGCGCTTTACAGAATATTTTCATAAACCATCAGTATCTCATGTCGATTCGTTAAGCGATAAATTACGCTTTTTCAGGCAACACAATAATCTGAGTTATGAACAGCTGGCCGCTATAACTGGCATATGCGTGGAGTTGTTACAGAAAATAGAAGAACGCAGAGCTTATCCATCCTTGCGAGTAATTCATCAGCTTACGCGCTCATTGCAACAGGCAAAGGTAATTGCCCCGGGCACCCCTGTTGAATGGGGGTATACGGTCATAAAAAAAGATGATGTTATACAGTCAAAAAATGAAAGGCCTAAACATATTTTTTTGAACAATGTTGAAGCATCGCATACTGCCGATGAAGCTGATGTTAATGAGGTGGTTGCTGTTAAAGCATACATTATTACACTGGAAGGGAATTATACAAAGAAGGATTTTTCCATCCACAATGGTGAAGAATTTATCCATGTTAAAAAAGGTTCCATTAAAATAACTCTGGGTTCAAATGAAGTTATTTTAAACCATGGTGACAGTATCTATTTTCTATCGCTCATACCACACAAAATAGAAAATGTTGCATCCAGCGAATCAGTAATCCATGTCATTGTTTATCAGGAATAACCTTAAAACTGATAAATCTTATTCAGATTAATATGACAATACCCGCCTGGATTTTTATCTAAATAATCTTGATGATATTCTTCGGCTTTAAAAAAATTTATAGCTTTCGCTACTTCAGTAGTAACTATCGCCCCCCTGGATGTAATTTGCTGAATAATGGTATCAATAGTAATTTTTTGACTATCGTTGATATAGTATAACGCTGAACGATATTGTGTGCCTATATCAGGGCCCTGGCGGTTGAGTGTTCCCGGATTATGAATTGAAAAAAAATGTTTTAGTATTCTTTCAAGATTTACAATATCTGGATTAAATGTAATGAGCACCGTTTCTGCATGACCGGTGGTGCCCGTACACACCATGGTATAATCGGGATTTTTAATTGTTCCACCCGAATATCCAACTGTGGTATCAAGTATGCCCTTTACTTTCTTAAAGTATGCTTCAACACCCCAGAAACAACCGCCGCCAATTATTATCTGTTCAAACCCTATAGGCGTATTCTCAAAGAGGTAGATATAATCGCTATACCCTTCTTCTATAATTTTTTTCACCGGGATGAATCGCAATGAGGCAGAATTGATGCAATACCGCAATCCCGTAGGAGCAGGACCATCGGCAAATACATGCCCTAAATGGCCATCTGAGTTTTTGCTGCGCACTTCGGTACGTATCATTCCATGCGAGGGGTCAGAGCATGTAATAATAGCATTGTTGTTTACTGGTTTTGTAAAACTTGGCCAGCCGGTACCCGAATCAAACTTATCAAGCGATGAAAATAGCACATCTCCTGATACTATGTCAACGTAAATGCCATGCTCTTTGTTGTTCCAATACGCATTGTTAAATGGTGGTTCGGTGCCATTTTCTTTGAAAATAGAGTATTGTTCCGCTGTTAGATTGTTAGGTTTCATGCCTGTATCCCTTGAAGCTTTTCTGTAAATATAAAAAACTATAAAAAACTATAAAAAACAATTCCTTTATGGTTAGTGTCATCTCTAAATATAGTGAAAACAATAAAAAAGTCAATCAAATAATATAATCATTATAATATTGTAGTTATTATTTTGGCGATAGTTATCGGTAATAAGCCTTCACCCTTAAAAACTTAAGTGTACAGCCGGGATTTTTTCAACGTACATAATTGCTGTCTGGAAGAATGCCGTTGCCCTGTGACAGAGCACGATTACCGGCAATGAAAAAAGCGACAGCAGCAAAAAAAACATGAAATTTAACCGAATATTAACATATCCTTCAAATCTATTTTATATCGGACTGCTTACTTACCATCAGATTGTTTTAAAAATTAATACAATTAACTATTAGTTAAGGAGGTTGTTTTATGAAGTTTGTAAAGGGTTTTGTGTATATGGCTGTGATGACGTTTGCTACAGCAACGTTTGCTCAGGAGGCTGTAAAAGAAGAGATTAAGGATATTAAAATTTCAGGGAAAGCGTATTTAGAGTGGAATAAGGAATTGAGCAATTACGATGATACCACCGAGCATCAGAACACATTTGAGATTAAGCGTGTGTACCTTGATTTTAAAAAGGAATTTGACAGTGTGTGGAGCGCACGGGTTACAACCGATGTTGGGCAGGTTGAATCAGAAGGTGAAGCTGAAGTTACAGATACCGGGTCAGGAGATCCTGAAACAGTAGATGTTAAAGCAAAAAGCGATCCGTATACCGTTTATGTAAAATATGCCTATATACAGGCTAAACAAAAAATGGATTTCGTGGATGCAAATTTTAAGTTTGGCATGATTGGTACTCCGCTTATTGGGCTTATTGACGACAAGAGTGATTACCGATGGGTTGAACAGAATTATGTTGATCAGGCTAAAAACATCATTGGTACATCAATAGACAGTTCTGCTGATATGGGTGTAAGTGTTGATCTTTCTTTCTTTAAAATGGTTAAGCTGTCAGGTTCTCTGGTAAACGGCGAAGGATACAAGAAGGTAAACGAGGATGAATTGGGCGATGATGGGAAAGCATATTACGGTATGCTAACCATTACTCCTGTGAAAGGGCTTGATATATTTGGAACCTACCGAAATCAAATAACTGATGACGGTCATGGTTCGGACAATTATAGCCGCTACATGGCATTTGGTGCATCATATTCAACTGATTTGATCAAGGTTGGCGCTATGTATGTTATGCCCGAGGTCAAGAAAGAAGGCGTTGAGAATGAATATACCTTAATTGACAGCTGGTTACTTGCCAATCTGGAAAGCGTTATCAATATCCCAATCTTAATCACCGGGCGGTATTCGTATGGTGAAAACGAAGATGTTGATGATTCTGAAGTAACCATCTGGGCAGCAGGATTAGGGTATGCAATCAATAAAAACATCCGGGTGATGGCATACTATCAAGATGCAGACAATGATGCAAAAGAGGACCCGGAAACTACATTCTATGTTAAGACCGAAGTTGCATTCTAAGTGTTAACCCTCCAGATACTCCACGATTAAGGGGCAGGGATGCCCCTTTTTTCTATTCAAAGCCCAAACGCCATAAAGCAGTTCCCTTTAATGAATATAGTGTAGCAAGGTGCTGTAGTTTTTTTATAGTTACGGTATCCGATACCAGGGCAATGAACATGTCATTATTTTTTATATATTCAATACATAGTGTTCCAGAGCTGTGGCGATAGTTACTGTAGATTGATGTATATTCTGGAATAGTACGGGTAGTAATAACTGAATGGTATTTTCCATTTTTCCACATATATCCATAAGCCGGAACGCCTAACCATATCTGATGTGATTTAAAAAACCGTAACGCATATTCAATATTTTTCATGGTCCATTGCATATCAGTTACCGGTCCAGGTTTAGTTTTAGGATTGTAATAATCGTAACACATAATAACAACTTCATTGAAGAATGGAGATAGTTTTTCATAATTATGGAATGCTGCATGTTCTTTATGAAATTCAATCTGTGGAAAAAGTGCTGCTGAAAGTTTTATATCAGGAGCTATCGACCTGAATTTTTTTAAAAACTGTACATAAGCATTGCTGTATGCTGCAGGTAGATATTCAAAGTCAAAATGAATACCTGCCCATGCATTTTCGTGTAATGCATTTACAAGTGTGGTAATGACATTATCCCACTCTCTGGCTTTTAAAAATGACACACCATGGGATATACTTGCAAATGTTACATGAGGTATAATTGCAATATGATATTGTTGTGCTTTAGTAAAGAGGTAGTGCTCATTGCTAAATGAAGGGATGTTACATGCGTTTTTAGAAATAGTGATTCCAGTAAAACACAGTACTGAAAGGCTTTTGAGTGTGTTATCCCAGTAGTGTTTGGAGTTATTGCTGTATGTGTCCTTACAATAATATCCCCATTGATTTTGTGCCGGTGTACAAAGAGGCAATATACCAAATAAAATTATGAAAAAAAATATGGCATACCGTTTCATAAAGTTATTTTGCTATTACATCATTTTGTATGACGCATTCAAATAATGCATGGTATTTTTTGGGCGGGCTGCCCCCATTGATCATCACGCTAACCGGTTTACCAGCAGGGAGTGTTTGCGTTGCAACATAGTATAAAAAATTACCGTCGGTATGATAGCTGTTGCCAAACGCAGCTATTGCATACACATGATTTGTTTTATTTTCTTTTTTTAATCTGTCAATGATTGATTTTAGCAATTTTGTTTTACCTTCAGCATAGGTAAGTGGTGGTATCACCTGTTCTGTTGCTATTCCATTATTGGTTTTAACTTTTATTCCATAGATGGTGTCCGAAGATAAGTTTAAGGAGTATGCAGCACCTTTTACAAAATAGTCAGGACTTGCTGAAATAATGTATATTTTGATTCCATGTGCTTTAAGTTGATTCATTATTGCTATTGATGATGCAAAAAAATAGTAACAAAGAGTATGTGAAAAATAGTGTTGCGATAATTGCTGTAGATCGCGGATATCCCTCCCGGTAAATAATGTTGCTAGATATATATATGCATCGCTGTGTCCCTTGTGTGTTTCAAGATATGCGTAGTGTTGTAAAAATTTATTGTATTCATTATATTTATATTTTTTTGAAAAATTATTTTCTATGGCTACCTGTACCAGCCCTTTATAGACTTGTTTGTTTTCTTCTTGTAATCCTTCAGAACAATCACCTTTTAGTATTGTGCCGTCAAAATCCCAGAAACTGGCAAATAGTATAGGTGACAATTGCTGGTTTGTTCTGTTTTTTAAATAATCTTCTATGGCAGTTTTTGTGTATAAAATATTTTGCACAATAGATGTTACATGGTTTTCAGTTTTGCTGCCGCATGATATGCTGAAGAAAAAAATAAGAACATGAAACAATGTCATTACTGTTAGTTGTTTTTTCATATTTAATCCTTTTAAAAACGTTTTATAGCATGGGCACATTGAAAAAGGTTTGTATTGTACAGTAAATAATGGATGAGAGCCCCTTACACCAATAGTTTGTGCCCATAATAGGATTACACCTGATGCATGGTATGTAATTTTGCCATTGTGAAATGACCATTTTACAATGTCCCGGAATATTGTAGTGTGTTTAAACATTAAGATCAATATAAAAATAAACGGGTTAGTGTACATGAATACTTTCATTATTTTAGTTGTGTTTTTATAGCATGATGTTACAATAATCCTTATAATGTATAAATAGTAGATATGAGCGTAATGGTATTCATCAGGTATTGTGATGAATAAATGGAAAAAATCATAAATGATGGGAATGACTTAACTTCCTGCATTGAAGGTTAGCGATGTTAGCGTTGGTTCAGATGCTATCATTTTTATTTTGGAGGACAGT
The DNA here is from genome assembly GCA_002328585.1 of Spirochaetia bacterium UBA2205. Lineage (GTDB taxonomy): Bacteria > Spirochaetota > UBA4802 > UBA4802 > UB4802 > UBA4802. The sequence continues at coordinate 33,300 of DCUV01000041.1, forward strand.
ATGAAAAAGATTATTCGGTATGTTTGCTATGGCATACTTCTGGTTGTCTTCGTTTATGCCTGTGGTTATATGGTTATTCCAAAACTTTTGACTATTGGCAAACACTCCAATCATAACGTCTATGTTTCGCTGGGATTTCATGTGAACATGTATCATTCATACAGGATAGATACCAATGATGAGGCAGGCTTTGGGAAAGATATACGCGTTATACGAAAGATCATAGAGGTGCTGGATGAAAAAAATAAAAAAGGGATTCCGGTAAAAGGTGTATGGGATTTTGAAAACCTTTTTACACTGGAAGAAATTTTGCCTCAGTATGCTCCCGATATTATTGCGAATATAAAACGCCGTGTGAAGGAACATGGTGATGAAATAATCCTGATGTCATATAATAATGGTCTGGTATCAGCAATGACACAGGATGAATGTATGTATTCAGTTAAATATGCTATTTCAAATCCCAGAAGAAGTGGCGTCAAAGATATATTCAAGGACTACTCACCTTTTGTTCGCCCTCAGGAGATGATGGCTACATCCGGGAATTATGAGCTCTATAAACAGCTGGGCTTGCAGGGAATTGTTTTATACTATAGTGGCATCCCATTTGATGCATTTAGAGTTTTTGTAGATGAACTATCGCTTGAAGAAGCTCATAATCCGCTTATGTATCATAACAAAAATACTCATGAAAAAATGATGGTGATACCCGCATACAATCAGTTGCAACCCATTTCCATCCACAGGTTGTTATGTGCCATTGTTTTGTTTGTGGAACATAAATCCATTCGGGTGCATGCGCTTTTAATGTTGTAATCAATGCTGGTGAATTATCCCTGCCTTTATACATACCAAAATCATAAGGATTATCCGAGTAAAATACCAATGTGTCATTATAGCTTTCTTTATTAAGCCATATTTTGAAGGGCAGCAATATTCCATGTATAAACAATGTGTCATTATTATACATATTACTTTATTTTCATCAAGTAAAATACTGTATGTTTTTTTTGCTACTGTCTGGTAAGTAAAAATGTTGACAGGGTTTTTAAAGATACAGTAAATATGAATAACAGGGATCGTAGTATTATTTCATTGAGGCGTTGCCGATGGCTGGTTTATTTCCACCTGTAAGGGATGAAAATGGATTGTTGTCGTCATTCTGAGGCGAAACCGCCTGTGCTGCGCGAAGCTGAAGTAAGGGATATCGCCGTGGAATGGGCATGTCATCCTGAATCATGTCCCGAACTGGTTTCAGAATCTAACGTTAATTATTCGGATTCCGGACAATGTTCGGAATGACGGTAGTGGTAAAAGAGATTACGGGCCAGGCCCGGAATGACATGGTTAAATAATGCTATTTTCTGAGGAGTATCAAACAGTGTATTCTGGCTGAAGGTATAAGATCAAGGTCATGGATAACATGCAAAGTCGCAAAAATTGAGGGTTAACAATTATGAAAAAACCTTTTTTTGATAAACCTGCTCGTATCTTTGCTCACAGGGGAAATTCAAAGGAATATCCCGAAAACACAGCATTGGCGTTTGAAAAAGCAATAGAGCTGAGAGCTGATGTCATTGAAACAGATGCTCACATAACAAAGGATGGTTATGTGGTGATAGCTCATGATGAGGAACTATCGAACATAACAGATGGTAACGGAAAGATTGGCGAGCTTCCCCTGTTGCAGATTAAACAGCTTGATGCTGGATACAATTTTACACAGGATGGGGAAACATATCCCTACCGGGGCAGAGGTATAACCATAATGACGCTTGAGGAGATGCTGGAGACATTTCCTCATCAGCGGTTTAATGTTGACCTGAAAGATAACAACATTTTACTGGCTGAAAAATTTTGTGATGTGATTGAAAAGCATAATGCTCAACACAGGGTTGTAGGGGCTTCGCAGCATGGAAAAAACCTTGCATATATTCGCAAGCGTTTACCTGGTATGGCAACATCGTTTGGGCTATGGGGTGTTCTTGGTTTTTATTTTTTATTCCGTTCTGGATTGTTAGGATTATTTAAACAGTTTTCCGGCGATGCGTTGCAAATTCCGGAGTTTATTGGGCCTTCACATCTGGCAAATGGAACACTGGTACGTATGGCACATGAAAGGGGCATACAGGTTGATGTGTGGACAGTAAATAGCGAACGTGACATGCGACGACTGCTGGATATAGAGGTTGATGGTATCATTACGGATGACATTGAACTGTTAAAAAATGTTTTGCAGGATTATCCCCTGGAAGGGGAATAAAAAAGTTGAATAATACATAAATAAAGTATATATGTAATATAGCAATTAGATATTTATGAAAAAGTAGATTGAGGTTTAACTATGTATGCATATAGATCAAAAATAACTATATCAAAAGATCGTAAATTAGAATTACGCCTTCCTCCAGATATGCCTGAAGGTGAAGCTGAAATTATTGTACTGGCTAATAATGTGAATACTAATAAAGTAAAAAGTGAAAGTTGCGATGAAATAATAAAAAAAATTGATACATTGATAAAAACATTTCCTGATGTGCCACATATACCATTGCCATCGTTGGATAGAGGTGAACTTTATAAATGAAAAGGGTTATTCTTGATACCAATATATTGCTGAGAATCGTTGATAAAAACAGTGCGGAACATCCACAAGCGTATTCTATTATCAAAAAGTTATTATATGAAGGATATGAAATATGTATTATTCCTCAGGTTGCGATTGAGTTTTAGGTTGTTTCTACACGACCAATAGCTGCAAATGGTTTTGAATGGGATGCTTCATTCACTGCACAAGCATTGGATGATTTTGAAAATATATTTACCATGCTTCCTGAAAATGAATTGATATTTACTGAATGGAAAAAGCTTGTTTTAAAAGGAATAAAAGGTAAAAGAGCGCATGATGCAAGAATTGTAGCAAATGCTTTAGCACATACAATAGATTCAATAGCAACACTCAATCCAAAAGATTTTGAGGGTTTTCCTGTAAAGATTATAACTATTTGATACCGTTGTAAGGATTTAAACTGTCCTCGTTTGCAAATAAAAAAATATTGACACAACTATACTATTTATTACTTTGACAAAATCGTTGTGTGCGATATAATTTTTTTACATTAATACCGGGGCGTGGCTCAGTTCGGCTAGAGCGCGTGGTTTGGGACCATGAGGTCGGAGGTTCAAATCCTCTCGCCCCGAATTTTTAAAATATAGTCTAAGAATATATAATTTACTACCATGTGCGCCAGTAGCTCAGCTGGATAGAGCAACGGCCTTCTAAGCCGTGGGCCACAGGTTCGAGTCCTGTCTGGCGCGATTTCCCCACCTGTATCCGCGTATTTCATTGTCAATATAGTGAACAAGCTTCACAGCTATTTCTATTGCTGCTTCAACAACTTCAGGCTGTATATTGCTGGTGGTGTCGTCCATGGTGTGATACACGCTGTGTTGTTTTTCAACCTCTGTTGGGAGTGCAATAAGCGTTGTTGCTATTGCACCTGCTTGTGCAACAGGTGCTGCATCGGTGGCACCAGTTCCGGGGTACATGGCAAATGTTTGGGCAGGGTAGCCCATAGCATGAGCTATCGCCACACATTGCCTTGCAAGTTCTTTTGAAAGGGGAACGAAGCCGTTTACATCGCTTGTTAAAAATTGTATTAAATCAACCTTATAGAGACTGTCCATGTTGAAATGAAATGTTGGCATGCTGCCAATTTCATGTTTGTGACTGGTAGCAAATGCTTTTGAGCCCTTGAGCCCGCTTTCCTCAGCGTCAAAGCTTGCAAAAATTATGCGGGTATAGTTGGGGCGATAGTTTGCAAAAATGTTTGCCAGTGCTACAGTTATGGCACTTGCGATTAAGTTGTCTCCGGCTCCAGGGGTTGCATGTTTGCTTTTAAAAAAAAGCATCTGCATATTAGCAATGCCCAGAATTATAAGAAAGGTTAGGAGAACAGTATGTGAAGTGGCAGAATCGAATGTGTATGCATTGACGACGATGAGCCAGCCAAGCAAAAAGGATAGCAGTATTGAAAGTATAATGGAAGCAACACGTATGCGGTACAGGCGCGGTGTGGTGCGCATGTATCTGAATTCATAGGCACTGTCATGATGTCCGCTGATTATAATCTGCTGGCGTACATCGTTTGACGGTTCAATACTACCAATAGCGTTGGTGCCCTCTTTTTGTGTATATAAAAAATCAAATGTGCCTTTATAAAAAATAAATTGTGATGTTGCAATGATAATGGAAATGGTAAACCCAACTGCAGCAATGATATAGCAGTGAAAAAAAATAAAGATGAGGCAGGCTATATAAATCCATGGCACCATGGTAAGGAAGCCTAAAAACGCACTGGGATGGGTAGTGAATGTTTCAAGTTGAGAGCTATCACAATGTATTGAATACATAAACTGCAGTACTTTTGCAGCATTGTTTGACTGTTCAGAACATGAGGGACGTGCTCCGAAGTGTTTGATAATGGTATTGGTTATGGTAAAAGCTAATTGTGAAGCTGTACGTATAGTATTTTTATCCATATGCGCCTGCTCTAGTGTATTATTGTGTAATTACATTCCATGGTTATATATGTAAACTATTGTTGAAGATCATAATTACGGTTTACATTTATTATACGTTAACATGCTATATTCAAGAACTTTTTTGTGTGCATCGTTATGCATGTAATGAACAATTACTATTTACATTTTAAAACTATCAATTGTCAATATTTTAATCGTTGTGCCACTATCATTCTTTTCAGCATGAAGTTGTAAAAACTATTTGCATCCTATTTGCTTCAATGCGGCTTGTTGATGACATGTAAAAAGTAGTGTACAACATATTTATTTGTAGAACTTCAACATACCATGTAATATTTAGGATTGGTTGATATTTTTTTATTTTATTACTGTAATTTTTTTTGATAATTATTGATTATTTTGCTAAATTGCCAAATAAGAAATAATACGAGGTTATTATGGATACCATGACACAAAAAAAATATGAGGCACGAGCTGCTGTTATGAAGGCGCTGGCACATCCCACGCGGTTATATATGGTAGAAGAGTTACAAAAAGGGGCACAGTGTGTATGCAAACTGCAGGAATTGATTGGTGCTGATATGTCCACAGTATCCAAACACCTATCGGTATTAAAAAGTGCAGGGCTGGTATATGATAAAAAAGAAGGCACAACCGTTTATTATTTTTTGAAGATGCCCTGTGTTAGTGAATTTATTAGCTGTGTTGATACGGTGATTCAACGGAATGCAACAGAACAGTTAGAGGTTGCTCGTTGCTGCATAAAAGGTGCACAACAGTTATAATTACCAGGTATAAGGATTGGCCATGGACTGGAAAAAAGAACTAAAAATATGTATGTATATGGTTATAGCCTTTGTCATTTTCTTCCATTTGCCTGCTGGCAATCCCCGTTTTGACAATGCTGTATCTGAGGCGCTGAAGTTGACAAGGTGGTATGCTCGTGAACATGTTTTGTTATGCCTTGTACCAGCTCTTTTCATTGCAGGAGCTATCGCCACATTTGTTAGTCAAAATTCGGTCATGAAGTACCTGGGGCCTGCCGCACCAAAACTTATGGCGTATGGTGTGGCATCTGTTTCGGGGACAATTTTAGCTGTTTGTTCATGCACGGTTCTTCCGCTTTTTGCGGGTATCTATACTATGGGGGCAGGATTAGGCCCTGCAACTGCTTTTTTGTATTCGGGACCTGCCATCAATGTACTGGCAATCATTTTGACGGCACGGGTGCTTGGACTTGAAATAGGCGTTGCACGCGCAGTTGGTGCAGTTGTTTTCAGTATTTTCATTGGTGGATTGATGTATCTTATTTTCCGAAAAGAAGAGATACAAAAAGCCAATGCTATGATGAATATGCCCCAGCCTGAAACGTCACGTCCCCTGTGGCAGACGGTTATCTATTTTCTTTTAATGGTAGCCATACTGGTGTTTGTTAACTGGGGTAAACCAGATAAACCTGAGGGTATCTGGTATTTTGTGTACAGTTATAAATGGGAGATTACGGGTGTTGTGTCACTACTCTTTGGATTGGTGCTGTGGGCATGGTTTACTGTAACATGGTGGAAGATAGTTATTGCTATCATTGTTACAGTAATGTCAGGCTTTTTATTTCCCCACACGCCATTAATACCATTTGTTGAAGGTGTTATTGCTTTGATAGCTATTGGCATAACCGAAAAAGGTGAGTTGTTGACATGGTTAGAGCAAACATGGTCATTTGCCAAACAAATACTGCCATTGCTTTTGGGTGGGGTTCTGGCTGCAGGCTTTTTACTTGGCAGTCCGGGGCATGAAGGTATTATACCATCACAATGGATTGCTATGGCAGTGGGTGGTAATTCATTCTTTGCCAATTTCTTCTCATCAGTTGTTGGTGCCTTTATGTATTTTGCAACGCTTACCGAAGTTCCCATTTTACAGGGGCTTTTAGGTAATGGTATGGGTCATGGTCCGGCGTTAGCACTTCTTCTGGCTGGACCTGCATTGTCGCTTCCCAGTATGCTGGTTATTCGCAGCGTTATTGGTACACAAAAGACTGTTGTATATGTATCACTGGTCATTGTGATGGCAACTATCACCGGAATATTGTTTGGATTGCTATGGTAGTATTGGGGCTCTGACCCCCTATATAGTCTATTTTTAGAGGTGGTTATGAAAAAATTTGAAATTTTAGGAACAGGCTGTTCAAAGTGCACCACACTTCAGCATTTAACCGAGCAGGCAGCAAAGGAATTAGGTATACCCTACCAATTGAATAAGGTAACCGATATTAAACAAATAATGAGCTATGGTGTGATGATAACGCCAGCTCTTGTTGTTGATGGTCAGGTTAAGGTTGCTGGCAAAGTTCCTTCTATTGAAGAGATTAAAAAGTTAATCCAATAAATAGATTTATTTTTTTAATGATTGTACCTACAAGGGGGCTTCCAGAATATAAGTAAAGAGGTGAATTTATGGCTGATGGGGTAGCTAAAAAGCTTTCGTTTGTTGACAGATTTTTAACTCTGTGGATTTTTTTTGCAATTGGGACAGGGGTAGCAATAGGCTATTTTTTACCAGAAATTAAAACATTTATATATTCACTTCAGGCGGGTACTACCAACATTCCTATCGCAATTGGTTTAATACTTATGATGTATCCACCACTTGCAAAAGTAAAATATGAAGAAATGGGAAAAATATTCCAGAATAAGAGATTGCTTGGAATATCATTGCTTCTGAACTGGGTTGTTGGTCCAATTGTTATGTTTGGTCTGGCCGTTCTTCTTTTAAGGGGATATCCGGAATATATGGTTGGAGTTATTCTTGTAGGGCTTGCTAGATGTATTGCCATGGTAATAGTATGGAATGAATTAGCAGGTGGTGACAGGGAATTGGCAGTTGGTTTAGTTGCATTTAATGCTGTATTTCAGGTATTGTTTTATGCAGTGTATATCTATTTATTTATAACACTGGCTTTGAATTGGTTTGGTCTTGCTGAAGGACTTGATATTTCTATATCAATATCTGAATCTGCTAAAACAGTTTTTATCTATTTAGGAATACCGTTTTTAGCAGGTGTTGCTACGCGTTTTGGTTTAATATCTTATATGGGTAAACAGTGGTATGAAGCAAAATTTATACCCAGGATAAGTCCGCTAACACTGATTGCATTACTTTTTACAATTATTGTAATGTTTTCTATGCAAGGGAATAAAATCATTGAACGTCCACAGGATGTTGTCATTGCAGCATTACCAATGCTGTTATATTTTGTTTTGATGTGGTTTGTTACATTTTATATTATCAAAAAAATTACGGGTGATTATGCAAAAACTGTATCAGTAGCTTTTACCGCTAGTTCAAATGATTTTGAGTTAGCTATAGCTGTTGCTATTGCAATTTTTGGAATTAACTCAGGACAGGCATTTGCAACTGTTATTGGACCTCTGGTTGAGGTTCCGGTATTAATTGGACTTGTAGATGTTGCCCTGTTGTTTAAGAAACGATATTTTTAATTAAGAATTGGCGTGCTTTACATTGAACTTTTACAAAATTTACAAAACTGGTAGCAAGTATATATAATAATAATGCACAACAAAAATTAAAAAAAATTTTATACTATTGATTCTGCAGTTGTGATAACAATGGTAGTACAGCAGATTATAAAAATCTTTTTTTGAGGAGGTGGTTATGAATAAAAAAATTTCCATTTTATTTTTGTGTACCGGAAACTCATGCCGCAGTCAGATGGCAGAAGGTTTTGCCAATGCTTTGCGCGGTGATATCATTGAAGCATATTCGGCAGGGATTGAGCCAAAAACAGTTGATCCTTTAGCAATAAAAGTTATGAAAGAAGCAGGTGTTGATATTTCACATCATATGTCAAAACATGTTAATGAGTTAATCAATAAACAGTTTGATTTTGTTATAACGGTTTGTGGTCATGCATACGAAAATTGTCCGGTGTTTCCCGGTAAAACAAAAGTGATGCACAGAGGATTTGAAGATCCACCTCAATTGGCAAGGGAAGCAAAAACACAGGAGGAAGCATTGTATCATTACAGAAGGGTACGGGACCAGATTAAAGCATTTATACTGGAATTGCCCGAATGGCTTGATAAAGAAAAAACAGAATTTATAATGAGCTGATATTATATATCAACAACTATTACACATATATCATCGTTAATATAATTGTTCCCATGCTGACTGGTAAGATGCCTGTCAATTTCGTTTAACATATCGGCAGATGATAGCAGGTGGTATTGCTGTAATAATTGAAAGAATACACCTGTATCAAAATTGGATGGATTCCCTGCATTATATAGTTCAATAATACCATCGGTATATAATACTAATTTTGAACCTTGCTGCAACTGTATTGTTGAATAGGAAAAATTTTTGCTATATTTTATTAATTTTCTTTTTTTTATAATCCCTAATGGGAAAGGTTTTCCTGTTTTTTCCAGTTCATGTATGCAGCCATCTTTCCCAACTATTATTGGTGCATAATGAGCTGCATTGCTGTATATTAATTCTTTTTTATTAAAGTCAATGATACAATATAATGCTGTTACAAAATTTTGACCAATATTCCCTGTTAAATATTCATTAAGATAGTACATCAATTTTTGTGGATTTTCATGATATTTTTTGCCAACTACTAAATAGTGTTTTAGTGTCGCAGTAATAAATGCAGAAGATACTCCATGCCCTGTTACATCACTGATAAATATGCCAATCCTGTCTTTCTTTTTATCAAGTGGTATAAAGTCATAAAAATCACCACCTAAATTATGATATGGATGATAGTATACTGAAATAGATGGTACCGGGGGTTTAAGCGGCATGATTAATCTATGCAGGTATGATGCGAAGGCTAATTCTTTTTCCATGGTATCTTTATATTGGTTGAGTTCATCCTCATTTTGTTCTACAGTAAACCGCAATGCAAATTCCCTGGAATTCATACTTTCAAATACATAAGCTAATAAACTTAAAAAAAGAGTTGTGGCAATAGGATTGGAAAGTGCTGATAACTCCAAAGATGTTAATTGTTTATTGAATGATAGGGATACCATGAAAAGCACTAAAGGAACAGTGTATACTATTGGTAAAAATCTTCTTGCACCTGATGCTATTAAAAATAGCACTATAAATACTGTTTGAATGCCTGTAGATACATTTGATAAAAATGTTTCAGGATAGAGAGGGTTGGTAAATATGCGATATGCAATACCCAGTATCATTATAATCCCTGATAATAACAGTAAGGTGTATAAGGGAATAACATAGTGTACATGCCTTTTTAGTAAAGAAAGCGTTAGCAAAAAGTAGACTATACATAGCATTATTGGAATGAATCTGTACCAGAAGGTAAAATAAAAATGCAGAATATAAATATCCTGATAAAGAAAAAGCGCAATAACAACAGCAGTGAGTGGAGTAATAATCTTGCTTACCTTTAGTGTTTGTATACCTTGATCATGGTTATAATATCGTTTTACATCATTATCCGGCATATAGTTAACATTAATAGATACCTGTAAAAATTATTTTTTAACTCACCAGCCAGTATCCAAAGAATTTTTTACCACCATTGCATTCAATCATGGTATGATAATGAAAGTTTGCCAAGTCAATGATTATTTGTTATAATCGCTATTTAAAAATATATCATTAATCCTTGCCAAAACAAGTAATGTATAACTATATAGCTAAATTAATATAACTATTTTTTGTCAGATTAATATCTTGACACCAAAAAACATGTATGTTTGTATTACATCGAATTGGGACTGTGGTAAAAATTCACATCACTTAAATATAAAAACAGGGGGGTGCGTATGCCGCTGAATGAAAAGGTTGTTGGCAAAAAATATAAATCAGATTCTATTAAAATTTCACAGCATGAAAGTATCTATTATGCCCTTGCTTATAATGAGGACAATGATGCATACTTTGATAACAGAAGGCAGGGTGGTATTATAGCTCCTCCGATGTACGCTGTTTTTTATGCCGCTGGTCCAACCGCACAACTAATGTTTGATGCTGAGATTGGGATAAACATGATGTTTGTGGTACATTACAGTCAATATTTTGAATGGATAAAAGCGGTTAAGCCTGGCGATGAGGTTACCTCCGAGGGAACTATCACCCATATTACGGTAAAAGAAAAAGGAAGCATTTTAGGCTGGGAGACAGTTACTAAAAATCAGCATGATGATATAGTAGTAAGGGCACAGTGGGAATTTTTTGACAGAAGTGCAGGAAGTGGGAAGCCTGATGGAAAGACTGAAGAGGAAGCGATACCTTCACAATTTATTTTTGACGATGCCATGAAGGTAAGGAATGGCCAGACCTATATCTATGCTGAACCTTCCGGAGACCATAACCCTATTCATGTTGATGATGACTTTGCAAAAAAGGTTGGGTTGCCGGGGATTATTGTACAGGGGCTATGTACCATGGCATTTGCACATAAGATGGCAGTGGATCATCTTACACCGGATAGAGATCCTTTAAAAGTTAAGGAATTGTATGTGCGTTTTGCCCGACCGGTATTGCCCGGACAGATGCTTACGTTTAAAGGATATGCAATAGAAAAGCTTACAGAAAAAACAAAATATGGAATCATAGCGTTAAATGATAGTGGCAAGGATGTACTGCGCAATGCGTGGTGTACTGTTGCCTGAAATATTATTAATGAGCAGGAGGGTAGTATGGGTATTAAGCTTGATGGCAAAGTTGCTGTTGTTACGGGTGCAGGTTCAGGGATTGGGCGAACCTATGCCTTAGAGTTTGCACGACGTGGTGCGATGGTGGTTGTCAATGATTTAGGCAGTTTGCGTGATGGATCAGGTGCAAACCATAGTGCTGCTGATGCTGTTGTTGAGGAGATAAAAAAAGCTGGGGGCAAGGCAGTAGCTAATTATGATTCTGTTGCAACTGTTAAGGGTGGTGAAAACATTATTAAAACTGCAATGGATGCTTTTGGACGGGTTGACATTGTGGTAAACAATGCTGGCATTTTACGCGATAAAACGTTTGTCAAGATGACCGAAGATGAATGGGATATTGTAGTATCGGTGCATCTGCGTGGAGCATTTTGTGTTACTGCACCGGCGTTTAAGATAATGCGCGAGCAGGGTTGGGGCAGAATTATCTTTACTGCTTCAGGAGCTGGTTTATACGGCAATTTTGGGCAAACAAACTATGCATCAGCAAAGATGGGACTTGTTGGATTGATGAATGCATTGAAATTAGAAGGTGCAAAGTACAATATATTGGTTAACACGATAGTTCCGGTGGCAGCGTCCCGCATGACAGAAGATGTCTTGCCTAAAGAGATTTTTGAAAAATTAAAACCAGAATTTGTAACACCGCTGGTGATGTATCTGTGTTCGGATGAATGTAAGGATACAGGGATGCTTATTAACTGTGGTGGCGGTTGGTATAGCCGTGCTGCAATTGTGTGTGCCAGTGGGACTATTATACAGGGTAAAGATGAAATAAAAGCAGAGGATATCATGGCGCAGTGGAGCAAGATAACCGATTTAAGTGATGCAAAACCATTGAATAACATCGGCGATACCTTTGCATACATGGCACCATTACTTAAGTAAGTGAAAAAATTTTGCTCAAATGGTTGCAAACCCTGAAACTATAAATCTACCATAATAAAAGCTGTGCAAGAGGTCAGGGAATGTACAAAAAATATTTTAATGGGGGGTTTTTTCAATGATTGGGATTGTTTCGTATGGGGGATACATCCCTTTAAGAAGATTATCCAGGATGCAGGTTGTACAGCAGATGGCATGGTATAATTCTTTGCTATACTCACTGATGACTGGTGAACGGTCAGTTGCAAACTGGGATGAAGATGCAATTACTATGGCTGTTGCAGCAGCAGTTGATGCGCTGCAAAATGTTGAACAAAAAAGCATTGATGCTGTTTATGCAGCTTCAACATCGTTTCCATTTGATGACAGACAGAATGCCGCAGTTATTGCAGAAGCACTCAATTGTAGGAACAATGTGCGAACTGTTGATATGGCTGGTTCATTAAAAGCTGGCGTTTCGGCAGTTGTTGCTGCACTGGATGCTGTAGAATCTGATTCGGCTAACAAGGTTATGGTTACTGCTGGTGAAAGACGGTTTACCAGAGCAGCATCAACATTGGAGCTTATGTATGGTGATGGTGCGGCAGCACTGGTAGTGGGACGTGAAAATGTTATAGCAGAATGTATTGGTTCATATTCGTATCATGAAGATTTTGTTGATCATTATCGCGGTGCCGATAAACGCTTTGATTATCAATGGGAGGAGCGCTTTATACGCGATGAGGGATTTGGGCGTATCATCCCTACCGCAATAAAGCTATTTTGCGATCACTATCACACAGATATAAATGAGTTTACCAGTGTTATTTATCCCTGTCCATTTGCGCGAGAGCATGCAGGTATTGCAAAAAAAATTAAATCGGCACATGTTTATACTAACCTGCACGATGGGGTTGGTGATACAGGTGTGGCGCATCCGCTGGTGATGCTTTGCCACGCGCTTGATAGTGCAAAACCTGGCGATAAAATACTTGTTGTTGGTTTTGGACAGGGTTGTGAGATAGTCGCCTTTAAGGTAACTGATGCAATTGAAAGTTTTAAGCGTCCAAAAGGGATTACCCGGAGCATTGCAAATAAGAAAGATATTCCGTATCCAAAATATTTAAAGTTCAGGGAATTAATTGACGCGGATACAAGTATACGAGCTGAAGCTGTTCCCAATACATCCCTTACTGCATTATGGCGTCACCGAAAGATGCTGAATGGTTTTGTGGGATATAAATGTAAAGCATGTGGTACACCGCAGTTTCCTCCTTATCCTATTTGTGTTAATCCTGCATGTAACAAATCAGATGCTATGGATGATTATGTATTTTCGGATAAAATGGGCACAGTGCTTATGTATACTGGCGATATGCTTGCAGCATCAGTTGAACCACCGGCAATGTATGGGCTTGTTGAGTTTGATGGTGGTGGCCGAACGCTTCTTGATTTTACAGACTGTGAGCTCGAAAAACTCAGTGTGGGTACAAAAGTAGCTATGTCGTTTCGTATCCATAGACAGGACAGCATGCGAGGCTTTACCGGATATTTCTGGAAAGCGGTACCAATAATGGAGTAAGGAGGAATGTATGGCTACTGGAATAAAAGATAAGGTTGCAATAATTGGAATGGGGTGCACAAAATTTGGCGAGCGCTGGGATGCTGATGCAAATGCTCTTATGGTTGAAGCATACAATGAAGCAATTGCTGATGCAGGTATTGAACCCGGAGAGATACAGGCAGCATGGGTTGCAACCTGTTTTGATGAGATCAATGTTGGTAAAAGTGCATTAGCTGCCTCAATTGCGCTGCGGTTGCCCAACATTGCTGTTACACGGGTTGAAAATTTTTGTGCAAGCGGTACCGAAGCATTCCGTGGTGCTGTATATGCTGTTGCCTCGGGTGCGTATGATATTGTGCTGGCAATTGGCTGTGAAAAGCTCAAAGATATTGGCTATGGCGGCTTGCCCGAATTTAGCCAGGCTCTGGGGATTCTTAATGGACTATGGTTCCCTAATGTGACTGCACCAGGTTGCTTTGCTATGCTGGCAGGCGGATATGCAGCAAAGTATGGTTTAAAGATGGAGGATGTTAAAAGGGCAATGGCTCACATCTCGGTTAAAAGTCATGCTAACGGAGCTCTGAATCCAAAGGCTCATCTGCAGCGTCCAGTAACGGAAGAGCAGGTACTGCAATCGCCAATGATTGCCTATCCTCTGGGACTATTTGACTGTTGCGGGGTTAGCGATGGAGCTGCCTGTGCGATAGTATGCAGTGTTGATGTTGCAAAGGCAATGAAGAAGAAGGATTTTATGACAGTAAAAGCCTTGCAAATTTCAGTATCCAATGGCGAAGAGATGGCATTTTCCAATTGGGACGGCGCACATGTTGTCAATACTGAAAAGGCTGCAATTCGTGCTTATGCTGAAGCGGGCATAAAAAATCCTCGTAAGGAGTTGAGCCTTTTAGAAGTTCATGACTGTTTTTCCATCACTGAGCTTGTAACTATGGAGGATTTGCATATATCTGAACGAGGGAAAGCTATTGATGATGTGATGAATGGATTTTTTGATAGTACCGGTAAAATCCCCTGCCAGATTGATGGCGGGCTTAAATGCTTTGGGCATCCTATTGGTGCATCGGGCTTAAGGATGGTATACGAGATATATCTGCAATTACATGACAGGGCTGATAAGCGACAGCTTAAAAATCCTGATATTGGATTAACGCAAAATTTAGGTGGATTCCCAATGATGAATGTTATCAGTGTGGCGATTGTTGGCAGATATACATGAGGCATTGAATAATAGATATATATTGTCAATAAAAAGGTATCATTAAAATTATAAAATTAATGATACCTTTTTTAATTAAAATTAATAAAATTATTGATGAAAATACATAATCTTACTATTTTCGAATTGTAATAGATAGTTGCTGAGTAATAACATCATGTATAGTATATATAAAAACATTCAACAAAAAGAGGTATCAGGATGCCGTATAGTGTAAAGATTTATAAACATCTGGACGAGCTTGAACCAAAAGTGAAGCGGGTAATTATGGAACTTCTTGAAGAGATTGATAAAAATGTTAAGGAATCGGTAAAAAAGGAAGATTTTAATGATTTGAAAAATATTGTTGCTCGTTTAGCTGATGCTCAGGAAAAAACGGAACAAAAAATTACACTATTAGTAAAATCTCAAAAAGCAATTGAGATTACTATGAAAGAACTTGCTGAGGCACAGAAGCGAACAGAACAGCGTGTTGATGCGTTAACAGTGAAGATGGAGGAGTTGGTGGAGGCACAGAAGCGAACAGAGCAGCGTGTTGATGCGTTAACAGTGAAGATGGAGGAGTTGGCGGAGGCACAGAAGCGAACGGAGCAGCGTATTGATGCGTTAACAGTGAAGATGGAGGAGTTAGCGGAGGCACAGAAAAAGACAGAAGTAGTTGTTCAGCAATTGCTGTATGATATGAATATGGTAAAAAAGCAATTAGGTGGATTGTCACATGCTGTTGGCTATGGCATTGAGGATAAGGTTATTCCGTTTATGGAATCTTTCATTGAAAAAGAGTATGGGTTTGTACCACAAGAGGTGGAAAGAAAATTTATTAAGTACGATCAAAAAAATAAAGATGAGGTTAACATCTTTGTAAAAGGTTTAAAAAACGACGTCGCCATGATTGTTGTTGGTGAATGTAAATCTCAAACGGGGGAAAGTGATATAGATGATTTTAACAAAATGCTTCATCGTTTACAATCACATTTTAAACAGGATATTTCTGGTTTTATTGTTGGCTATAGTTTTGAACCTGATGTTGAAGATTATTTGGTTACACACTATCCACATATTAGATATTATAAAACTTATCAGATTGAACGTTTGGCACGTAAATAAATATTTTACTGTTTTATGTAATATCAGTTAATTCCTTTACAATGGCTTTACATGGTCGATTGTATTATTACATAATTACATTACCAGCATTAAAAACAATTGACGTTAAAAAGGACTGGGATATGACCAAACGTATGAACGATTACGTCAATGCTATGATTGAAGAGTGGGGTAGTGACAATACTTTCTATGGTTTAAGCCATGAAGGACAGCTTATTGAGCAATGGACTACTGATTTAGATGGGCTGGAGATTTTGTATAACCATGTGCGCAATAGTAAATGGATCAGAGTGATAATATTGCCAACTGAAACAGGCATACGTCCAGAGCGTGATCTTTATAAATGGAAGGGATGTATTAATGAATGGATTGCTGAGACTGCTGTATGGTGGGCTTTTGAACTTTTAACTGAAAATGAGGCAAAAGCATTTATGATGAAGAATAAGCCAGTGGTGAAATTTCAGTTTATTCGATCAGGACACCCCCACGAGCTGGCAGTGAAGTTTGACGGCTATAATTGGGTGGTGATTGATGACTAAAATTAATCAATTACCATACTTTGCATAAAACAATGGAGCCATTAAAAGATATTTAAATCGATAGTAAGTCTCTATATTTTTCCAGTAGACATTTCATCAATACAGGGGTAAAACGTATGCCCCTGTATTGATGAAAAGAAATAGTTTACACTGGTATTTGTTTATTTGTTCGTGTCCATATTTTCATTTTTTCGGCCTGCTTTATTAAATCATCCTGAAATTGAGGATGTGCAATGCTTATAAGCTTTTCAGCTCTCATCCATGTTGGACATGCTACTAATTTAACTGCGCCATATTCGGTTACTATATAATCTACCATCTGGCGGGGGATAGTAACTGTTGATGCTAACGGTAGTTGAGGCACTATACGAGATTGCAACTCGCCCTTTGAGTTGGTGTGGGTTGATGATAAGCATATAAAACTTTTCCCTCGTTTTGACCATTGAGCACCCAATACAAAGTCCCACATGCCGCCATTACCTGAAACCTGCCCGGAACCAAGAGTTTCAGCATTAACCTGAGAGAACAGATCAACCTGTATGGCATTACATATGCTTACTGTATCATCGTTTTGTGCAATAATTCGTGGATCATTGGTATAATCAACAGGATATGAAGCTAATGCTGGATTATCATGCATAAAATCATACATGTGTTGTGAACCGATTGCAAATGTATATACACATTTAAATCGGTCAATATTTTTTTTGGCTCCGTTCATCCTGCCTGATTCAATCATATCAACATAAGCATCAACAAACATCTCTGTATGACCGCCCAGATTTTTAAGATCCGATTGAGCAATAAGTTTACCTACCATATTTGGCATACCACCAATACCTAACTGTATACAGCACCCGTCATATAAAAATTGCATGACATGTTCTGCTATCTTTTTATCTATTTCGGTTGGAGGTACCTCAGGTGCTCCAAATATCATCTGTTCTGGAGGTGCTTCAACAATAAAGTCAATACGGGATATATGGATAGCTTCCTCTGAACCACCCAGACACCGCGGCATATTTTTATTTACCTCAACAAGGACATAATCAGCCGCGTCAATTTTTGCTGATGTCTCGGAGTTTTGAGGACCAATATTAAAAAATCCCTGATCATCCATTGGCCCAACCTGCAGCATGGCAATCCATTTTACATTTTTGCTTTTTTCGGGGATAGTATAGTAATATGAACGATAGCCGGGGGTAATATTTTCATGTAGATCCTGATTAAGGAGATAACGATAGTAGAATGGTGCTCTGTGGTAAAGAATAGGACAGTAATAGGCAGCCTCTACCTGCGTATGCAATAGTCGTGTTAGTTTGCTCCACTGCCAGTCAATATAGGTAAAACTTTGAGGATATTTAATAACCTCGGGAACCGGCGGTAGGGTTACCGCTGTATATATAACCACATCTTTTAGCTCAGGTGCTCTTTTTGCCAGTGCCTGATCTAAAATTACAGGTTTCCCGTTAAAAAAACCATAATCGACAACATCACCGCAATCCACAACTTTTACTGCGTTATCAGGAGTAGTCAATTTTGCATTATATTCCTGCCAGTAATTCATAAATACGCCTCCATTTTTTAAAAATTTTAATTCAAAATATTATAATAATACAATATTATATTGTCAATAAAAATATTTATTATTATTAAAAATTATATTAATAATAAATTATACATATACAATAATATAATAATGTTGTAATATATATTTTTGTTATTCAATTATTGAATTAATCCCCAATGATACATTATTTTCTTTACACTACAGATGTAAATATGGTACAATTATCCATTCAACAATACAAATGATGATGATTTAATAGAAGAAGTTACCTGTGGACGATGTATAACAAGCCATAGAGGATGAAAATAGTTGTCGGTATTCATCCTGGATGCTGATTCGGGATCCCTCTTGAATAAAAGATGTTGAAACGAGCCTGTCATGGCGGCAGTCCATGATATCCAGCATGAGAGGGCGCGCAGTGTCATCCTGATATATTCCATAATATAACGTTACATATCGGGATTACGGGTTAAGCCTGGAATGACAGGGGTGCTTATTTCTATTTTCGGGAAACAATATTCCCCTTGCCTTGTGAAGGAAAGTAACCATGGGTGAGGTTAATAATGCTATTTTCAGAAGCGTTTTTTGCCTTGAAGCATGCAAGCAGCGGTTCCCCTTTTTTTTGATACAATAGCTTTTTGCTTACTTTCATGGGAAACGGCACGAGATTACGATAATATACTTTATTCAATGGAATACTATTCTACAAATGAAGAAGGAGAAAGTTGTTATGAAAAAAACATTGAAAATGCTTATTCCAGCAGTAATTGGTATATCCATGATCAGCATTGTTTTTGCTGCAGCCCTGGTCATTGAGAATAATGAAATAGAGCTTGTTATTGATTATGATGTTGAGAAACCATATACTGAAATGGCATTGAGCTTTTCAACGGATATTTTTGTGCTCAGTGATGTTGAGTCAATGATGAAAGATGCCAATGACAAGCTCCATATAACGTTTAAACCTGATATAGAATATACCATAAAGCCACTTGATACACGCAGTTGTACTGTTGAGCTATACAATCCACAACCTGCCAATGAATATCATTTTACTATTACAGTAAAAGGTTATGATAAAAAAGCTATAACCATAACCTGCAACAATAAAGAGATAGAGCAAGAGAGTGACTACTATTTCAGAACACCATTGTTGAAGGTTGTAGAGTACCGTCGTACCAGCCAGATGATAAATACCCCTATTGTACTGCAATTTAATTTTCCTGTTTCATTAGAGGTGCTAAAACAAAAATTATCTATAGATCCCAAAATAAATGTAGCAGTAGACTATGATACGGATGATACAACAAAAAAAACAGTTATTGTGTATCCTGCAAATGAAAAGAAAGCTCAAAAGTATACTCTCGCAATAGATAAGAGCATGGTGCCGGTTGGCGGTGTGCTTGGCATGGACTCGCATTTTTCATTTACCTATAACACCTTTTATCCATTGGAACTGATGAAGGTTGAGTCTACCTATGGACGGAGTGGGTCGCTTTATCCTGATTATCCTGTAGAGTTTACTTTTAATAATGAGATTGCAATTCCGGAAGGTCATTTAGTTGGTGAGTATGTGACAGTAAGTCCCAATCCCGGCGGTGTGCAGGTCAGCGTGTATGGTGATACAGTATCGATTAGTGGTAATTTTATTGGCAAGGAACGATATACAGTAACTATCGCCAAAAATATTCAGGATATTTATGGACAAACCCTGGATGAATCTATTGTTGAGGAGATTACCTTTGAGCATGCATTTTCGCACTTTTCATGCCCTGAAAGCTATATGCTGGTGGAAAGCTACATGGAAAAAATTATTCCAATGCATATGGTCAATGTTTCATCGTTTACCTGTAAATATTGTTCCCTTGCTGATGAAAAGGACATCAGAAAGTATCTGGAAAATCCTAAAGAATATTTTAAGGAATACGCTACCGTTAAACATTATACTGTCAACTGGTCATGGGATGTTTATAAAACCGTTAAGTTTGATTTTTCAAAACTCCATGCCGCTAACCATGGATTTTTTGTGTATGAGATTACCCCTTCTATGGAAAATCCCTATAACAGTGCGTCTAACACATTTCATGGCGTTATGCAGTTTTCGGATATTGGGGTTACGGTAAAAAAAACTAAACATAATGTTTTTGTCCATGTACGCAGTTTGCTTCATAACACGCCTTTACAAAATGCCTCTGTGTATTGCACAGGCGACAGCCCCGTTGGTAAAACTGACAAAAAAGGTGTGGTAATAATAAAAAACACAGGGTGCACTTTGTATGCAATAAAGCATGGGCAGAGCGTTTTTTACTATAGCATGGGCAATAGTTCATATTACGACGAAGACTATAGCAATTCTACGATACGGCTTCCTGAAAAATATTATGGCTCAAGTTACTCTATAGATAAACCTCAGATGCACCTTTTTACCGACCGCTATCTTTATAAACCAGGTGAGATAGTTCATGTTAAAGGGATTTTCAGATACAGAAACAATGACCGGTGGAGTTTATATCCACCGTTATCTCCTGTAAAAGATATTGTTGTCACAGTGTATAATTCTCGTGACGAGGAGATTGAATCATACACAAAGCCACTATCGCAAACAGGTGGGGTACAGTGGGAAATACCAATAAAGGGTAACTATCCTACAGGATACTATCGCATTGATGTTACGACCAAAAATAAAGATTATACGTTTGACAATAGCATTACTTTTCAGGTTGAGGAGTTTAAGCCTGCAAAAGCCGAGATGAAGATTATTCCCGGAAAATTACAATATCATTGGGGTGAGCTGCTTGCAATGGATGTGTTTGGATGGTACCTGTTTGGCGCGCCGGTTAACAATGATGTTGAATATACGGTTTCGTTAACACCGGTTGTATACAGAAGTGAAACATATACAGATTATTCGTTTTCTACACAGTTGTACTACTACGATGAATATGATGAGTACAACCCGGCAGCAACTACTATCGCTACGGGCAAGGCAAAGGTAAATGAAAAAGGGATTGCGAAGGTATTTGTTCCCCTTAAGGCAATGGTAAATGTTCCCAATGCTGATATTGTTATAACTGCAAAGACCTACCTTTCTGATGATTCACCGGTGTTTGGAGCAAAGGCGGGATTACAGGTGTTTGAGCCGGTTCATGTTGGTATACGGGTGCCACGCTATTTTAATTATAACGACACCCCTGTAACAGTACAGCTGATAGCCTTAAACAGCAGTGATAAAGTGGTTGAAGGCAATACTGTCAAGCTTGTGGTGAAAAAGCATGAGTGGAAATCATTTCAGATTGCCGGTGTCAATGGCAGATTGCAGTGGGAATATAAAAATATAGCGACAGATGTATATGCACAGAATTATGTCATCGGCAAAAAGGAGGTAACAGTAGCAATAAATAATCCTGGCTATTACACAGCCGAAGTGTATGATAGTTCCGGCAAACGAAAATTTGCAGTGGAGAGTTTTTACATCATAGGGAAGGGTGAGGCTGGATGGCGCGTCAATGATGATGAATCGGTTGATGTTGAAACCGATAAAAGCAGTTACAATGTTGGTGATACTGCAATGCTGCTTGTTAAAAATCCCTTTGAAAAGGCGTCTGCCATGGTAACGGTTGAGCGTGAGAAATTTTTTGACTATTTTGAAGTTCCTGCCACTACCAGCATTGTCATGATACCAATAAAAATAACCGAGGAACATATACCCAATATATATGTCAGCGTTATGGTATATACACCGAGGACAGGTTTTAATAACGTAAAAAATGGAGATGATTTAGCAAAACCAAAATGCTACATAGGATATGCCAGTATAAAGGTTGTTCCCCGCGAAAAAAAATTACAGGTTAAGGTAAAATCAGATAAAAAGCAATACAAACCTGGCGAAGAGACAACCATAGAGATAAACGTAACTAATTTTAAGGGACAGCCAATTAATGGAGAAGCAACCATTTCAGTAGCCGACCGCGGTGTTCTTAACCTTGTTAATTACACACTACCCAATCCACTTAACTTTTTTTATGCTCCACGCAGCCTTGCTGTTACAACATTTGATGTGAGACAGATTATTCTGGGGCAACGATATATAAAAGAAAAAGGCGAGCTCATTGGTGGTGATGGCGGCATTGCCTCAATGGGGATGATTGTACCGCGAGCAGATATACGGTTTAGCGCTTATTACAATGCAACAGTTAAGGTAGAAAAGGGAGTAGCACGGATAAAATTTAAGCTGCCTGATAACCTTACAAGCTTTAAATCAATGGTGGTTGTGCATACAAACGATTCACGGTTTGGCTATGGGGAAACAACATTTGAGGTTAAAACCCCGTTAATGGTACTGCCAACATTTCCGCGTTTTGCCCGTGTTGGTGATGCGTTTGATGCTGGTGCCCTTGTATTTAACTATTCAGGTACAAAACAAAAAATAACAGTAAGCATGGAGCTTTCTGGAGGTATGAAATGCAAGGATGGAAAATTGAGCAGCATCAAAGAGATTGATCTTAACAATGGTAAGTCTACTGAGCTTACCTTCCCTATTGTTGTTGATAATGTCAATACATCAACTTTTGTCATTAAGGCAAAGGCTGGAAAATATACCGATGGGATAAAAGACAGTATCACAATAAAGTCTCCCAACATCTATGAAACGGTTGCACAGTATGGAAGGATTACCAAACGGGAGGAGAGTGCTAAACATACTATCGATATTTCGCACAATATCATTCCGTATGTTTCAGCAATCAATGTTTTTGTTTCGCCATCTGCATTTTCCGAGTTAAAAGGAAGCCTTGATTATCTTGTAGAATATCCCTATGGCTGTCTGGAGCAGAAGGCTTCCAGGATATTGCCGCTTATTTTAGGTGAGGATATTATTATTCAAAGAAATTTACTGAAGATAAAGTCAAAAGAGGATTTAAAAAATACTGTCGCAACGATATTAAAAGAATTTCCAGGCTATTTTAAAAATGATGGTTTTTCATACTGGCAGGACAGCTCATATACCAGTAGCTATCTAACAGTATATGCTACCTTTATTATGACAATGGCAAAAAAACATGGGTACACCGTAGATGCAGTAACCTTTGACAAAGCGTTAGCAACCGTTAAACGCTTCGCAGCAAAGGGGGCTATTTTCAGCAATGAGGAAAGCTTTTTTTCAAACTACTATAAGTATTTAACATTGAGCTTTGCCCATTATGTTGCCGCACTCAATGGCGTTACCAGCGAAAATCAGCTTAAACTTGTTTACAGCGTGATGAACAGCAAATACACGGATATGATAGCAGGCTATGCATATCTGTTAAAAGCTGTAGCGTTGTATCCTGATTCCAATTTTAAACAGTCAATGACCAAAATGATAGCGCAAAAATTCTTTTCGGCGATGCGTACTGAATCAGGCTATGTTTATTTTAAAGACGTAAGCGATTGGGGTTATTTTTATTATGATGATGTTATTGCCACTTCGCTCATTTTGCAGTCGTTGCTGGAAACAGGGGTGCCATTTGATAATGATTATAAGGTGGTCAATTATCTGCTGAAACAACGAAAAGGATATGCATGGCTCAATACGCATGAAAATGCTGTTGTTTGGTGGGCACTCAACACTTATTTCAAAAAATATGAAAAGGAAAAACCTGATTTTGCGGTAAAGGTATTATTTAATGCCAGAGAATTGCTCAATGCATTGATTACCGACACCAGTACAACCTATTCAGGATTGTATGCAATTACCCCTCAGGATATTGGCTCACGGAGTTTGCAGCTTTCAAAGAAGGGGGGAGGTATTCTATACTATACTTTTCGATATAACTATATTCCTGTGTACGACAAAATGACATCAAAGAATATGGGCTTTTTAATAACGAAGCGTTTTAAGGATGTGAAAACCGACAATGAGGTAACAGCATTTAAAAAAGGTGCAGAGTATCTGGTTGAAATAGAGGTGTACACGCCAAAAGAACGGGGGATTACTGTTCTAGATGATCAGTTGCCTGCAGGATTTGAGCCGGTGAATATTACCTTTGCCACTGAAGAAAAAATGACAATGGAAAAAGGAAATGGTTACTATGCAGATTGGGGCACATTCAATCACTATGAACAGTATAACGACAGGGTTGTATACTATGCTGACTTTATGCATACTGGCAATCACACTGTTGTATATAAGGTGAGGGCAACCAATTCGGGGATATTTAAGCTGCCGGCATGCAAGGTGGAGGAGATGTACAATCCCGAGGTGTTTGGCATTATGTATTATACCAACGCTGTTCAGGTGCAATGATAGCTATGAAGCCGTTGCTGACTCCGGCATGCAGGCACCGCATAAAAAAAATAATAAAGATAAGTAGCGGCATTATTATTTTGGCGATAGTTATCTATATAGTGTTTCCCTATAAAAAAGGTTACCTTGCGTCGTCCAATAAAGTTCCTGTTGTTATCTATGACAGGAATGGGACAGTCCTTATGGAGGTAGCAAAAGGCAAAAGTGGTTTGTGCCAGGCTATCAGTATACAACAACTTCCCGAGGATTTTATTTCATTACTTTTATTTTCCGAGGACAGGAGTTTTTACCACCATTGGGGTATATCGTTAAAGAGCATAGCACGAGCACTGTATCAAAATTGTAAAGCTATGCGCATTGTTTCCGGAGGCTCCACCATCACCCAGCAGGTTGTAAAATCAAAAAAAGAGATACTGCGCAATACGGTATTAACAAAAATGCTGGAGTTGATTGAGGCGGTACGTATGGAGCTTCATTTTAGCAAGGAAGATATTCTGCAGGGGTACATCAATGAGGTGTATTTAGGGAATAACATCTATGGCTTTGAAAAGGCAGCCCAGATATATTTTGGTAAACATATAAAGGAATGCAATCTGCTGGAGGTTGGATTTTTAATTGCGATAGTAAAAGCACCGGAACGATATAATCCATATCAAAATCCTGAAAAGGTGGTTCAAAGTGCAAAGAAGCTTTTGCGCAATGCCTGTCAGCTGGGCTATATAAAAATTTCTCCCTTTGAACTGGAGGTTTATACTAATAGCAGGATTGCATTGCAGTATAATGAAAAGAAGGTTATTGCTCCATTATTCTGCCTGTATGCATTATCACAGGCTCGCAGCTTATTTCCGAATAAGGATATCACGCATATCTATACCACGCTGGATTCAAGCATATATAGCAATGTACTAACAGTAATGCAAAATTCAATGACAATGCTAAAGGATAAAAATGCGCTACATGCTGCTCTGGTGATGATTGACAATACAACCATGGAGATTGTTGCCATGATTGGCAGTGTTGATTTTTTTGACTATAATAAAGGGCAGGTGGATGCTACTCTTATAAAGCGTCAGGCTGCATCCACCATGAAGCCCTTTGCATATGCTCTGGCTCTTGAAACAGGCATCTTCCATACATCAAGTATTGTGCCGGATGTGTATACGCAATTTCCCTCTAAGGTTGGAAACTATATCCCCAAAAATTTTAGTGATTCCTATCACGGCCCGGTACGATTTGCAAAGGCGCTGGGTTGCTCATATAACATACCTGCTGTATATGTGGTAAGTAAGGTAGGGCTTGTTTCTTATTATAATCTTTTAAAAAAGATAGGTTTTGATTCAGTAACACGGTCGCCATCGTACTATGGACTGGGTTTGGTTCTGGGCAATGCTGATGTCAGCCTGCTGGAACTTGCAAATGCCTATACGGTTTTTCCACGGCAGGGATTATTTTCAAAAACTATCGCCATAAAAAAAATAAGGGATGCGCATGGTAAGGGATATACAGTGCAGCCTGCCGGTAGCGCAAGGGTTTTAAAGCAACAAACATGCTATTTGATGTCGCATATATTATCCGAATATAAATATAAAGTTGATGCCTTTGGATTGTGCTCATCCATTAATTTTCCCTTCCCCTTTGCAGTGAAGACTGGCACATCAAAAGATTTCAAAGATAATTTTATTGCAGGCTACAACACGCAGTATACCTTTGCGGTGTGGGTTGGCAATTTATACAATGAGTCACTGTGTGATCTTCCGGCGGTATCGGGAGCTGGCATTGTTTTAAAGGATGTGCTGCTGTATCTATGGAATGCAGGGTATCCATTTGCAAGGTTTACCATGCCTAAAAATATAAAAAAAGTAAAAATATGTACACTGTCCGGAATGATTGCCGATACCTATTGCCCTGATAGCGACTATGAGCTGTATTCCGGCAATAACCAGCCTTGCAGTAAATGCACCTGGCACCAAAAAAAATCAACAATTGTACCATCACAGTTTAAGGAATGGGCTAAGAATAAAAATTATAATGTTGCTCATGACGCTTTTTTGCACATTATTTTTCCCGGGGATGGTGTGGTATTTAAAATAGAAAAAACAGTCCGAAAAAATTTACAGGCTATACCGTTGAAGGCAACCGCTAATAGCAACAATATTAAATGGTATGTTGATAACCTGTATATAGGAGAAGGCAGTGAACGTGTGTGGCAGTTAACAGCAGGGCATCATGTTATTAGCGCACAAGCTGGCAACCAGAAAGATGTTGTAAAGATCACTGTACTGGAATAATACTCATAAATTCAATATGTCAGTAGTATTTTAAACCAATACAATGCGATATCAACGGCTATCTTTTAAAAATTACGTTCTGGCATATACTGAATATAACCATATAAAAAAATAAAAATAATTGCCATACAATAACATATTGTTATACATGGCATAAATAGAAAAAATATACAAAATGGAGTGATACGATGATGCATAAACTGTTTTACCCTGATTCCGTTGCTATTGTAGGTTTATCTTCGCGTCCAAACAATATTCCACGGCTTACCCTTGAAAATACCTTGCGATGGGGTTATAGTGGAAGAATTTTTGGAGTTAATCCAAAAAGTGATGATGAGCAGGTTGATGGTATCAGAATGTATAAATCCATAGGAGCCTTGCCTGAAATTCCTGATCTGGTGTATGCACTGGTTCCGGCTAAATTTGTTCCAGGTATTGTTGAAGAATGTGGTCAAAAAGGTGTACAGTGGATGGCAATCCCCAGCGGTGGATTTTCTGAATACAGCGAAGAAGGCAATATGCTTGCACAGCAAACTGTCGCCAATGCACAAAAATATGGGATTAAATTTGTCGGTCCAAATGGTTTAACAGTAGCTAATGTTGAAAATGGATTATGTCTGCCCTTTGTACCAATACTAAGACCTGCATTTGGTGGAATGTCCATTATATCGCAGAGTGGCGGTGTAATACTAACAATGTGGAACGTTATCATAGATGAAAATATTGGTGTCGGTAAGGTTGCAAGCATAGGTAATAAGTTAAACTTAGATGAAGTTGATTTTTTAGAGTATTTTGGCAATGATCCTGCAACGTCCATTATATGCATGTACCTGGAAAGTATCACCAGAGGTGCTGATTTAATTAAAGTTGCAGAAAAGATTGATAAACCAATAGTTGTATATAAGGCAAACACAACGCAGATAGGGAAGAAGGCGGCAATGAGTCATACTGCTGCAATGAGTAATGATGAAGAAATAATCAACATGGCATTTGAAAAGGCTGGTATTATACGGATTCATAATTACCATGATTTTTTTGCTGTAGCTAAAGCATTTAAACTTCCTCCAATGCATGGAAAGCGGATTATGGTCATGAGCCCTGCAGGTGGTTTTAGTGTTATTACCGCTGATCTATGCGAGAATGCCGGATTTGAATTTGCTGATCCAGGGAAGAATTTTTATCAGGGTTTGCAAGAATTTTCAAATGCTGGCGTTATACAATTTTCCAATCCTTTAGATATGGGCGACATCTATGACCCTGCCTTTACCACCCATGTTGTGTATTCGGTTATGCACAATGGTAATGTTGATGGTGCTATGTATCTAAGCCAGCGTCCACAGATGCCCGACAGAAAAAATGTCTTTTCGCAGATGTTTTTATCAGACCTTTCCAAAGAAGCATGGGGTGCAATTGTTTCTTCGGGAAAACCGCTTGCAATTTGCCTGTTAGGAATGGCAGAATTAATGGCACAGATAAAACGTTCGGTGAATTTTCCAATATTTAACAGTGCTGAGGAGATGGTGCGTGCCATGGCATTCCAGATGAAATACTGGATGCGACGGTTAAACCATCAACAGCAAGAACCATGTACACTGAGTCTTGATACAGCGTTACAATGGATAAAAAATAACAATGGCGATATTGGTGAAGATGCCATGGAACTGCTTGAGTCAATTGCTATTCCCGTGCCACAGTCAGGGATAGCAAAGTCGGAAAAAGAAGCGGTAACAATAGCAAAACAACTTGGCTACCCTGTTGTATGCAAGGTCATTTCCCGTGATATTTTACACAAGTCAGATGTTGGCGGGGTGATAGTTAATGTTAATGGAGATGACGCTGTAAAGCAGGCATATGCAACAATACAATCCAATGTACTATCGCACAAACCTGATGCGCACATTGAGGGTATACGCATTTCAACAATGGCACCTGATGGAGTGGATATGTTTGTGGGGAGCAAATACGATCTTTCATTTGGACAGGTTATTATATTTGGGTTGGGTGGCATATATGTTGAGGTATTCAAGGATATAGCCTATTGTTTATGTCCAGCTACAAAGGATGAAATTAAGCAAAAGCTTACTTCATTAAAATCGTATCCACTGCTCAAAGGTGCACGTGGTAAAGATGCATTGGATGTTGATGCCTATGTTGACATTATATGGAAGATATCACATATTTTAGCCAGTGCACCCCATATTAAAGAGCTGGATCTTAATCCGGTACGAGTGTTTGATAAAGGCTGTCAGGTTTTAGATGTGAGGATGCGAATAGTTCATTAAATTTTAATTTGCAGGTTGTTGCAGCACTGCTATACTTGTGGCTATGGTATATCTTGATAATGCAGCAACAAGTTTTCCCAAACCGGATACGGTAATAACGGCTGTAACCAATTGCTTAACAAACTACTGTGCCAATCCAGGCCGTTCAGGACATTCACTTTCCATTGAAGCAGCGCGGAAAGTGTTTGAAGTGCGTGAAACCATAGCTGAATTGTTTAATGCAAAAGATTCACGGTATGTCATCTTTACTGCCAATGCCACAATGGCAATAAATCTGGTTTTTCATGCGCTTTTACAGAAAGGCGATCATGTCGTCGTCTCATCAATGGAACACAATGCAGTGATGCGTCCTCTCAGACATTGGGAATCACAGGGTATCATCACACTTTCTATGGCAAATGCCAATAGCAATGGTTTCGTTGATGATGACATTGATGCTTTCATACAACCAGCTACCAGGTTGTGTGTTATTAACCATGCATCCAATGTCAACGGTGTCGTACAGGATATAGCATCTATTGCAGGCAGAATAAAAAAAATCCATCCTGATGTTGCAGTGCTTATTGATGCTTCACAGAGTGCCGGGCTTATACCTATCGATGTACAGGCAATCAAATGTGATTTTGTAGCGTTTACCGGACACAAGGCATTATATGGACCTCAGGGAATTGGTGGACTTGTAATAAATACGGAAAAACACTTGCAGCCGTTTATCATGGGTGGTACCGGCAGTAAATCCGAAAGCCAATTCCAACCGCAGTTTTTACCCGATAAATTTGAAAGTGGTACGCTTAATCTTCCGGGTATTGCTGGACTTAAAGCAGGGATTGACTATGTAAAACCCCGTATGGATGAAATACGTCATACTGAACTATTGCATATAAAAACCATAGTCGAAGGGTTGTCATCCATTAAAGATTTGCAGCTTTTCTGGAGCGGATTGCTGCATAATCAGATTGGTGTTATATCAGTTGCTCATAATCATATACCCTGCAGCGCGATTGGACAAAGGCTCAATGATGAATTTTCAGTTTTTGTACGCACCGGTTTGCATTGTGCACCGCTGGCTCATGAAACACTGGGTACCTATCCTGATGGGACGTTACGGGTGTCAGTAGGTTTATTTACCAACAAAAGTGATGTCGATGTATTTTGCAAAGCAATGGAAATCATTTCAAAGTGAAGAATATGGACTATTGTTATTTATTATTACCGTCAGTACATGATGCAATGAAAGCTGAGAAGCTTTTATTACAATCAGGTTGTGCAATACAGGTTATTGCCACCCCGCGGGAAATATCGCATAACTGCGGGGTGGTTATAAAATTTAGCTGTGCTGAAATCAATACGGTACTACTATCGTGTAAGGAACTGTCGGCAGAACAAAAGATCTTTAAAAAAAATAGTAATAATATGTATTACGAAATTACCCCAGAGTAGATTCTAACTTCCTGATGCTTTCAGCAAGTATTTTATACTCTTTTGAGTTTTTTGGAAATGTGCTCTGGTACTTTTTAAAGTACTTTATCTGTTCCATCTTCCACTGTTTCATATCAAAGCTGTTTTGAATCATAATTAATCCCCCTTGTACAATACTGTACTATAATTGTCGTAAAAATGATCTATTCCATTGAGAAGAAAAATTTTATAATTGTAGCCATTTTTAAATAGATAGATTGTATTTTTTTTAGCGGCATAAATTGTTCAATAGTAACTATCGACAAAATTGAAATAGTTTTTATGAAACATTAATAAGCGAAGCTATTACAAATAATATGTCTTTGTAGTACGCGCGTAATGACATCCTTTATAAAATTTTGGGGTTGCAGGAATTTAAGTATAAAGGGTAGTCCCACAAATAAATGATAAAGAAGTAAATAAGTCAATGATGAAACATGGAGTGCCGATAGTATATATTAATTGAAAAAATCATAATTCATTGTTATTTTTTGCTTATAGTGATATGGAAAAAATAATGCACGATAAAGAAAATATTGAAGTGAAGGATCTTCCTATATTCCCGGATGTAGCTGTAAAAATTTTGCAGTTGCAAGAAGACAATGTTGATATAAGCTTTAAAGAATTGGGAAGCATCATATTACTGGATCCAGCACTTACCGCAAAGATATTAAAAGTTGCCAATTCTGCGTTATATGCCCGTCAGCGTGAGGTTACCAATTTACAGCAGGCATTGGCGTTATTGGGATTCAAGATGGTAAAAAGCCTTGTTTTATTGGTATCTGCATCAAATATTTATAGCAAAAGCAGAAAATTACAATTTGAAGCAACGTCTGCTACCATTACAAAAATATCAATATCCATGATATGGCGTCATTCAGTATTGACTGCATTTATATCAAAATATATTGCAATCAGAAAAAAATATGATGATAAAAAAGAGGATGTATTTGTTGCAGGATTACTCCACGACATTGGACGTCTGGTAATGATGATAAACTTTCAGGATAAATACGAACAGTATATCAGCTACTTAAATCAGATGCAGTATAATGATATAAGAGAGATTGAGGAGAAGGTATTTGATATAAATCATCAGGATTTAGGGAAGATAGTTTTAGAAAAATGGAATTTTCCTCAAGAACTCATTGATAGTGTTGCACAACATCATGTAGTTCAGGTGGATTCAAAATACAAATTAACTGTTCAGATAGTTGGACTTGCTAATATTTTTGCCAAAATTATCGCACATGAAAATTTATCTCAGAGTGATAAAGACATTGAGTCATCATCTATAAAGGCTTTGAATATTGAACAGGATGATTATGATTATTTTACCAATGAATTTATAGATGTTATCTATGCTGATGAACTATATACAATGAGTGCTTCTCTTATTGGTTGAGATATGTCATAGCCTGTTATGTTCTGCTGAAAATAATATAATCAATTATCGGAGCTTTTTTATACAGATGGTAACCGCAATAGATGGAAGCAACAAGTGAGGCAAACAGATAACTTGTACCGGGCAGCCAGTTAGTATAAAAGATGGCAACTATTGTACCTACCACATTTAAAAGTAGATAGATACACGCCGCTGTTGCAGCATTAGATTGCAATTCTAAATATAATAAATATAGCATAAGATTAAGAGTCAGCATGTGGAAAAAAACAGCTACAAGCAATATACGAAAAATGTTTATATTAACCGTTTGTGAGTATCCTGATATATTTAATAGTGTATCTATTTTTAGCAATAGACCAATTGTTAATATTGACTGAAAGAATATCAATCCCTTTATACCATTTTTCAAAGATAGTAACATTTTATTTTTTTTTATCTGGATGTAGCGCCATGAGTCGTCTAATATATTTTTTATAAAATCCGTGAAATATTTGTGAAAATCAGTTTCTGCAACTATCAAAAAATATACAAGTCCCGGTATCATGGTTAAATATGCTAAAAATACCGGTATATCGTAAGTGATACAATAATAATACAGAGTATTGGAAATATTTTTACCTTTGAAAAACCAGTAAAGCATCTTATCCGACCATATTGCCATATTGAAGAAACAACCCATTAAAAAAATACGGTTATGTTCTTTAAATGATTTAAGAAACGATTTACTCATCGTTACTTTTTTGACTGGATAAAAAGTTTGTGAAATTGCCAGCAAAAGAGCAACAATGATTGCCTGCCCAACGGTATATCCGGCTAAAGCACCTGCTACTCCATACAACCTGCCAAAATAGTAAACACCAACAATACTGGCGATAGTTCCTGTTAAATAGCTGAAGAATATTTTATAATATACCTTTAAAAGAGAGATATACACCAGCAGCAACCACAGGATATTTATTATTATAAATAAGCTGGTTAATGATACTATATAGACACCAGTATGGTTTATAAAAGAAAAATCGTTACACAATATAAACAGTACAACAGGAATGATTGATACAACCATAACAAGAATAATTGCGGTTAAAAGTGCCGGTGGTATATCGTCATAATTTTCTATGAATATCATGTCGGCAATATACCGTGAAAATACATAGTGTAACCCACCGGTAAAAAAAAGGGAGAATGCATAAACATATACTATCGAAACAGTAAACAAAGATGGATTATCTCCAATTGCCATGTAAGCATAACGTTGTATGATGTAAATTGTTAGTACCGATAGTATCCATGGACCAGCTACAATGATAATGCCTAAAAAAAATGCCTGCACTATTGAAGAAAGTGTTCCTTTCTGAAGAATTTTATATAACTCAAATCCTATTCCTGCCACAAAACCTCTCTAGTGATAACTATCGATATGATTTTTATATAAATTATCATAGGTTGCAATAAGATCATTTTTATTATAAAATTGTGTTACTTTTACTTTGTTTTGTTCGGTAAGCTTTTTAAGGTACTGCGGATTATTATACAGGTAGATAACAGCCTGTGCAAGCTTTTCTGAATCTTTAGGATCAGCCAGCAGATTTTCATCATAATCAAGCATCTCAGGAACATTACCAACACGGGTTGAAACCACTGGAATTCCTGCTGCATATGCTTCAAGTATTACCAGTGGTTGAGCCTCGCGAATACTGGAAAGCACGACAACGTCTAAAAAACGGTAATATTCGCGAACATCGGCTTTACCAGTAAAGATAACTTTATCCTGAATCTGAAAATTTTCTACCAGTTTAATGCAATCCTTATAATACTCCTCATCTTCATCAGTAGGGCCTATGATATAAAATTTAACTTCTGGTATGGATTCGGCAACTATCTTTGCCATTATAATAAATGTTTTGATATCCTTAATGGGTACAACCCGTGCTACAATTCCAATACTGAATTCTTCTTTTGAATGACGTTTTAAATGTAAATACCGTTCAATCTCAATCCCATTGGGTATAACCATTGTTTTTTCGCGTTTTGCACCCTGACTAATCTGAATGTTACGGTTAGCCTCAAAAAGGGAAACAACAAGATCAGCATAATTATAGGTGATTGTACTAAGATCATTGAAGATATTTATCCACATGTCACGCTGGTAACCTTTTACCCATGTGGCTCGCTTAATGTCAATCTCGCGCTCCTTATTATATAAACCGTGCTCAGTTAAAATGACAGGTTTTTTGTATTTTATTTTAGCACAAACAGCAGCAAATCCAGCATACCCTGTTGAAATGGGGTGATACAGATCTGCCTGTGGAAAATCCCATGTCATGATCTTCATCATATATTCATGAGATGCACGCCATGCCCAGAAGTAATCCGAAAATTGGTATAACGGATTTCTTATGGAATAATACTGCGTAACAATCTTAAAGCTTGTGATATGACGCTGTAATGACGATGATTCGTAGCGATTGTTGTTAATAAAAGCAAATATATCCTTAAATTTGGAAAAATCTTTTTTCTGCATTATGTCATTATGAAATGATTCAATGGTTGTAAAGAAGGTTTTGTGAATCTTTTTTTTAGGCTTTTCAACAGGTGCTGTTAATAGTTTATTGACAAGTCCAATGACATTAGGCGGAAATTTATATTTAGGTTCATCTTCTTCTGCAGAAATTGCTAAGATAATAAAGTTATAGTTTGATAATCCTGAAATAATATCCTGAATCCATGTAGAAACTCCCCCTGTGATATAGGGATAAGAACCCTCAGCTATAACACAGATAGTTTTTTTTAAGGGGTCAGGATTGTTAATTGCTATAAAATCCATTGGTAAATCAATACCTCTGCATACTCTATTCCACTGATATCATGCTGCGATAGAATTGATAATATAGTCTTAACGCTATCATAGTTTTTAAGGTAATAATGGCATTCTGCCATTTTTAAAAGCACATAGGATGATTTGAATCCAATTGAATAAAGAAATGCAAAAAGCGATAGTGACTGTTCATAATTTCCGTTTAGTAAATAACCCTCAGCCAAAGCAAGCTTTATTCTTTTGTTCATGGGTTTTAATCGATATGCTATTATTAAATTATCAATGGCTTGATTGATATAAAAAATTTTTATAAGTTGCTGGCTTTCTAAAATATGTGCAAATGCAGTGTAGCAACAACCTAATAGGTAATAATAAATAAAAATATGTTTGTTTGCTTTTAACAATTTTTTCTTTACTCTATCAATTTTTGTTAAAAAGGAGTTTTCAATGGTATTCAATCCTTCAGCAGCATACAATGCAATTTCCTGATTGGGATCTTTAATCATTGAACGTAAGATTGTTTCTGAATGAGGGCTGGGACGCATGGCCAGCTTTTGTTGTGAAAACAAACGTGTTATTTCATCAAGATCTTGCGCTTCATCTATTAAAGGTCTTAATGATGTAGCTGCCATGAGGTAGTGTTCTATGCCCAGCAAACCCTCTGAAAAAGCTTTCCTGAGTTTGTGCTGCGTTTTAACAATATAGGGATTTTCACTGATTTCATGGCGGAAAAAATCAAAAGGGTTATCATAGGTAAATAATTGCAATCTAATTTCTTTCCTATCTATATCTTTTCGAGATTCAATAAAATCGTCATGTGGTGTATTGCTGAGCATAATACCACCTAAATTTTTTGCATCAATAGAAGATTTTCAGCCAGTAATACTAAATCTTCTTCTGATTGATGATTTGGACGTAAACTGCTGTAGCCAATAATTATCTCCGGATTAACTATCTGACCTTTTATGTAATATGTTGTTTTGCTGTTAAGTTCAATTAATGACAAACTAAACATTGCTGCCCCGTCATAATCCATATTTGGGAGGATAGCTGCAAATTGAAATGTTTCTTTAAACTGAAAAATATATATTTTGCCTTTAGCCATTTGTTGTACTAACTGAGCTATTTGTTTTACCATAAGCAGTGCATCCCGCATGGTGAATTGTTCAGCAATAGCATCACTATTAGACATTTCAACTATCAGCAATGAAAGATTCAACTTGTTGTGCTGGGCATTGGTAAATTCTTCTTTTATCACCTCATAAAATTCGTTGATTGAGTTGAAACCAGTCACCGGATCGATTTCTTTATGCACCAGAGTACTGTAACGGATTGCATTGCTTATGATTGGAGCAGCTAAGTCTGCAATCATAAGCAATAGCTGTTCTGTATAGAGGTTATATTTTATGAATGGTATATTTTCTATATTAAGTGCGCCCCATACCTGATTTTCAATTATAATAGGTACAGTAATAACAGAGGTTCCTTTATCCAGAGTTTTAAGATTTTGATACTTTTGTAACATCTTAATAGAAAACATTGTGTTGTTACGTACTGCCCATCCGATGATGTTTTCGGTATCAATGTGTGATGGTGTAGTATTAATTTCGTCCTGCGTCCAATTAATATATGCTAACAAATATATTAATTTTTTGTCGCGGTCAAATTGCCATAATGAGCATTTTTCAGCACCGGTAAATTGAACCACTGCCTGTAATATGTTTGGATAAATATTGTCAATATTAAGGGTGTTGAGTGCAATAATTGTTGAATAAAGTGAAATCAAAGAGTTTTGCTGCCCCAGTATACGATCCTGATATTCTTGATTTACCAGTGACACTGCATCTAATTCTTTTTTAAGCTTGATAATCTGTGTTTCAAATTCTTCAATATTAACTTTCTGGTTTTTTATTCTTGCTCCTAAATAATCACGGATTTCTCCCAGAACTATAATGCCTATAAAAGTTATGAATAAAAATGAGGATATGCTTTCATAAAGAGCAGGTGTATTGATTGTAGTATACATAATGTCAGTATTGGAATATAAATCACTCACAATGACATAAACAAGCAATATCACTACAGTCATACATAAGCTTAACAAACCTGATTTTTTACCATAAAATGCAGCAAAAAAAACTATAAGCACTAAGTATGGATTATGTCTGGGTGTAAAAAAGCCAATGTCTGAAGGATAGCTATATATATTAAACAATAGTATTATGAATATACTAACAATAATTTCCAGGGGAAAATATTTTTTTAAGGTTTGCATGATGGCTGGTATCATAGATATAAAGGTTTTAATTATTAGCACTAATGAAAGCTAATAGAAATCATTATAAATCTCAAAAAATAGAACAGGAAACAAGTAAAAAATTAACCTAAGTGATTGTAACAATATATCATTTATTACTCCCAAAAAATGTTTATAATAAGTTTTTCATGTTATGTCAAGAAAATATATTATCGGAATAAGAGTAGTAATAAAAAAAGCTGCTCAAATCAGAGCAGCTTTTTNNCCGCCGCCGATACACATTGACTCAATACCGTATTTAATACCGTTTTTAGTCATCATATTAATGATCTGTGCAGCCAGTTTTGCACCGGTACATCCTAATGGATGCCCTAATGCTATAGCACCACCATTAACATTAACGCGGCGAGTTTTGCTGTCAACTGTCCATTCTTTTGGGTCTGCTATACCAAGCTGTTGTGCACAGTAAACTGCCTGTGATGCAAATGCTTCATTGATCTCAAATATGCCTATGTCTTTAATATCCATTCCAACAAGCTTTAAGAGTTTTGGAATTGCATAAGCAGGTCCAACACCCATTTCATCAGCTTTGCATCCTGCAACAACGTAAGCTTTAATTTTTGCCAATGGTTTTACGCCGTATTTGCGGCATGCTTCTTCGCTCATAATAAGGGCGGCACCTGAACCATCAGTGGTCTGAGAAGAGTTGCCAGCAGTAACTGAACCAAACGCTGCAAAAGCTGGTTTCAACTTTGCAAGCCCTTCGATTGTAGTATCAGCACGAACACCGTCATCAAAGTCCTGCATAAATTCTTCTTTTTTGATGGTGCCATCAGACTGAGGAACAAATTTAGTTGCCTTTGTTGGGACAATTTCATTATACAGCTTATTCTTTTGAGCTTCGGCAGCTTTCATCTGTGAATGATAACCAAATTCATCCTGCATCTGACGGGTAATTTTATACCTATTAGCAACATTTTCTGCTGTTATTCCCATTGAAATATAAACATCCGCGTTTTGTTTTGCCCAGTATGGATGAGGGCGAGGCATATTGCCTCCCATGGGTACTATCGACATGGATTCCAATCCAGCACCTATGGCAACCTCACACCAGCCTGCCTGAATACGCATTGCTGATATTGCGATGGCTTCCAAACCTGATGAACAAAAGCGATTAACCGTTGCACCAGTTGTGTCATCAGGGAATCCTGCCATCTGAGCGGCTATACGCCCAATGTTTAATCCCTGCTCAGCTTCGGGGAAGGCACAGCCAACCATAATATCATCAACAACTTTTTTGTCAACCTTTGCCCGTTCTATAACACCATTAAGAGCAGTAACAAGCAGATCCTCAGGACGTGTCTGAGCAAAAGCACCTTTGCCTCTACGGCACCCAGGTGTTCTGACAGCCTGTACGATATATGCATCTCTCATATAAATTTTCCTCCTGTTTGCATAGATTTTCTATGACTAAATAAATAATGGTTTGCCAGTTTGTAAGATATGCTCAGCCATTTTCTGGGTATTTTCTGTCTGCCACAATTCCACAAAGGCTTCTCGTTCTAACTTTAACCAGTGTGCTTCATCAATTTCCATGCCACTTGGCACATCACCACCTGACATTACCCATGCAATCTTCTTTGCAATAAATTCCATGTGAGGAGTAATGTACATGCCTGTTCGCATATTGAGCATTTCTGCATCTACCATACCCTGAGCTTCACGGCCAAGAACCGCAAATTTTTCCTTCTTTGGTGGAGCGTATCCTTCATCAACCATTCTTAGCACTTCTTTCTTGGCTTCACCAATTAAAAGATCTCTATTGAATACAATTCGGTCTTTAGCACCAAGGAATCCTTTCTTCTGAGCTTCAAAAGCTGACATAGTAACCTGAGCCTGAGCTACTGCCATAAAGCATGGCAGGAAAAGACCGGCTAAATCGGTAATCTTTGCAGCTTTTGGAACAGACTTAAGATATTTTCTCCATAAGTTCATCATTCCAAGACCGCCAGGAAGCAGTCCTGCACCAATTTCAACTAATCCCATATAAAGCTCAGTATGTGCTACTATCCTATCAGCATTGAGACATACCTCGCAACCGCCACCTAACGTCATGCCATAAGGAGCTGCAACAACAGGTATTGGTGCATATTTTGCTGCTAGCTGTGAAGCATGAACATTAGCAATAAATTTATCAATTTCTGACCATTTCTTTGATTTGGCAAGGCTTCCCATATAAGCAAGGTCACCGCCAGCTGAGAATGCACCCGGCATGCCGCCAGCCTGGTTGCCTATAACAGCACCAACGCCATTCTCTTTTACATAATCAATGTTAGCAAGCATGAAATCTACAATATCACCGTTGATAGCATTCATCTTGCTATGGAATTCAAAGCAGAATACACCATCACCTAAATCAATAAGTGATATTGAATTATTCTTCTTGACCTCTTTACCTGCACCTTTAAGGTTAAAAATAGATATTGCAGCTTCACTCTTCTTAACTTCTTTATAACCGCCTTTTACTAAATCATAGTAATACTCTTTGCCGTTTTCTACTTTATAGAAAGAAGTAGCGCCTGATGCCAGCATCTTCTTGACATTATCGGGTACTTTCATCCCTTCTTTTTCCATTCTTTCAACGGACTCTTTTACGCCGATTGCATCCCATGCCTGGAATGGTCCTAACTCTAAGTTATAACCCCAGGTCATCGCATTGTCAATTTCAACTATTGAATCTGCTATTTCAGGGATACGGTTTGCTGCGTAAATTGCATCCTGTGCGGTAAGCTTCCATGCAAATTTAGCTGCTTTGTCTTTTCCCCATACAATTGCTTTAATCTTTTCAGCAGCAGTTGGCAGCTTCTTGGCAGCACTGACTGATTCAAATTCAGGCTTCTGAGCTTCACGATACTCCAGCTTCGCAGGATCAAGTACCAATGAAAGTCTTTTGCCATCGGGGGTTTTTTCTTTCTTATAAAAACCCTGTTTGGTTTTATCGCCCAACCATTTGTTTTCAATCATCTTGTTAAACCATGAAGTAACCTTGTATACTTCACGGCGTTCATCTTTTTCCAGAAGCTGGTATGAATTTTCTGCAAGATGATGAATTGTGTCAAGGCCAACCATATCTGAAAGTTTAAATACTGCTGTCTTTGGACGGCCCATTGCCGGCCCCATGATAGCATCAACTTCATCAATGGTAATGTTTTCTGATTCTAACAGCTTCATAGCGGTCATGATTTCATGGACGCCAATTCGGTTACCAATAAAGTTTGGTGTATCCTTTGCCCAAACAATACCTTTACCAAGACGTTTTTCACCAAAATCAGCAATGAATTCAAGAACCTCTTTTTTGGTTTTTTCGCCAGGGATAAGCTCTAACAGATGCATGTAACGTACCGGGTTAAAGAAGTGCGTGCCCATGAAATGTTCTTTAAATGCATCGCTACAATTTTTTGACATCTCTTTGAGCGGTAAACCGGAAGTATTAGATGTAACTATTGCAGTTGGCTTGCGAATCTTGTCAAGTTTCTGAAATAAATCCTGCTTAATCTTAAGATTTTCAACAACAACTTCAATGATTAGATCACATTCTTTTAGCTTGTTCAAATCATCTTCAAGATTACATAGACTGATTCGCGATGCATTGCTCTTATCCATAAAAGCTGCTGGTTTAGCCTTCATCAAGCCATCAAACCCAGCCTGAACAATGCGATACCGTGCCTTTGGATCCTTCTTCTCCTCGTCTGTTAAATTAAATGGTACTATGTCGAAGAGGAGAGTGTTTACGCCTGTGTCAGCCAACAAAGCCGCGATACCACCACCCATGATACCGGAGCCTATAACGGCTGCCTTTTCGATTCTTCTAACCATAAGAACCTCCTACTGAGATGTAATAATTAAATGAAAATTTGCATACTCCTGCATAAATATAAACATATACCAATGATGGAA
Source organism: Spirochaetia bacterium UBA2205 (assembly GCA_002328585.1). Classification (GTDB taxonomy): domain Bacteria; phylum Spirochaetota; class UBA4802; order UBA4802; family UB4802; genus UBA4802. Next base: position 74,190 of record DCUV01000041.1, read on the forward strand.
TAATAAAATAAATTGTCAATATTTTATTATTGAAAAACACTAATAATTTAATATTTTATAGTATATAAAATATATATTATAAAAATAAATATAAACATAAGTCATATAATGATAATATAATATTTACCATATTTTGTTTAATATTAAATAAAGAAAATGTTTCCAGTACTGCTTTAAAAAGTTGTATCAAAGGTTCATAGCAAAGTATGCTCATAATTTGATAAAATTACCATAGTAAATCATATCAAAATAAAGTTATAGTTTTATACTGATAGAGATTAATCATATGGAAATCCAAAAAAAATTTAAATTGGGTAAACAATGTCAGCGTTAGTAACATACATTCAAGGAATAGTATATTGCATGGTATATTTCCAGAATTTTATTATCCCCTGTGCGATACGGCTATAATGCTGCATTAAAAATATATTTTTTTAAGTTGACAGCAAAATTATGTGTTATTATTGATGATACAAATTATTTCAATATACAATGGTTATTATGGCGCCGTACCCAAGTGGCTAAGGGAGAGGNNNNACACAAGGGACTTAAAATCCCTTGGACTTACAAGTCCGTGCCGGTTCAAGTCCGGCCTTGGGCAATTATCTATAATAATAAAAGAGATATAGTACGTCCTGTCTCAATCCATCAGGAATGGGGCAATTACTATTATAACTGTTGTCTTCCCTAAAAAATAAAAAACAAAATTTTATAATTTTTGTTGATAAAAAACGTATAGTATAAAACATCTTTTAATGAATCATTGTACTCGATGAATATTAATATTTTCTGATGCAGGTGTTATTGTATGAAACAGCGTTTTAAAAAGCATTTTGAACGTAAGCCAATAGAAGAACTTATGATAGAGGTTGGTCATGAACATGAGTATTCACTGAAGCGAGTACTCAGTCCATTTCATTTAATCATGCTTGGTGTAGGTGTAATAGTTGGTGCCGGTATATTTGTGCTTACCGGTCATGTTGCTGCTGCATACTCAGGACCTGCAATCGTACTTTCATTTGTCATTGCGGCAATAGCATGCGGGTTTGCAGGGCTCTGTTATGCTGAATTTGCATCCATGATATCAGTTTCAGGAAGTGCATATACCTATGCATATGCCACGTTGGGGAAGCTCTTTGCATGGATCATTGGCTGGGACCTCATTCTTGAATATCTTTTTGGGGCTTCGTCGGTAGCTGTTGGATGGTCAGGGTATGTGTGCAGCTTCTTGAAAGATTTTGGTATTATTATTCCAGCATCCTTTTCCAGTGCTCCATTTGGATATGATGTCCATACAGGCTGGTATTTAACAGGTGCAATTGTCAATGTACCTGCAATTCTGGTTATTGTTGTCATGACAATTTTACTGATACTGGGAATAAAGGAATCCGCAACCTTTAATAATATCATTGTTGTGATTAAGGTGGGTGTTATATTGCTTTTCATTGGATTTGGTATATTTTTTATAAATTTTAAAAATATGGTTCCGTTTATACCGCCAAACACCGGGCATTTTGGCGAATATGGATTTAGCGGTATCTTACGAGGGGCAGGGGTAATATTTTTTGCATACATTGGGTTTGATGTTGTATCAACGGCAGCGCAGGAGGTAAAAAATCCAAAACGTGATATGCCCATTGGCATCCTTGGTTCATTGGCGATAGTTACTGTTTTATACATCCTGGTTGCCTTTGTTATTACTGGACTGGTAAGCTACACAAAATTAAACGTTCCAGATCCTATAGCTGTTGCTATTGATGCTGCTGGCGAGCATCTATTCTGGTTACGGCCTATTGTAAAAATTGGAGCGATAGCTGGCTTGAGTTCTGTTGTGTTGCTGTTGCTCTATGGACAGTCAAGGATATTTTTTACTATGGCACGAGATGGGATGCTGCCATCTGTTTTTGCCAGAGTTCATCACAATTACAGGACACCTTATATAACAACCATTGTAGTTGGTGTTGCAGCTGTGATCTTTTCTGGATTGTTTCCCATAGGCATTCTTGGTGAAATGGTATCTATTGGAACGTTACTTGCATTTGTTATAGTGTGTATTGGAGTGCTGGTATTGCGGTATACCCGTCCTAAACTCCACAGGCCCTTTAAAACGCCTTGGGTTCCATTTGTTCCCATCATGGGAGCGCTGGTATCATTTATACAGATGGTAGCATTGCCAAAAGATACATGGTTGAGATTGCTCATCTGGATGTTTGTAGGATTCATTATCTATGCAATCTATGGCGAGCGCCACGCCCATAAAAGGCCTGCTGAAGATAAAGAAGCATTGTTAATACAATGATTATTGATAAGCAAGTGTAACATTCATTCCCATTAAAGATTCTTATTCAACCTGATAATCACAAGAAATCATAGCACCCATTAATGTGTCTGCAGTTTTAGTCATGTATCGTTATGTAAACAGGATTACATCTCTCTTGTGTTTTATTCACAAGAGGAAAAGGGGGTTCATGCGATAGCCCCCTTTTCTCTTGCGTAACTCTTTCCCCCCGGACTGGCGACTATCGTTTTTTGTCCCTCATTCCATTCAGGATTTCCTTCGTTCTTCACACACTGTGGAGGCTTCAGGTGCTTTCCCCGATTCCATCAGGTTTTCAACAGTTCTTACCCTTGTTTCGCAATGTGCTTGCGGTACCCGGCAAAAAAAAGTCGTTTTTTTTATTGCTCTATTGGTATCCATTATACAACAGGTACAAAATGGACTTCCTTGCCTTCCCTGTCAGCGAAGTCGTGTAGTGTTATCTACGGCAGGTTGCCTTATTCAGCGCCCACATCCAAAGATGCACGTCTCCATCATATGGCTGTTTTTAGTTATGAAGTCATCATCGTGGATGATTTTTTGATAAATAAGGCGAGATTATTCGGCTTTGGTTTAGAATAACACATCATAGTAAAATTCTTTGTTTAGACTTCCTGTAACACAGGCACTATCGCTTCAGAAAGACAGTAATGTCCCATTTTTATTGATCACAAACCAGCTATCAAGCCGCCCCTTTGTTCAAAAAAAGGGGGGCGAAGGGGCGGGCCCGGAGCATGTTATTCATCCCTATAACTGACAATGTGTTTCAATCATGCACGGATGGCATTATGGTAGCGTGTGCTTTTATTTGATTACTGTATTAATAAACTATCTGACACAAAGAAAAGTATAATGAGTACTATCGATAGTATTATAAACCACAAAAAGAAGAAATAATCCCTATCATAAAAGATAGGTGTAACACAAGAAGTAAAAAAACCATAATTGAGGCAAACCCAACAAATTATCGCTCAATGAGCAAGTTATCAGAATAGAAGAATGAAAAGCGTTGGAAGTAATAGAAAAATCTTGCGTTGATGCAATGGCAGCACAGTTTGCAGCGATAAATATACGATTTTAATAGATTGATAAATGTTTTACTGCGCAACAGTGAATTATAGGCACAAATAAAAAAATTATTTTATTTTTTATATTGACAAATATGAGTCATATTAGAAAAGCTTAATATAATTAGGCATAACTAATTATATTATATAACATGAGGGGACGTTTATGTCAAAACGGTTATTGTTGCTTGTCGCAGGTTTTTTATTTATTCACAGTGAACTGTATGCATACAGACCATTTGCTACGGAGGATGCTGGTGTTGCACCACCGGGTGAAAATAAAATAGAGTTGGGATGTGAAGTAGCTGGCTTTTCACGGGATACGGTTAATAATGCAAATTATTCGTTTTTAATGGGCATTGGGCTGGGTAGGGCTGAGATATTGTTTGAAACTCCTTATTGCATAACAAATGACAATGATGAAGAAAATGAAGGAGTAGAGGATTTTGTTTTTGCTTCAAAAGTAAAGGTTGCAGGCAGCAACCAGGATACAGGTTTTACACTGAAAACGGAATATGCGCATGAATCGGGAATGTATGGATTAAGCGCTGTTGTATCGCAATCGTTAAGCTGGTTTACTTTACATTCACAATGTGGATTGATTAGCGACTTTGATGATGATGGTGCAATTTTTGGATTGGGGATTGATTTTTTCATAACAGATAACTTTAGATTGATAATTGATTCTTTTGTAGAGCACATTGCTGATGATACACGTTATCAGATCCTTTGCGGGGGTATTTTAGCCATAAGGGATACTATTGTGCTTGATACAGCGCTGGGTTATTCATGGATAGATAGGCGGGGCAATGGAAGAGAGGAGGTTGCAATCATTGGGTGCTCTATAGGACTGCAAAATTTTTTTGTTGAAAATATTAGACATGACTAATATTATTAATTATGTCGAAGAATGTAGTTCATTATGTATTATTCCCTGCGTGATAAAATAATTGAAGCAATACAAAAGGGAACTATCACCAGATCAAGAAGCACATGGAAAACACTGAAGGGATTTGCATGAACAAAAAAGAATCGCATAACTCCTAATGCCCCACCAATGAAAGGAACTATCGCCCCGGATATAATTGCCCATGTCTTTTTTATTAAAATTATAATGAACACACCAAGTAAAAGATATACTACACCAAATAGTGATGCAGCAATGACATGACTATGATGCTGGTACACCGTAAGCTGGGTAAGGTGTGTGCAACCTGATAAAATAAGGAGTATGCCTGCTGTTAAGGATAGCCGTTGTTGCAGTTCCATAGTGCACCTCAAAAGATTTTGATGTTATTGAAGTATATATACTACTTGTTCAGCACAACAATTGCAAGAATAAATATGGCTGCACATTTTTTATAAAAATATCTTGCCATGCATATACTATTGAGGATGTGATTATGAGTTGAAAATAAAACCGGATACAATGCTGCATTTGATATCAAAAAATTGGAACTTTATTATGACAACCATGGTCTAATGTTGATTGTAGTAATAGCAGACACTATGGGTGGCAGGTCATCATGGTTACAGGTGTATAATTTAATTATCAGGATTTTATTAATGAAATTGATGAATAGAAAGATGGTTATTACAGCAGTGGTTTTATGTATGGTGATTGCAATAAGTACTTTTACCATTTGCAACAATAATGGAAAAACCGTTAAACCAAAGGTAACCTCAGTTGTTGATGCGGTCTATGCGTTAGGGATTGTTACCCCCTATAAAGAATATAGCCTGCGTGTTGGCATGAGTACTAAGATTGAAAAGCTTTATATATGGGAAGGCGATAGGGTACAGGCAGGAAGCCCCTTAGTGCAACTTGATGGAGGCATACTACTGCGTGCTCCTTTTTCCGGGGTTGTGGCTACCTTAAACCGCAAGGAAAGTGAGATAGTTAGTGCACAGGAATCCATCATGACAATAGTTGATCCTGCAACAATGTATATCAGACTTTCACTAGACCAGGAATCAATTATTAATGTTAGAAAAAAACAGATTGCCGAGATTAGCTTTGAAAACCTGCGCAATAAAAATATACGTGGCGTGGTAAGCAGGATATATCCATCAGGTGGAGAATTTGTTGTTGCTATTGATGTTGATTCATTTCCTGAAGGCGTATTGCCGTATATGACGTGCGATGTGGCAATTGTGGTAAGTGAAAAAAACAATGCGCTATTACTGCCAGAGAATGCTGTCCACAATGGTGCTGTAACACTAATCCGTAACGGCAAAAAAGTATCGGTGAACGTCAGTACTCGTGCACACGACAATGGATGGGTGGAGATTGTTCAGGGCAATATTACCCCTGACGATACTGTGGTTGTCATGCAATGAGCTATCGCTTATAAAAAAGGAATGCGGAAATGTTTGAGTTAGCAATTAAATATATTCTTTCGCGTAAGGTTCAGTCGTTGCTCATGCTGATTGGTGTTGCATTGGGATGCGGCGGCTATATTATCTTTACCTCGGTTCAACTTGGGTTTCAGACATTTATGAAGGAGCGCCTTATAGAAAATAACGGCCATATTACTATTGAAAGCAGAGAAGAAGATATTACCCGTGAGTCAATGGAAGGTGTTTTTTTTAAAGGGAGTACTGTTTACTGGATAAGCGGTCCAAGCGGCAGGCGTTCCAATGAGTATTTGCAAAGCGCATGGCACTGGCAAAAACGCCTGGCAGATATTCCATTTGTTGTAGCAAGTACAAAACGCATAGAGGCACAGGTTACCTGTGCACGGGGAGCGTTTTACCGTTCGGTCACTCTGCGTGGTGTTGATCCTTTTTATGAACCAAAAGTAACCAATATTGCTGAGGATATTGTTGTAGGGAATATGAATATGCTCAACAGCGGCAATAACCTTGTCATTGTTGGAGTTGAACTTTTGAATTTTTTGGGAGGAAAGCTCAATGATACCATTACTGTTGTAAATTCCAACGGCAATGTGTACCCGGTTAAGGTCGTTGGAATCTATTCATCAGGTGACAGAAGAAATGATAGAACGCTGATACTGGCTTCTAATACTACTGTGCAAAATATTCTGGAAAGCCCCGGCAGGATAACCAAGATTGTAGTGAAGACGGTGGATGCGGACAGGGCATCAACATTTGCCCGTGAGTTATCGCAGGGGACATATGATAAGGTTGAAAGCTGGGATGAAGCTAATATCAATTTTTTGAGCATGACACAACAGCAATCATTTATACGGAATATTACCATATTTACCTTTATACTGGTGGTTTCATTTGGCATATACAATGTTCTCAATATGCTTGTTCATCAAAAACAGCGTGAGATAGCAATACTGCGTTCCATTGGGTATACCCGTAATGATACGGTAGTGCTATTTTTATTGCAGGGGGCAATTTTGAGTGTTGTTGGCGGCATCATAGGGATTTTGATTGGCTATGGTGCATGCAGCTACATTGAAACCATTAAAATGCCAGGCAGACCAATGCGTGTTGCTTGGGATGTCTTCATTTATCTATGGGGATTTATGCTTGTTGTTATATCAGCGCTTTTTGCAAGCTTTTTACCTGCAAAAACTGCTGGTTCGCTTTCACCAATTGAGATTATACGGAGAACGGAATAATGGTGGCGATAGAAGCCGGTAATGTAGTCAAAGCATTTGGTGATTTTATTGCCTTAAAATCAATTTCGCTTACTATCGCCAAAGGTGAGTTTGTAGCTATAACCGGTAAATCCGGTTCGGGGAAGTCTACGTTGTTTTATTCGCTCAGCGGGCTTGATAGCATTGACAGTGGCACGGTGATGATGCTGGGATATGCTATTCATTCGCTACCGGAAGATGAGGTACACAGGATTAGAAACACAAAGATGGGTTTTGTATTCCAGTTCCATTACCTTATCTCAGAATTAACCACACTTGAAAATATTTTGATGCCTGCAAAAAAAATTAAAATGCATAAAGAAAAGATGCAGTATGCCCTGTACCTGCTGGATTACTTTGATATACAACACTGTAAGGATAAGCTTCCTTCGCAGATGTCGGGTGGTGAGCGACAACGGGTTGCTGTTGCCCGCGCATTGATTATGAATCCTGATATTATCTTTGCAGATGAGCCAACAGGCAACCTGGATTCTATAAACAGTGAAGCGGTTATGCGTATTTTTAAAGAGGTGAACAAACAAAATGGAACAACGGTGATACTGATTACTCATGATGATGAGTATGCACATATGGCTGGACGACAGATACATTTAAAGGACGGACAGATAGAGTATGATGTTTACAACAAAGCAGTATCAAAAAAGAGTTATTAAATTAAATATATTGCATAGCGTAATAAGATTTGTCAGGGTTTGAGAATGAAGCTATTTTATTATGGCATATTTTCCTTTTTATGTTTTACGTTTCTTTTTTTGGCATGTGATGGTGAGGTTGAATACCAGTATTATCTTGTTGTTGATTCAAAATCAAAATCTATGAGAATTATTTAGATTCCGGTTCAAACCCGAAATGACATTGATGGAATAATGCTATTTTTTAAAGGAGTTTTGGTAGGGATGAAAAATAAAAATATAACAGCATATATTGTATTGTTTATGGTTGTAAGTGTGCATGGTTTTGCTCAAAACAATGCGCCAATCCTTTCGTATGATGAATATGTATCAATTATGATTAAACAGTTGCCCCAGATTAAGAATAACATCATTCAGGTTAAAAAAGCACAGGTAAATGTTGAAAAAGCTAAAAGTGTTGATGATACAACGCTTATTGCTCAGGGACAATATACCCATCAAAAACAGTATACAACCGGTAAAAACCTTTTTGAACCGGATTACAGTGAAACATACTATGGCTACGCCGGAATTGAACGTATCATCGCACCAACAGGAACACGATTGTCTGCAGGGTTTGAATATGATGCTTCGTCAGTAAAAGGTAACCGCACTATACCGGCACAAGCTATGTCAATTGATGAATATCAGCCATCTATCAAGGCGACTATCACACAACCGTTGTTAAAAAATGTATTTGGTATTGCTGATAGGTATGGGAAAAATAATGCTGAATATACACTGCAAATACAAAAATTGCAGCAGCGTGAAGATGATGACTCGGTTATGAACTACTATAAAAAACTGTATTTTACATGGATTTTTTATAAGCAGGCAATCGATATTTTAGCCGAAAGCATAGCAAACGCCAAAAATCTTGTTATTACTGTTGAGCGGAAGGCTAAAGCAGGGCTGGCTGAAAATGATGATCTTCAGCGGGCATACTCGTCCTTATATAGCTATCAGGCAGACTATCAACAATATCAGATTACCTATAAAGCTCTTTTAGATGAGCTATGGCTTTATATCACTAAGGATGCAACACCCGATAGTGCTTATCTTCAAAAATATT
>DCUV01000028.1 GCA_002328585.1 Spirochaetia bacterium UBA2205
TTTTCCAATCAATACTATTCGTTTTTTAGGTAAAACAACTGTTGGTAAAACAATAGATTTTGATGATAAAAAAGTAACTGTTGAAGCAGTAACAGATGATGCATTCAAGGGGTTTGATATAGCACTTTTTTCAGCAGGAGCTTCCATAAGCCGTGAGGTTGCACGTAAGGCTGCTGACTCAGGATGTATTGTTATTGACAACAGTTCAGCATGGCGGATGGAAAAGAACGTGCCGCTGGTTGTACCGGAGGTTAATCCTGATGATGTTGACTGGCACAACGGAATAATAGCAAATCCCAACTGCTCAACCATACAGATGGTTGTTGCGCTAAAACCCATACATGATGTTGCAAAGATTAAGCGCATTGTTGTCAGCACTTATCAGGCAGTTTCGGGAACTGGGTTAAAAGCAATTGAAGAATTAGAGATTCAAACAAAGGATATCATGAATGGCATTCCCATTTCCCAGCGTAAAGTATACCCTCATCAAATAGCGTTTAATGTACTGCCGCATATCGATGTCTTTCTGGATAATGGATATACAAAAGAAGAGATGAAGATGGTAAACGAAACTAAAAAGATTATGCGCGATAGTTCTATACAGGTAACAGCAACGACAGTACGCGTGCCGGTATTTTATGGACATTCAGAATCAGTAAATATTGAAACCCAGAAAAAGATAACACCCATAGAAGTAAGAGAATTATTACAAGCAACTAAAGGGATTACTGTTGTTGATAATCCATCAAAGAATGAATATCCTCTTGCCATATATGCAGCAGGGAAAGATGATGTTTTTGTGGGAAGAATACGCGAAGATGAATCTATCCCCAATGGCATTAATATGTGGGTGGTATCAGATAATATACGTAAAGGTGCAGCACTCAATGCTATTCAAATAGCTGAATTGCTTATTACAAAGAAGATAGTTTAATTTGTAATAATCAGGGCACACTTTGATGTGCCCTATTCAATATCAGGATAACGCTGCTTTATTGATTTAAGAAAATCATGAGATTCAAAAAAAATATCTACAAGTTCAGGATCAAACTTTTTGCCTGATAAGGCTTTAATTTCACTCATTACACTATCTTCATCCCATGCGTCTTTATACACACGTTTTGACGAAAGAGCATCATAAACATCAGCAAGAGCTACAATACGACCATAAATTGGTATTTCTTCTCCTTTTCGTGGTTTTGCTTTACCATATTTATCTTTTTCTAATGGTTGCCCTGAATCAATGTCGATATATCCTGGATAACCAGTGCCATCCCAATTTTCATGATGTGTTAGGGCAACAATACTTGCAATTTCGTCAAATAGCGACTGCTTGTCATGAAATAAACGGGCGCCTAAATATGTATGGCTTTTCATAATTTCGTATTCTTGGGCATTGAATTGAGAAGGTTTTTTTAGTATCAGATCGGAAATTGCTACTTTCCCAACATCATGAAGCATAGCTGCCATTCTTAAAATGTCTCTGTTATTTTGTAGTTCTTTCTCATTTAGTTTATATCGTTTTGCCCATCGTTCATAGATTTCAATAGCATAGGTCGCAACTCTGTTAACATGGGAACCTGTTTCTTTAGGATCGCGCAATTCAGCCATCCTGATCATCCTCAGTAGTAAAGCACGAGTCATTTGTGCGCGTTGTAATACAATACTGGCATTATTTGCAAAAAGCATTACAATCGGTTCATCTTCTTTAGTGAACGGAATAATATTACTGTTCGCATCTATTGCATTTATTAACTGCAGTACGCCAATGATAGTTCCATTGATGGTTTGTAGTGGAACTGTCAGCATCGAAGTGGTTTTATAATGCGAAATATCATCATAGGTTGAGTTAAATTTATATGGCAGATTGGGATCAATATTGTTTACGTTTGAAATATTTAATATTGATCCAGTTGCTGCAACAAAACCAGCGATAGAATGCATATTGATTTTTATCCTGAATGTTGTGTAAATCAGTTTTTGTCCATGGGGCAGGTATCTTGAAAGTGTATCGTTTTGGACATGGCTGAAAACAAGCTCATCATTAACTTTAATGTATATTGAGCCAGCGTCTGCGTTCACTGACCTTCGAGCCTCATATAAAATTTTTTCAAGTAGTATATCTAAATCCTGAATAGTATTTAATTCATTAGAAAGTTCAATTATTTCATTAATTGATAATTTGGTGTTTTTTTCATAATATTCCATTTAGATACCTACCTATAATTCAGTTATATTAAAATACAAAATATTGAAAGTAAAGTCTATAATATTTCAGTAAACAATGTATTCCTAAAATTTCTTTTTACAGGATAATATTATTTTCATAATAAACTAGCTATACATGAGTATTACCATTTCATTATCGCTTTTAGTATAAACAAAAAATGATAGAAGTTATCCTCCCTTGTATTATTAATAATTTATAATAAATGTTTATACAATATTTTACTTGTATTTCATAGTATGATGATGTATAATTAATGTTGTATTGCCGATAGTTAATAATAAATGGTGCACTATCTGTGAATAATGATAGCAGCTGATTAATTATCATTAGTGAGGATTGATGAAATTAACCGTTTTCTATTTTGATCCAACTGTAAATTCAATGTTTGTTGAAAAAACCGACGAAACAGGCAATACATTCTATACATTATCTTCTCCCTATAATTTTGTTTATCACGATGAAATTGTTGCACGTGTTATTGATGTTGATGATCCTTCCGATGTTGTTTATCATCTGGATACTGGTTATAAATATTATAAAACTGTTAAATTTAAACCATTTAAAGCTGGTGATGGCATAATTTATGATACAATTAGCGGTTGCTATCGTGCAACAGATTATGGTTTTGTAACGTATGATCAGAGGACTTCACGCATTAATCTAAAATTACCTCTTCAGGTGAAGAAAGATAAATTAAAAGCATTCTATATTATTTTCCCTACAAAATTTCTAAAAATACCTACTTACAAAGATATTGAACAGCAACTTTTAGCTCATAAAATAATAGGTATTTTAGATAAAACCGAAATAGAATCACAGCTTAATGGAATAGATATCAATAATCCTAAGGTTCACCGTATTCTTGTTGCTCGTGGTAAAGAGCCAATGAATGGTTATGACGATTATTATGTTTCATTAATTCCGATTGAAAAAAAAGCCGGAAAATTATTGGATGATGGCCGAATAGATTTTAAAGAAGTTGGTGCAATTATTGAGATAAAAAAGGGTCAGGATGTTTTACAACGTATTCCTGGTATAAAACCTGAAGATGGTTTTGACATTTACGGCGAGAAGGTTGAAGCCACCATAGAGCAAAAAGAAGGTTATTATCCTGGTGGAAATATTGTGCCATCCAGTGATAACCCATTAATATACATTTCTCAGATTGATGGATGTCTTGACATTGATAATAAAAATTTGTCTGTATTACCCGTAGCAATAATTAAAGGTGATGTAAATTATGAATCAGGCAATATTGATTTTGATGGTTCAGTGCAAATTATGGGATCCATACTGCCAGGTTTTACAGTAAATGCAACGGGCGATGTTTATGTTGATAAGAATATTGATGATGCCAAAGTAACAGCTAATGGTGATATTATTGTAAAATTAGGCATAGGTGGGAAAGGCGATAGTAAAATAATAGTGGGTGGTAATGTTAAAGCTAAATTTATATTAAATTCGTATCTTGAAGCTTTAGGAAAGATTGAAATTGAAGATTCAATTATCAATAGTACCGTATTTTCTAATGATGATGTTATTGTATCAGGGAGACACGGAAAAATTATAGGGGGCGAAACTATATCACGTCATCAGATAGTTGTTAATGTTGCAGGTTCACAAATGCAAAATATTACAAAGTTAACAGCAGGTAAAAGTTTGATAGTGGAACGTGAATTGGCTGATTTGCGTAAACAGATGGGAAAGTATAAATCAAATGTGGATGACTTGTTATTAAAGATAAAAAATAGTTTTGGTGAAGGCGTATTTGAAAATCCAAAAGAGTTTTTAAATAGTCTTCCACCAATTAAAAAGAAAAATTGTTTAATGTTATTAAAGGAACTATCAGAAAACAACCATCAATTAAAATTGCTTTTAGATCAGCGCATGGAGATTGAAAATAAATATAAATTAGAAAAGGAACCAACAATAAGCATCATTGACATTGCTTATCCTGGTGTTATTATATCAATTAAGAAAAGCAAAATGCAGCTTGAAAAATCAATGCAGAATACTAAATTTTATGAAGATGCCGAAACAAAAAGGATTACATTTACGGCTGCCGTGTAAATTACACTTAATTAACATATCCCTCATTCAATTAGCTATAACCCTTACATTTAATCTTCTTGACATCATAATAATTATGCTATGCGATAGTTATCGGTAATATATAAAC
>DCUV01000057.1 GCA_002328585.1 Spirochaetia bacterium UBA2205
GTTGTAGATAATATTACTATAAAAGAATCACCTGACTGGTTAAAAGCACGCGTTGAAGCAATTGGTATGCGTCCAATCAACAACATAGTTGATGTTACCAATTATGTTATGGCAGAATTAGGCGAACCAATGCATGCATTTGACCGTAAAAAACTGAGAGGAAATGAAATTATAGTAAGGTTTGCATCTGAAGGTGAACTTCTTATGACATTGGATGGGCAGGAACATATCTTAACATCACAGGATGTTGTTATTGCCGATAGCGGTGGACCCATTGCTTTAGCTGGTGTTATGGGTGGTGGAAACAGCGAAATTGAAGACAGCACTACATCGATAGTTCTTGAAGCTGCAAATTTTAATCCAGTGTATATTCGTAGAACAGCAAACCGCCACAACCTGAGAACTGAAGCGGCAATACGTTTTGAAAAATCTCTTGATCCTGAACTATGCCCTGATGCAATCCTCCGTTGTTATGAACTTATCAAAATGCTTTTATCTGAAGCTGAAGCAACAACACACATTGTTGATGCTTATCCGGTTAAGGCAAAACCCATAAGCATAGCAACAACTACTGATTTTATACGCAGAAAACTTGGGCATGCTATTGATGATGACACTATAGTTTCTATACTAACATCGCTTGATTTCAAAGTTAATAAACATAATAATAATCTTACTATTGATGTCCCCAGCTACCGGGCAACAAAAGATGTTTCAATTCCTGATGATATTGTTGAAGAGATTGGCAGGATATACGGTTATGATAATATACCTCAACAGGCGCCATTTGTTCCCTGTGCTCCGCCACAGCAAAATATTAAACGGACTTTTGAGCGAACTGTTAAATCAATTCTTGTCAATGACTACCATATGACTGAGGTAAGCAATTATTCTTTTGTTGGTGAAGCATTGCTGAATAGATTACAGATGAATGAAGATAAGGGATTGCGATTAAAAAATCCATTATCAAAAGAACAGGACAGGCTCAGAGAAAGCCTTATACCCAATATTATCATCAACATTACTACCAATCAGCGATTTTTTGATGATTTCAGAATATTTGAATTGGGCAGAGTATATCATAAGCAGGACAGGACATCACCTGATTTAGCCAGGGAAAATACGCGAGTTGCCGGTATAGTGTATGCAAAAAAACCATTGTATCCTTTATTCTATGATGCTAAAGAATGTTGCATTGGATTATTTCATAAAACACAGAGAACGAATTATAGTATTAATCCTGCTTGTAACCAGCTACCGCCATACGCTCATCCCGCTCGTTCACTGGAAATAGCAATTGATAACAGGTCAATAGCATTGATATGTGAACTGCATCCTAAGATCATTAATGAATTTGAAATCAAAGGCAGCGTGGCATTATTTGATGTTGATATTGATTTATTATTGAATTCACCGGTTCAGGAAACTATATTTAAAGAATTACCACGATTCCCGGATGTACCATTTGATATTTCAATTCTGGCAGATGAAAAAGAATATGCTGCAACATTAGTAACCATGTTATACAAGGCTGACACAACTCATATTAAAAATGTTGATGTAATTTCAGTATATAATCAACCACCTATACCGCAGGGTAAAAAATCGGTTTCTTTCAGGATAATTTTTAGAGCTGACGATCATACATTAACACCTGAAGAAGCAGATTCCTTACAAAAGAAGGTTATACATTTTGTTGAGAAAAATGGATATAAGCTCCGTTAATCAGTATATTCTCGTTCCCATGCATAATGAGCTCTGTTTCGTTGCAATGCTGTTTCTTCTTTTTTACACATGCTAAACTCATCCCACAGTTTTTTAGTAAAATACTGAGGTTTACTATATAATTCAATTTCACCTTTCTTCAAATTATAATTATTATCTACAAATTCAAAAAGATGATTCCATGAAACAACTTTGAATCGTAATGGTGTGTGTACAGTATCTGCTAATTCATTTGTTTTATGTTTAACAATAAAATCATAAGGATTATAATGTTCAGGACTTTCGTATATAACTTTTTTGATGTTATAATTTTTATCCAAAACTACACCTATCACCTCAATGTCATGTTTGCCAAACATTATTTCCTGTAGTTTTATTCCTCCAGTATAAATATTTCTGGTAAGCCATGGAACTAATCCCTTATTTTTATTTACCTCCTTTTCCCAGAAAAAATGATATGCGATATGTTTATTGCCATTGCTATCAATACTTATCCGGTAATAAACAGCACCTGGATATTCATATTCATAGTTTGATATAATATAAGGGCAGTATTTTTCAGCTAATGTATCGTCTTTTAATGGCTGGAAATCAGGGATATCCATATCATTTATACGGATTACTTTATGAGAAATATACATCATAAATCCAAATAATAGTATTAGCAATATTGCTATAACTCCGCCTACGATTTTCTTCATAAATAATTCTCCAAAAATAAAATTAGCAACTTCACCTGCGGCCTTTCCTATAAAGAGTTAAAATATTTTAAGGACCTATACAAAATTTTAAAAAATTATAGCGTAATCAAGCTATACAAATCGTTTTTCTACAAACTGCATATGCCTGCCAGTTTCCCATGAGAACCTCATTTGTAAATCAGAATTAAATGGTTTTTCGATGTAACTCCATTCTCCTATCTGACCTCTCAGGTCATTGAATGGCACAGTTACAGCCACTCTTTCACCTTCCCGCTCTTTTTTACCACATATTATGACAAACAATAATATTCTTCACTTTATTCAGAATAACAGTAGTACTATCTGACATTCCTCAACGCTGTTAACGTTTCTTTTAAATTCTTTAATTCTTCGCCATATTTAGCCCAGTTTCCCTGGCGTTGATACTCCTCAGCCTGTATTAAATGCATATACGCTTTATTAACTAAATCTTTGATTGCATACCCACCAGAATACTTCTCACCAAAGCTACCACCAGAAAACAGCTTTGATAAAGCTAATGATAAATTCTCTTCCATAACTATTTTATCTTTGTAAGATACTATCACACGCTTTAATTCGGGCATTTCACTTGTTTCTGCCTTAAGATAAAGGGGTTCAACAAAAAGTATTGAATCCCTGATAGGCAATACAAGCATGTTGCCACGAATTACTCGCGAACCCCGTTGATTCCACAGTGACAGTTGCTTTGATATTTCAGCATCCTGATTAATACGGGCTTCTATCTGCATTGGACCAAAATTAAGTTTATCTTTAGGGAGGGTATATAGGCGCAACTCACCATAATCGGGCATATCACATCGAGCTACCATAAAGCCAATCATATTGTCTTTCTTTGCAGGTGTAAACGGCAAAATTAATAAAAACTCTGTTACAGATTCTCCTGGTAGCGATGTTACCAGATAGTAACTATGCATCTGTTCTCTTGCATTTTCATATATTTGCTGCGGTATATCCCATAAATCTTCATTGTTATAAAAAACATTAATATTGGTCATGTGGTATCGCAGTAATTGTTGTGCCTGTATATTAAATAGCGCTTCAGGATAGCGAAGATGTGTTTTTAAAGCATCAGGCATCTGCTCTAATGGAACAAATAAATTTTTGAATATTTTTGCATATACTTTTATTACCGGATCATTACTATCAACCATATAATACCGTATAGCTCCATTATATGCATCAATAACTATCTTTATTGGATTCCTTATATAATTAATTGATGCACCATTTGCCAATTGTATTGGAGTTGAATATGGAAAATAATTTGAACAAGTATATCCATCTATTATCCAGTAAATTTTCCCTTCAACTACAACAACGTACGGATCGGAATCAAAATAAATAAACGGTGTAATAGCCTTAACCATATCAACAATATTTCTTCTGAAATGAATTCTGCTTTGATTAGTAATAACATTTGAAATTAGTATATTGAAATCACCAAAGGCTATCGCATACATTGCTCGTTTCATAAACGAATCAAGAACATCGCCGCCAGTTCCATTGTAGATTGTATATTTATTTTCATCACCATAAGGATAGTCAAATTCACCAGGCGTTATCGTTGTGTTGGTAATAATATATGGATTTTGATGCTCACCATAATATATCTGTGGTACTGTTACCGGTATTGGGATTGTACTTTTTGTTGGGATATCATAAAGAACCAATTCAGGTAATCCTTCTGGAGTTATTTTATCAACTCTGCTTGCAATAGCACCATATCCATGCGTAAATATAAGATGATTATTGAGCCATGAATTTTTTGAAACTGTTAGCTTTGTATTATCAAGTTCACGGGCAGAAAAATTTAAAGCTACCTTTTGATTATTGATAATATAGCGTACAATATCTACATCTATAAAGTCATAATACGGCTTTAATCCCTGCAGTTGCTTATATGTTTCCTTTAATGGACGCCAATCCCATAAACGTATATTGTTAACTACATCCCTGTTTTTTTCTAAATCTCGGAAGGTTAATGTTTGTGCATTTTCAAACGGTAACTCTTTAACACCATTCAATCCAAATGCTATTCTTGTATAATTAATATTATGTTGTATATATGGTTTTTCTTTTTCTAATTCATTGGGATCAACAATAAATCGTTGCTGCAAAGCTGGAAATATTGTTCCAAATACAAAATATACGGGTAATAGTGTTATTAACAATATAATGGGCATTTTGAAACTTCTAATGACCATATTAGCAAAGAGAAGTATAGCTGCAACAACAGATATAACCATACATATATCATAAGCCAATAGTTTTGCGTGAACATCGGCGTATCCTGCACCAAAAAATTTTGTACGGTTGTTAAATAAAAGATCATAAGCCAGTAACCGGTAACCAGAGGCAATAATTATAACTATCAAACCAAATAAAATTGACAGATGAGCCCTGGCAAACCTGGAAAATTCCAGCTTACCATTTTGTGAAAAAATGCCATTATTAAGTATATGGAAAAAAAATGAAAAAATAGTAATGAATGATAATGAAACCAGTACCCAGCGAAATATAAATTTATAAAAAGGAAGAGAAAATACAAAAAAACCAATATCCATGTTAAATAAAGGTTCTTTGGGGAAATTGGTGAAAGCAACCTCATTTTTAAACATTAAATATTCTTTCCAGTAAGTTGAAGCCCACAATCCCATAAAAAAGCCCAGCACAACAACCCCAACAATAAGTATAACAAAAAGCAAATTACGTGTTGTTCCAAAACCCGGAATCTTGATTTTATCAAGGATGTTTTTTGTAAAGATCCTACCTTTACCGCCCAGCATTCGTATCAAAATAAAATTAAGAATAAACAGTGCAATAAATATGCCCCAGAAAATTGTTTGAACATTAAATTTTGACAAGAATAAAATCCAGAATATATCTAAATGATTATAAATAGAAAACCATCGGTAATCTATATAAAATTTACCAATTGAATAAACCAGAATATATCCTGTGATAAAAATGGTTAATGCAATCAAAAGTTTACGATTCATCATATCACCTTACTAATTTTTACTTCATCTTTTCAGCTTTTTCTTTCAAAATTGCATTGAGGCGCGCTTCATCTTCGGGGAATGTTTTAACCATAACTAAAAGTAATAATCCACATAAAAGCCAGAAAAGATTTGCTATGTTAAATGCCATTAAACGGCCAAACATTACAATGAGTGCACTTATAACAACAGGTCCAAAACCCTTACCCAGATCATCTGTGAGATTAAATAGTGAAAAAATAGAACCCCGTGTCTCTGGAGTATTAACATTCAACAATATTGCACGGACATTGGGACCGGTGATAGTTACCATAAATCCGGTAATAAAGCCATAAATTAATGGCAAGGTTGGATCTGGCTCAGGTATGATAACCTGAGGAGTGTAGTTAAGAAGCAATGCCATTGGAATAATGCCAATAAGCGTTGAGATGCCGCACAGCATTGGAAGATATTTGGGTTTGATATTATACAACCAATTACCAATGAATCCTCCAATAAATCCCCCCAATATTGCTGCAGCACCTACTGTCATTACAATAAGTGTAGCTATCTGAATTGAGTAACCCTTATCCTGTGAATAGAAATCATTTAGAAAAATAAAGAAAACACCCCATGGTACAGTTCCAGGTATCCCCTGGAGAAATACCAGAATATTTGTTTTTATTTTAAATAGCGATTTATATTCATGCCAGTTAACTTTGCCTGTGTAAACCTTCCCTTCTTCAATAAGTTCTTTTAAACTTTCTTCAGTTTTTCCACGCTGAGGTTCTTTAACAAGCAATAAAAATATTAAAGCTAAAATAAAATTTGGAATTGCAACAACAATAAAAGGTAGGCGCCAACCATATACCGGCCCTATAAAACCAGCCATAAGTTGCCCTATAGCAATACCAAGTCCTTGAGCCAATCCAATCCATGCAGAAGCAGCAGCCCTGTTTTCATGTGAAAAATAATCACCAATGATGGAAAATGTTAAGGGAAGTGCACCACCAATGCCAATACCGGTTAAGGCTCTAAGCCAGAATAACTGATCATAGTTTTGAGCAAAACCGGTTAATAAACATGGGATTTCTCCAATTATGATGACAAATAAAAATAAATTTCGCCGTGAAATCTTATCTGTTAAATAGCCTATTGCTAATGTTATCAATCCTCCCAGAATCCAGAATACAAATGAAATGCGGCCGCCCAGCATGACATCGCGTTGTACATCATTAAAGCCAAAATCATGCGCAATCTGTGTTAAATTGGGAGCCATTAAATTTTGATCGGCAAACAAAAAAAGATTCATCAATGCAATTAAGATAACAGCAAACAACTCCTTTTTAGCAAACCCGTTTTTTTGTTTCATATATCAAATATCCTCCAAAAATATAAACTTAACAACAATGTCATTTCGGGCAATTACCAAAATGCATTTTTCCTATCATATCGCCATAATGAAATCAAGAATTTTTTCAAATTTATTCAACATTCTTTTTACATGGCCTGTTGTGGTTTTGGTACTGATAATATTCCTTCCTCGCTACTGCCAAAATAATTGCAATCATTGTGCAAACAATAATAAACAGTATATGCATAAACAAGCGCATCTATTCCAATCATTGAATTCTTATAGGGAGCTATCGCACAAATGATGTCATTAACGCTTTTAGTATAGATATATTGGACTACCTTTAAACTATTATTACTAACCGCCACAACAGTTGGATATTTCCCACTCCATGATGGATCAATGTCAATATATTACATAGTTGTATATCACTATTTAAAAAAAAACAAAGGGGCATTCTTTGTTTATGCCCCTTTGTTTTTTAAACAAATTGCATTAAATAAATCAAACTAACTTATTTTTTCTCCATTTTTTCTAATTCCATTTTACGCAGTTCTTTTCGCAATATCTTTCCAACATTGCTTTTTGGCAGGTCATTGATAAATTCAACCATTTTAGGAACTTTATATGCTGCCAATTTTGTTTTACAATAATCTATGACTTCCTGCTCGGTCATTGATTCACCAGGCTTAAGCACAACAAATGCCTTAACTGTTTCACCACGATATTTGTCCGGAACTCCAATTGCACATGCTTCAAGAATTTTTGGATGTTCAAAAAGAACTTCATCAATGTCACGCGGGTAAATATTGTATCCACCTGCTATGATCATATCTTTCTTTCTGTCAACTATATAAAAATATCCATTCTCGTCCATCTTGCTGATATCACCGGTATAGAGCCATCCATCACGTAATGTTTTTGCTGTTTCATCAGGCATCTTGTAATATCCGCTCATTACCTGTGGTCCTCGGATACATAATTCACCTTCCTCTCCAATTTTCATCTCTTTTGTCCCCTCATCCAGATCAACTATCTTACATTCAGTATCAGGAATTGGCAAACCAATGGAACCCGGAATTGTCTTTCCACCATAAGGATTGATTGTTACAACAGGAGTTGTTTCGGATAAGCCGTATCCTTCGCATATCGGTGCACCTGTTTTTGCTTCAAACTCTCTAATAACATCAACTGGCAACGGAGCGGCACCTGAAAAACAACCTTTGATAGTTGAAATATCGGATTCTTTAATCTTTGGATGGTTTAAAAGCCCAACATAGAACGTTGGAACAGCAGGCATAAAATCAACTTTATGTTTTATTAATGCTTCTAATACTGCTCCTGCCTCAGGACGTGGTATTAAAACCTGAGTCCATCCATGAAATGCACTAATATTCATAACCGTTGTCATGCCAAATGAGTGGAAATATGGCAACACCCCAATACTGGTCAATTCACCACGTTTAAATTCAGGAAACCATGCCTTTATCTGCTGTACATTCGATGAAAGGTTTTTATGTGAAAGCATTGCACCCTTACTAACAGCAGTTGTACCACCCGTATACTGCAAAGTTGCCAGATCATTAAATTTAGCCATATTCCCTGGATCTTTATCAGGATACTTTTTTAAAAGATCTGTCCATTCATATACCTCTGGCGTTGGAGGAATATTTTTATGATTGGCTTTGGCAACAATTGGTAAAAGCTGCTTTTTAGGAAATCCCAAATGGTCACGGATATGAGCTACAATAATCTTTTTCACCTGTGTTTTAGGTCGTAATGCAATCATACGGGGACCTAACAGATCAAGGGTAATGAGCACTGTTGATTCTGAGTTATTTAACTGGTGTTCCAATTCATGATCCGTATATAGCGGATTATTCATAACCACTACTGCTCCTATCTTCCATGCTGCATATGAACCAATGACTATCTGCGGCATGTTTGGCATGAGCATTGCCACTTTATCTCCCGGTTTAACACCTAAATCAATCAATGCATTGGCAATTTTATTAACCATTGACTGCATCTTTTTAAAACTAATTTTTGCATCCAGAAAGATCATTGCATTTTTACTGGGGAAATCTTTTGCAGATCTTTCAAAACCATGCACAACAGTTATCTCATCATATTTGATGGTATGCGGGACACCTGGTGCATAAGATTTCAACCAAATCTTTTCCATTATACAAACCTCCTGTGTCATTTTGTAAATTATAATTATTAAGAATACATTTACTGGTAAAAATGATGGACAATGAAATACAACATATATAGCACCATATTAAAAATTATTACCATACATTGTCAACCAATTATTTATATATAACATTTTTATTTTTTTATTGATATATAACTACAAAACATATCTATATATATATTATAATTTATATAGAAAAAATTAACATGTATTTCCCTGTATACTTTAAATTTGTTTATCACATTAGCTGTAATTTTGTCGTCTGTATTGAGTCATCAATGGACATTATGCAATAACTTCGTATTGAATTTTTAATTGAAAAATTATATGGTTTTCATTACATAGTAGCAAGCTTATTATAAGGAGAAAGTTACTATGGAAAGCAAAAAAATTTTTTCTAGAACCATCGATATAGTTAGTTATCAGGATGGACCTGATTCAGTTCTTATTCAAGGTGAAATCAAAGACACACGCCTGTGTCAAAATTATCTGGTAACTGGAGAAAAACAAAACCCGGGCATACTGCACAATATGATCATTGCAATGCGTGTTAGCGGCAGTAACCTGGTAATAAGTGATATACAGGTAACAATGAAACAATATACACGCGAAGAATGTGCAGACGCAAATTATAATATTCAAAAATTAAACGGGATTTCTATAACAAAGGGTTTTACAAAAGCTGTAAAAGATGCTATTGGCGGTACAAAAGGTTGTTCGCATGTAACAAATTGTATTCTTGCTATGGGGCCTGCCGCTGTTCAGAGTTACTGGGCTATGAAAGCTCAACAACCAGTTTCAAAAGAATTTGATAGTGGCGGCTCAATGTCTCAATATTTGATAGACACCTGTCATGTATGGCTGAAAGATGGCCCTATGGTAAAAAATTTAGCTGAGATAGTCAATAAATTAAAATAATATTTTAGTTATGCAAAGTGGTCCCATCCCCCTGGTTTAATATTAATCAGTGAGCCATCTCTCTTTTTCATTACATAATTTTTATCATGTGTTATTATTCCTATTTTATAGATTGCTCTATTAAATGTATTATAAAAATTTTTTTCTAATTGCAACGAAGTCTTTTCATCAACAGTGCAAACCAGCACATAATCTTCGCCGCCCGACAATGCATAGTCAATAGCGTTTAATGCATTATCATCGCAGTACTGTTGCAACTGGGGTGAAATTGGTATGGATTTTTCGTCCACTATAAATCCAACGTTACTTTCCTCCGCAATGTGCATAAGATCAGAGCTTAACCCATCACTTACATCTATACAGGAATGGACTGCACCCGTATTGCTTAAAAACAAACCCTCTTCAACATGAGGTCGTGGTAATGTATGCGCATGGAGCAACTCTTTTTCATAGTCATGCTGTGGATTTTTATTTTGTAAAATAAAATCCAATCCCGCCCTGCTATCGCCCAAAAAACCTGTACAATAGATAGCATCACCAGCTTTTGCGGTATTACGATACAATATGTTATTTTTTTTTGCAGCTCCTGTAACAGCAACATTAATTATTAAATCAGTTTTTGATGATGTTGTGTCACCACCCAGTATGTTGACACTATACAGTTGAGCCAATTGTTTCATCCCCCTGTATAGTTCATCCAGATACTCAAGCGGTGTTTCTATTGGGATTCCTATGCTTACAAAGGCATGCTGAGGTTTAGCTCCCATAGCTGCAATATCACTCAGGTTAACCGCCAGCGATTTATATCCCAGCTCATAACCTTGGACAGATTCTTTTATAAAGTGAATTCTTTCCACAAGCAAATCGGTGGTAAGCACTATACATTCATTGTGGTCCACTGTAAACACGGCTGCATCGTCACCTATAGCGCGCAATACATTTCTATCATCATAAATAGTGTCGGGGGTTATGCGCTTAATAAAACCAAATTCACCGATATCATTAAGTTTCATGATTTGATTTCCTTAACTTTTTTTATGATTGTGGCAAGTTTGGTTGCTGCATGGCAGGGATCATCCGCACAAACAATGGCCGAAACAACAGCTAAACAGTCAGATCCATGTAGTAAAACATCTTCAGCGTTGTGAAGATTTATACCGCCAATGGCAACAACGGGTATCGTTACAGCATCGTTCATTTCCTGCAATCCTTCCAATCCTAACGGCGCTGCGGTATCAGTTTTGGTTGGGGTGGCAAATACAGGGCTTGCACCTATATAATCAGCCCCACCGTTTTGCGCTTCAATTGCCTCATTAATTGTGGAAGCCGTTATACCAATGATCATTCGATGAGGAAGCAATTTTCGAGCATTTGCTAATGGCATGTCATCCTGCCCTAAATGGACACCATCAGCATCTACTGCAAGCGCCACATCTATACGATCATTGATTATTAAAGGAACATTATGTCTGATAGTAATATTTTTAACAGTTTTTGCCAGTGCAACAAAATTTTTTGTAGCAATATTTTTTTCCCGCAACTGTACGCAATCAACCCCTCCCCGTATAGCTTCTTCAACAAGCACCTCAATAGGTTTTTTTGCCAATCCACTGTCGGTAACCAAATATAATGAAGATGTAAATCGTTTCATGGTAATTACCTCTTTTTTCCTATAATAAGTTCTGCTACTATTTTTCCGGATAGCAACATCCCTCCAAATATAGGTCCCATTCGCGGAGCTCCAAATACTGCATTGGCTGCCATCCCTGCAACATAAAGACCATGATACACTTCTTTTGTGTTTTCCAATGTAAGTTTTTCTGCCTTATCAGCCCACATATATTTTTCACCTTCTATAGTTCCGGATGGGGTGTTAAGCTGCCCCGGTAATTTTTTTACCAGCACCTTAACAACCTCAGTATCATGACCCGTGCTATCGATTACATAGTTACTTTTTACCGTTAACGGATCTACATGTAGTTTTGCAATATCAACAGCCGACCAATTTATTACCAAACCACATATTCTATCATTATGAATCATGACATCTTCCACACTAATGCAATTAAATATTTGCAACCCGGCTTTAATAGCTTTAGCAGTTATAGCACATACACATTCTATTGCATCAGCTGTATAATAAGTATCGTTATAGTGAGTATAGGTAACATCAAGTTCCTGTAAAAGCGGAAGTGCTTCTTCCTGTATTACTATCTCATTAAATTGCATTCCACCACCCCACATACCACCACCAATTGAAAGCTTTCTTTCAAAAAGAACTGTTTTTATGTTATTTTTTGATAGATAGTACCCCGCTATCAAACCTGAAGGGCCTCCACCTACTATGGCAACATCTGATACCAATGCACCTTTGAGCTTATTAAAATATTTTTCTATAATGGCAGTAGTTATTGTTATTTCATTTAATTCCATATCGTTACCCCCTGTGCATACTTATATAGCAAATTTTGCATATTGCTCTAACTCTACAGGAGTGATTGAATACAGTTTGTCCAGTAAAGCAATCATAAAGCTGCCCGGCGCTATTGCTTCTTTTGCTGCCAGTTCACCGGCAATACCAAAATACGCCAGTGCCGATGCAGCAGATTTTAGATAGTCACTTTCAACTGCACAAAATGTTCCAATCAACGCTGTTGCTGTACAGCCCGTTCCTGTTACATAACTCATCAATGAATGGCCATTGCTTACTTTTATTGTTGCATTTCCATCGGTGATAACATCAGTAGCTCCTGTTACAGCAACAACTGCGTTATAGCGTAACGATAGTTCTAATGCAACATCAGTTGCTTCATCAACTCCATGTTGTGAATCAACACCTTTTGTTTGCGAGTGACTATCGGTCAAAGCTAAAATCTCAGAAGCATTACCACGAATAACAGAAATTTTGGCTGCTCTTAAAATCCTCAATGCAGCTGTAGTTCGGAAATTTGTAGCACCTACTCCGACAGGATCAAGAATGATGGGAATTCCCTTTTTATTTGCTTCGCTGGCAGCAATAATCATAGAACGAATCCATTCTTCTTCAAGAGTGCCAATATTAATAACAAGAGCATTTGCAATACCAACCATCTCGCGTACCTCATTATATGCATGTGCCATGACCGGTGAAGCACCACATGCTAAAAGTGCATTTGCAGTATAATTCATAACCACATAATTGGTAATATTATGGATGAGTGGTTTTTGTGCTCTGATTTTTTTTAAGGTTTCTCCGGCATATTCATGTAGATTCATTGTATTACTCCAAAAAAATAGTATAGTGCTGTTAGCAACCGAAGAATCTACCCTTTACCATAACGACAAGATTCTTCACTTCGTTTAGAATGACACAACCCCATATTGTCATTACGGACCTGATCCGTAATCTATTTTTCACCATGAGATCCTGAATCAGAGTTCAGGATGACTCAACATCTCCATCATTATGCAATAATTCACATTCATTGTGTATGTTAATTGCACAGAGCTTACCGCACATTGTGCATACCTTTTCATTATAATCTTCACTGTTACTGCGCCGCTGTTTTGCCATATCCGGGTCAATTGCCCTGCTTATCATCCCTTCCCAGTTTAAGGATTTTCTGAATTGTGACATTTCAAAATCCTGCTGCAGCGCTTTGGGTATGCCCTTTGCAACATCAGCCGAATGAGCTGCAATACGTGTTCCAATAACTCCCAGCCGTACATCATCAATAGTTGGTAAGCATAGATGCTCAGCAGGGGTAACATAACATAAAAAATCAGCGCCAGCATAGGCAGCGATAGCTCCTCCAATCGCTCCCACAATATGATCATATCCTGGGGCAATATCGGTTGTCAGTGGCCCCAGCACATAGAATGGTGCATTATCGCAGATTCTTTTTTGTAACACAATGTTTGCCGCTATCTGATCCATGGGAACATGGCCCGGTCCCTCAACTATCACCTGCACTCCTGCATCACGGGCTCTTTGTACAAGGTCACCCAATATAATAAGTTCTTCTATCTGTGCAGCATCGGTTGCATCGGCTGTTGCACCCGGGCGAAGTCCATCACCTAAACTAAGCGTGACATCATACTTATGAGCTATCGCACATAATTTTTCATAGTCCTCATAAAGTGGATTTTCCCTGTTATGATGCTTCATCCATGCTGAAAGCAGTGAACCCCCACGGCTCACAATACCCATAACCCTTCTTTGCCTGGATGCCAATTCCATACTCTTTTGCGTAACACCACAATGGACAGTCATATAATCAATACCATCCTGGCATTGCTTTTCAATTGCTTCAAAAAGCTGATTGTTCGACATGTGGAGTATTGACCTATTGTTAGCTGCAAGCTCAGCAGCAACCCGGTAAATAGGTACTGCACCAACCATAACATTTGAATGTTGCAGTATCATTGTCCGTATTGCTGCCAGATTGCCGCCTGTTGAAAGATCCATAACGCTATCAGCACCATAATACACCGCTGTTTCCAATTTTTTGCGTTCTTCATCAATATCACTATGGTCGGTTGATGTTCCAATGTTGGCATTAACCTTGGTAAGCAACCCCTTCCCTATTGCACGTACATTGAAATTCCGCTTTATATTTTTTGGAATAACAGCCCACCCCTTTGCCATTAATTGCAAAAGTTCTTCGGGTTTCATACCTTCAAATGCTGCTGCCTGTTTCATGGCTTCAGTTATGATACCCTGTTTTGCGTAGTCTAATTGTGTCATAAAGTTACCCCCACAACAAAAAAACCGCTCAGCGATTGAGCGGTTTTTTTACATTAATACTAGTATAAAAGCATTGTACAAACTGCTCCCTCCGCTGGCATTACCCAGTTCAGGTTCAACGGGTATACTCTCAGGCTTGTGCATCCGCACAAACCACCCCTAGTTTAAAGAACATCATAGTATCATCATACTATATAGTAAAATACTATGACCACATAAAAAATCAAGAGAAATATTACAACAATTAAATAAAATTTTTAAACTGGCGGCGCTCAGGAATGCTTTCGGGGTAACCGCCATTTTTTATAAATTGCGGATCATTATATAAGCCACAGTAACAGCTACCGTATTCCTGTATATCTGGCGCGCAGTATTCACAGGGACATATGATATCCTTATCTTTTTCTCGTATGCCGTCAGCGTCCCTGCAAGGGCACGAATAATAGCCGTAACGATTATAATTTGTTGTTAAGCCTTCAACCAGAATATCCAGAAATTCTTTATCAGGATGCAATACCCAGCTATGCTTGGCAGCTACCATCTGTGCAAATTGCAGGGTATTTTGTAATGTTTTTGTTTTCATCATTGTTTGCTACTCCATTTTTAATAATCGCCGCCATTCTTCTTCAATAAATCCTGTAAAAAATGTGCTGTCATCAATAACTAAAAAAGGAAATGCAACATACATGTTTGATTTTTTTGCCAGATAGTCCTTTATATTGTTCTTTTCCTCTGATGACAGTAAATCAACATAAACAAATTTGTACTTTACGGAATTGTCATCAAGAAACTTTAATGCACGTTTACAATGTCCGCAGGTTGATAATGCATACACGGTTATATCCCCTGGAGAAAGCAAACCATCTTTATAAGTAAAATTAATATTTTCAATCATATCAATCCTCCCATTATTGAACTATACCAGAGCTCAAATTAACATTTTCAGGTCCAATTGGTTTTCCCTGTTCATGATCGTTGTATTTCATTTTATCTGTAAAATTGAGTTCTTCAAATTTTATAATTTGCAAGGTACCAATAATTAATTCACTACGAAATTTGAATATTCTTGTTTAAGATAATTCTATATTGTAAACTTCATCTTTGTCAATGTAAAATTCTGTGAAAAAAGAATTAAGCACTCCCGTCATGCAAGGCTTGACCAGGAATCTAAATATATACTATTAGATCTTGAATCGTGGTTCAGGATGACTTGCTATAATTCAATATGACATGCCCATGCCAGGACTAAATTTTTGGGACGCATTGCAATGCACCCCTGCAATACAAACATCCCTAAGAGGGTTGCCTCTTTATTTTTACTCCATGTGGACAGTTGTATGGTAACCGATTATTACCACATAAACAAAAAGCGATGACAGTGCATCGCTTTTTATACATTATTAAAAATACTAATGAATTTGAATTAATGCCCTTCTCGCAAGCTTTCAGCGGGTGGATAAATGCCCTTTGCTCTTCGATAAACGGCTATACCAAAACGGATACACCCACAGATTACCACCCACACTGCCATAACAGAAATGATAGTAAGAGTATGCATTACCGCTGTATGATATTCACTAATCAGATATAGAATTAATTCATCCATCACTCACCTCAAAAATGAAAGTTTTTTATGATAAGTACAATAATAACTTTTAAATTTTCATTCAATATTGTCAATACAAAATTTTATAATTGAGAAAATTTTACCGGAAAATGTTGTTCATGATGAAATTAAACCTGTGTTTCTTTTCATTAAAGGCTTTACAATATTGTTGTAAAAAGCGTGTTATACCCTCAGTATACTATTTTGAAGACATTGTATTTTGTTAAAAAGTGTTTGACTTTATAAATTACCATACAAATAATTAATATTAATGAGTAAATAGCC
Source organism: Spirochaetia bacterium UBA2205 (assembly GCA_002328585.1). GTDB lineage: Bacteria > Spirochaetota > UBA4802 > UBA4802 > UB4802 > UBA4802. Next base: position 16,536 of record DCUV01000057.1, read on the forward strand.
GTTTTTTTATGATTGTATCATCAGGTGCAACAAAAATATCATACAAAACAAAGCAGCAATCATAGAAATAGCTATAGTTACTATTTAAAAAAGGTTTTGCCAATTTAACGCTATGAGCATCGTTGACAACTATCATTACATACAGTCTGAAATAAAAAATATTGCCCTTCGTTGCAACAGGAACCCTGATGATATTACACTTATAGCAGTAAGCAAAACATTCCCCCCTGAAATTATCCAGGAGGCTATTGATAATGGTGTTACTTTATTTGGCGAAAACAGGGTGCAGGAAGCAAAAGCAAAGATTCCGCAATTAAAGGGTAATTTTACGTTTCATCTGGTTGGACATCTTCAGTCAAACAAGGCAAAAGATGCCGTAAAACTGTTTGATTGCATTCATTCCATTGACAGGCTATCAACCGCAATTGAGGTTGACAAAGAAGCAAAAAAGATTGATACAATCCAGAAAATTTTAATTGAGGTTAACACCTCGGGGGAAGAATCAAAATTTGGCGTTGTGCCGTCACAAGCCATTGAATTATGCAAATCAATTCTGGATTTACACAATGTTCAATGTCGTGGTTTCATGACCGTAGGTCCTTTGACCGATGATCGTTTAGCAATACGGAATGCATTTGCATTATTGAAAACATTACGGGATGAAATAAATATGAAACTGGGAACTTCATTACATGAGCTATCGATGGGGATGTCAGGAGATTACGATATAGCAATTGAAGAAGGCTCTACCATGCTTAGAATTGGAACTGCAATTTTTGGTAAAAGGATATCGCAATGAATATACAAAAAACAACAATCGGTATCATTGGTCTGGGGAATATGGGCGCTGCTATCGGTACAGGGCTTTCCAGAATCATTGATCCAAAAAATATTATTGGTTACGATGTCAGCAGTCAGGCAATGACTTCACTTGCCAGCACGATATCAATAAGTACTGCCAGCTCAATTCAGGAGCTATCGCACAAAAGCGACGTTATCATCATTGCCGTAAAACCTGCAATTGTTGCGTCAGTAGCTAGCGAACTAAAGAGTACAACCAAAAACAAGCTTATCATTTCAATAGCTGCCGGTATCACACTGCAAAAGCTTTCCGAATGGCTGGGCGATAGTTTCCGTATAATCAGGTGCATGCCCAATATGCCTGCCCTTGTTGGTGAAGGGATGACCGTACTATCAACGACATCCGCTGATAACGATGATATTGAGATTGCACAGCAAATCTTTGGAGCGTTGGGCAAAGTGATGGTAGTTTCCGAGCAGTTGATGGATGCTGTTACTGCTGTATCGGGAAGTGGTCCGGCGTATGCTTTTACATTAATACAGGCAATGGCAGATGCTGGAGTTAAATCAGGACTTGCTCGCGATAGCGCCGTGACGCTTGCAGCCCAAACGGTGTTAGGTTCAGCAAAAATGGTATTGCAGGGCCAAGAGCCGATTGTTTTACGGGGGAAGGTAGCCTCGCCTGCCGGTACCACCATTGATGCGATACATGTTCTTGAGAAACATGGATTTTCCGGAATTATAATGGATGCCATTGAAGCTGCATTTCTGAAATCCAGAACGTTAGGAGGCAAGTAAATGCTTACCAACTATCATGTATGGCAGATAAAAAAAGCTATAAAAATACTTATCCCTGTTATGGTTTTTATTTTTATTGCTGGCAACATCATATGCTATTTTGTAAAAGATCCAATAAAAATACCCGATGATGCAGTTTTAAAAAAAAATGGCTTCTTACTCTTTAAAGATGCAAACACATACATCACAATACTAAAACAATATCCCTATAACCCCGGTGTTACATTGACCATTTACACAATGCGTGAAGGTGAATCATACTGGGATGTCATTCAACGCTATAGAATAAGCATTGATACATTTATAGGTGCTAATCCGCATCTGGATTCATTACTGGCAAAGGCAGGGATAAAAATTGTTATTCCTCATCAGGATGGACTGCTCATCCCCTGCAGGCATTTCTATGATGCATGGTTGGCAAAATTATCTATGAATGGCACAACGCACATTAAAGGGCACTATCTACACCACCCTTTTGAGCTTCTGGCAATGGATGATATACGTTTTGCCTTTATAAAACATGCAAAGCCAATTGCTGTTAATGATAAAATAGAAAAACTATATACCCTGCGGCAGAAGTTCCAATCTCCCATCAATGGCCGATACACATCAATGTACGGCGATAGGGTTGACCCATTAGAGCATGGCATGGCATTCCACAATGGCATTGATATCTGTGCACCAATGGGAACATCAATACACCCTGTCAGGAATGGTTTTGTCAATTTTACCGGCTGGCTTGACGGTTATGGTTTTACTATCATAATCCAACATGATGAAGGATATGAAAGCTGGTACGGGCACTGTCAAAAAATATTTACACAAAAAGGTGATTTTGTGACAAACAATTCAGTCATCGGAACGGTTGGTTCTACAGGGCGGTCCACCGGTCCCCACCTGCATTTTATGCTGTTACAGCATGGTAAAATGCTCAATCCAATAATGTTTATATGGTAGATAGTTACTATCAATTAAAATTTTGATTTTGTAAAAGTCCTTTTTCAGCTTTTATGAGATCATTTTCATCATCCACCTCATACCAGCCAAATCCTGATAAATCACAGATGATAGGAGCAACTTTTGGATTTTCAGCCAATATCTGGACAATATTTTCAACCACGGCTTTTTCGCCATACCGCTCAATTGCTTTATACGCAGCATCTCGGTATGCTATTTCCATACTTTTATCAACATAGGTCATACCAATATAGCCGCAATCAAAATCACTGAGCTGTTTACTGATATGGGCAATAGTTTTTTTGTCAGCAAGCAGCTTTACTTTCATATCATCCAATCCCAATGTGCGATCAAAATCACACATGGCAGTAATTTTATAAAGCGACTGTTTCATACATTGAAACATTGCTTTTGGGTAGATGTGATCAACATTAGTAATTAAAAAGGAATCATGTGCAAATGTTTTTAATGCAGTAATCAATGTAAAGATATTTCCTTTAAGATAATCTTTATTTTCAAGAATTTTTATATTATCAATATTTTTTCCCAAAAGGTGCATCTTAAGTTCATCAAATGCAAAACCGCCTACCACTATAATTTCATCAAAAAAATCCAATTCAAAAAATTCAAATAGATAATCTATAAGCGGTTTACCATTGACACGCACCATGCCTTTGGTTTTATTTTTTGTCATCTCACCCAGCCTGCTGCCAGTTCCTGCTGCCAGAACTATCGCTCGCATATTTCTAATAACTCCTGTAATGAATTGATGGTAATGATATCAGGATACTTATCTAAAAATTGATCTTTTGTAAATGTACCGCATAAACCTATAAATGAAATGTCATTGCTTATAGCCTTTTCTGCATCCTTAAGGGAATCTCCAACAAATGTCAATTCATCTTTTTTTAATTGGAAATGGTGCAGTACATATTCAAAATGGTGCTTACCCTTTTCAAATCCATGCTTAAATCCAAGGACTATATCAAATTGCAGTCCCTCTCTTTCTATAAACTGTTCAATAAGATACTGAAAGTTATTTGATGAAACACCAACCAGTATACCTCTTTCCCGTAATTGTGTAATAACAAACCGCACTTCCTCAGAAAATGTTGATCTGAAAAAACCCTCTTTCTTTGTTTCCTCAAATATAGCTGCTTTTTTACTGTTTGTTGGATCACCAGGTAAAATTATTTCCAGTTGTTGAAAAAATGGAACGCCTGAGGTTTCTAAATATCTACGCCGTGCTTCTTCAAATGAAATTTCAGGATGAAATTGATGTATTACTTCACCTGCGATATCAGCAAATCCTTCCATAGTATCAACAAGTGTTCCATCAAAATCAAAAAGCAATGCTCGTGTTTTCATACATGTATCACCATTCAAGTTTTCATCAATCTTATGGATAATCGTTACTTGTCAATATAAAAAATTAACTGCGGGCGCACAACGGGCTTCTTCGCCTGCCTTGACAACGATGTCGTGTAATGGTTGTCTGCAGCAGGCTGCCCTATCTTGCGCCCGCATACTATGACGCTGTTCATTTCACAATACATACCCCCCTTGTGTCCCCCCCCTTATAAAAGGTGGGGAATTGTGTGGAGGAGTTAATGAGTACAAAATAGGTTTAAATACTGAAAAAAATGGGGTCAGAGCATGAATACGCTGTGCTCAGAATGACAATGTGCTTTACAAAGCATGGCGTATTTTGTATATTGAAAACAACTTCATAACACAGTATTTACTGTATAAAGCCTTCATGGTGACATGAATATGATATGTTTTACAAAAGAATAGCTGGGTAACAACCGCTTATGAATGATGATGACCCTATTAATATTGCATTAACCGATACTATTGATCTGCATGTATTTCATCCTGCAGACATTACAGCAATTTTAGATGAATTTTTGAACAATGCTGTAATACAGGGGTATTCTCAGGTTGAGATAATTCATGGAAAAGGAAAATCAGTAGTAAAACACACAGTCCACAACTACTTAAAAAATGATAAACGAGTTTTGCAATTTTTTGATAAATCCGCTAATTGGGGAAGGACTATCGTAATACTTAAAAAAGAGGTTTAAAATGGATAATGTCATAATAACCGGAGGGACAGGATTTATAGGGTCATATTTAACGCAGAAACTATTATCAAAAGGATATAGCGTTACCATTTTAACCCGCACCATTTCAAGATATTTATCACACACCAATTCACTGTGTTATTTGCAATGGGATGGAAAATCATCTGATGGTTGGGGGCACCTGGTTAATGACGCTAAAGCCATCATAAATTTAGCAGGTGAATCAATTGCTGGTTCCTTATGGACAAAAGAAAAGAAATACAGGATACTCCAGAGCAGGCTTGATGCCGGCTATGCAATTATTGATGCAATTAACAATGCAAAGCATAGACCCGAAGTTATCATTCAGGCTTCTGCTATAGGTTATTATGGCTCAAGGGAGGAGCCATTAATTGAATCATCAAGCCCTGGCATTGGTTTTTTACCGGATGTAGCAATAAAATGGGAAGCATCAACCAAAGAAGCAGTGAATCAAGGCATTAGACATGTGATAATACGATCCGGTCTTGTCCTTGGTAAAAATGAAGGATTATTAAAATTTATTACACCTGTATTCAAATATTATTTAGGCGGCTATTTTGGCAAAGGCGTAAATTGGATGTCATGGATTCACATTGAAGACGAGGTTAAGGCAATTATTCATTGTTTAGAAGATACATCAATACATGGTGCCGTCAACCTTGTATCTCCAAATCCCGTACAGTCACAATACTTTTATAAAACTTTAGCACAGGTAATGCACCGTCCATGTTTATTCACAATACCTGAATGTATAATAAAGCTGGTATTGAGTGATATGGCTGAGGAATTATTATTAACTAACCAAAAAGTTTATCCAGAAAAGTTATTATCAAAACAATTTAGCTTTATCCATCCAGATCTATATGAGGCATTACATTCATTATTATTATAACAATTGCTCAAAACATACAATGATATCGTAAACTTAAAATGGCAACACCATTGAGAACACAAACATTGCAGGATAGTTTTTTATGTTGAGTTCTTTTATTATTATACATGATAAAAGCTGTTTTAAAGGTGCTTTCCAATAATTACACTTTACAATAATGTTTTGGTACAATACTATGGGAAATTATGGGAACTATGAAAAGTAGTAATGCCACTGAAACGCAGATTATATCTCATGATGAAGCGCACATGCTGGAATGGGATACCCTTGTATCATGTATTGCCGATTTATGTTATACTCAGCCAGGCAAAAACTATTGCATGGGGATGCAACCACTTGGTTATAATGAGATACTGGAGCAATATGCTAAGATTAATTGTCTTAAAGAAATTTTGTCCATAGGGCATCATCCCGATTTTTCGGGCATACATGATATTACGTACTTGCTGGAAAAATCATCAAAAGGAGCAACATTGCAGCTTGATGAGATTTTTAAAATACGATTGTTTATCACTGCGCAATATAGAATTACTTCTTTTTTTAAATCAATACAGTATCCTCATGATGCGCTAACCGAATTGCAGATGCTCCATCCCTGTGAACAGCTATATACCATGCTCATTTCTTCATTAACGGATTCAGGAAATCTTAATGAAAATACCTATCCGGTACTTAAAAAACTGCAACGAGAGATTAATGATATACGCAATGCAATTGAAAAGTCATTACAAAACCTTATTCATTCACATGAGTACCAGCAGATTGTTCAGGAAAAATTTTTCACGGTAAAAAACAATCGATACTGTATACCCATTAAAACAACATTTAAAAACAAATTAAAAGGAACTATCGCAGATATATCATCTTCAGGTGCAACACTGTATATTGAACCTGACAGCATTCATGACTTAAATAATACCCTGTTATATAAGGAATTGGAGCTTCAACGCGCAATAGAAAAAATATTGCAGATACTATCGTCCACAATTGCTGAACATGCTCATGCGCTAATGGAAAATGCAGCCATAATAGGCTATTTAGATTTTTGCACTGCACTTGCCCGCTTTGCAGTAACCTACAATGCATCCACGCCTGCACTTTCCCAACAACCATATATGCGGTTGTTTAATGCAAAACATCCTTTGCTTGTGACAATGCATGGCAAACAGATTGTACCATGCGATATTGAATGCGGCATCAATTTTAAATGTCTTATCATATCGGGGGTAAACACCGGCGGGAAAACAGTGCTTTTAAAAATGTTAGGGCTTTTTGCTCTTATGGTGCGATACGGACTCCCTATCACCGCCAGCCCTGATTCAACAGCAGGATATTTTGAATCAGTGTTTGCTGATATTGGTGATGAACAGAACATTATGCAGTCGCTGTCAACCTTTTCCGGACAGATAAAAAATATTGTGCGCATATTAAACCTTGCTGATGAAAAAAGCATGGTGCTTATTGATGAGATTATTGTAGGTACCGACCCAAAACAGGGAGCTGCAATAGCACAGGCAGTGTTGCAGTATTTAGTAAATAAAAAATCGGTTGTAGCCGTTACAACACATTATTCACAGCTAAAAGAAATTGCTTCTGTTGATAGCCAATTTGAAAATGCATCCGTTGTTTTTGATATTCATACCATGCAGCCCACCTATCAGGTGCTCATGGGTATTCCCGGAGCAAGCTATACTATTGAAATAGCAAAAAATTTGTCTTTACCGCAAAAGATCATTGATGATGCAATATCCTTACTTGACAGCACCTCGTTAAGCGTGGACGCACTGCTTTCTCAAATAACTCAGCAATCGCATACATTACACCAAAAAGAACAGGAACTTGCACTATTAAAACAGGAGCTTAGTCAATTAAAAAATGACTACGATAAAAAGATACATGAGCTACAGCAACAAATAGAAAAAGTAACAAAAGAGCAGGCAATTGAATTTGTACATGAACTTCAGCAATACCGCAGCACCATTATTGACAAAATACGCACCATGCAATCGATGTCCATGAAGGATGCAACACAGCTTGTAAATGATGTTACACAAATGCAGCTATCATTGCAGGATACTATCAAGCAGCTCCAGAAGCCGTCTGAAAACTTTTTACCCTGTACTGTTGATACAGTGCAAAAAGGTTCAAAAGTATTTATAAAGCCATTGGAACAATACGGATATGTTGAAGATGTTGATGAAAAAAGCAAGCAGTTGAAAGTACGCATAGGTACTGTGAACAGCAGGTTTTCATTTGATGATGTGTATTGTATTCCGGAAAGCAAAAAGCTAACCACTGTTAAAACAAAAACCAATACAATAGCAACACAGGATATCCAGCATATACCCATAAGCATCCAGACAAAATATAATACCATTGATCTTCGTGGTTTATATGTTGATGAAGCATTGCAAAAAATGGATCATGAACTGGATAATCTTTTAAAAAACAATATCCCAACCGCTATTATTATTCATGGACATGGGACAGGCTCTTTAAAAAAAGCTATTCGTCAGTACATTAAGCATTCGTTTTATGTAAAAGGCTACCGTCCCGGACAGCCAGAGGAAGGTGGTGATGGCGTAACAGTAGTGCAGCTGCGATGAGCTTTTCATAAACAATGCAACAGTATGTACTATTAAACTATTAATGTTCTATTCATAAATGTAATGCATGAATGACTGCATGCATGTACCATTATTCTATTCTTTTATTGTACTTATTGTATTTATTGTACTTTGATAATCACCGCCTCATACGCATCAAGCGTGAGAGTACCTCCATGTATTGAAGAATGTGAAGAATGCATTGAAGAATTTCCACAGGACGAAAGCAATACCTCGCCTTTTACCCCGATGGTTACATCCTTTTTTGCTTTTGAAAAATTCAATGCAATCATCAAATGTTCATTTTTAAATACTCGTTTATACAGCAGCACATCATCCGGTGCTGATACAAATTCAATATCACCCGCATACAGAGCAGGATGCAATCTTCTGATGGCAATGCAATCCTTATACAGGTGTAATATTGACTGTTTGTTACGCTGCTGCTGCAAAACATTAGTGGTTACATAATCACTATTGACCGGCAGCCACGGTTTACCGTTTGAAAAGCCCGCATTAGGAGTCACATCCCATTGCATGGGAGTACGTGCTTTATCCCTGCCTTTGTGAAATGGCCAGTACTTCTTTCCCAGCGGGTCCTGTATCTGGCTGCGTTTAATTTTTCCGTCAACCATACCTATCTCTTCGCCATAATAAATAAATGGCGTTCCCTTCTGGGTTAACAGCATCACTGCTAACAGCTTTGCCTTCCGCACATCATTGTTTGCCAGCCGTGTTATTGCTCGCGACTGGTCATGATTGGACAGTACATGACATGGCCAGCCACTATCGCCAATGGCATGATACCAATTTTTTAAAATACATTCAAACTCACGTGCGTTAAAGCGTGCATAGATAGTTGAAAAGTCAAATGACAGATGCAGCTCATCATTATTACCCTGATACGAAGCAGCCATTGCCGGCTCTTTTTCACCTTCGTTGGGATATGTTTCACCAACGCTCATAGTATCACCATAACTATCTAACAATTGACGTAACTCTTTCAGGATATCGTGTATTTCGGGCTGATTGCGATCATATATATGAACCTGCAAATCATGACGTCGTGGATAGGTTAAACGCAACCTATAGGGATTGCTTCGTAAATTGATATCCTTAACAATATAATTGATAACATCAAATCGAAAACCTTTGACTCCCATATCAAGCCAATAGCGCAGTGCATCAAACATTGCTTTTTTTACTTCATGATTTCGCCAGTTCAAATCAGGCTGCTGCTCAGTAAAAAGATGAAGGTAGTAGTGCCGCGTTAACTCATCCCACGTCCATGCCCTCCCGCCAAATGCAGCCATCCAGTTATTGGGAGCTTTACCATTTTTTCCGGGGTGCCATATATACCAATCACGCTTTGGATTATCAACTGACGAACGTGATTCCACAAACCACGGATGCAGATGCGATGTATGGTTCAACACCATATCCATGATGATAGCAATGTTGCGTTTTTCGGCTTCTTTTAATAATTTTTTAAAATTGGCGATAGTTCCATAAACTGGATCTATTGAACAATAGTCGCTCACATCGTAACCAAAGTCGTACATTGGTGAGCAGTAAATAGGCGATAGCCATATACCATCAATGCCTACATCCTGAAGATAATCAAGCGATTGGATGATACCCTCCAGATCGCCAATGCCATCATCATTGGAATCTTTAAAGCTGCGTGGATATATTTGATACATTACACCGTGTTTCCACCAGCTTTTTATTATGGGTTTACTCATAATCTCTTTCTTTTGATTCTTTTGAACCTTGCTTAGATGGTGTAGTACCCATCTGAGCTTTTACATCATCCCCCTTGCCTACTGCCTTTAACGCTTTAAAAAATGCAGCAGCGGTTTCATATACTGCCTTATCAACACGATCGCGTATCTTTGCATTGTTATAATATTCATCATTCATTGCATCTTTAAACGGTTTGAAGAGCTTTTTCATATTGCCGCCCTTCATGTTATTTGACAGGGCATACTCTTCCATCTTTTTCCACAGTTCCATTGATATGCCTTTATCAGGGTCTTTTTCGTACGTAGGACCTTTTTCAACTGCTACTCCATATTCATCCATAGCTATCCCCCAGATAACGTTCTGCCACAGCGTACCAACATTAGCTTTAAAAATGCCATACCTGTAAAACTGCCCGACATCTTCAATGGATGTACCGGTGGTGCCATGCTGTGCAATACCAACACCCCATGGTGACATAGCCCGGTAGGTATTGTGAGTTAACTGTAGATCAATATTACCACGAACATTGCCATGAGTTGTTCCATTATTGATGGCAATTAAATCAGGGCATTGCCCCAATTTTGTCAATGCCTCTACAAGTGTCACTGCTTCACTTACCGAAGAATTGCCATGAGCGCCTCCAATTTCACCAACCTCAGATTCATACATTAAACCAGCTCGTATAACCTGCTCACTTAGCAATATGCTCAATGCAATATTCTGTTCCATCGGCAAAAATGAAACATCTATTGAAAATGAACCATATCCTGCTTCTATAGAAGCTTTTATTACCGCATCAGCTTTATCAAATGCTTTACGACTCACCTCCTGAACTGTTGTATGGTCTCTGTGGCATGTAAACGGCACTGCCTTTTCACCTGCATTGCCCATCTTGTCATTTAAGCTGACAACCAATTTAATAAAATCTGCAGGTGTAAGCCCTGTATAGCCACCTGAAAGATCGCTTTCTGAAAGTGCTAATTCATATATAACCGGTGCATTCAACTCCATCGATGCCTTTATAATGCCCGGAATAGCAATTTCATGGCGTGTATTGACAGCCATAACTACCCAGTGGTTTCCTTCCTTCATTGCGGATTTTATGATTGATTTACCATTGACATGCATCACTTTTGAATCGGGAAATGCTTTTTTAAAGTTTTCTGGTCGTAAATCAAGAATGTTCATAGTCCCCCCTGATGTGTATTGTAATATTTTCTAATACCGTAATATTATCAATTATTTATTCAAGTAAAATTTGCCGTGATAATTACATTTTTGCAAAAGATTGTATACTATAAAATATAACAAGTTATAGCTATACATGGAGTTATCCTATTACTGCATAATTATTTACTATATTATGAATTTTTGTAATATATTTGTAAACAGTACGTATAACATCAATTCTTCTGTTTAAAATTAAAATCATTTATGATTCCCCTGCATTAAAAAGCTGATGTCAAGCAATTTGAGCGCCCCTCATCATAATTAATGCATGTTATGATACTTTTCCATAAATGTCCGAGGATTAATTATCATGGACTTTTTAATGATTTTTAATTCCAACAAATCTTTATCACCTGTTATAATTAAATCAGCATCAATATATTGAGCAAAATATAAAATATTATTATCATCTTTATCTTTACATAAATCTGGTATTTCACCTTCAGGTTGAATAAAACGAAATGCAGTTAATAATAAATCCTTTACTTGCTTAAGTTCTTTTTTAGGAGTTTTAAATTTCGTATTTAATTTTTCAATTACTTCATTAACTATCCATTGAGAGATGAAAAGTTGATGCTTATCAATACAAATATCTATAACTCGAGAAGATAATCCTTGAGTAATAAAAGCAGATAAAATGACATCAGTATCTAACACAATTTTCATGAAAAATCTTTAAATATGTCTTCATCAGTAAAATAACCTGCCTTTTCGCCAAAGGGTATCAACATTGATCTAATTTCTTGAAATTCCTCATGTAAGATATACTTTTCAATTGCGTTTTTGACTAATTCACTCTTTGAAACATTAAATTTTTCAGCAGCTTTTTCGACTTTTTCTTTTAATTTTGAGTCAATACTTATTGTTAATATTTCTCTCATATACTTCACCAGTTTAAATAATTTATAGTTCAGTGTAATAAATAATATTACAGAAGTAAATAAATATTTTGTTTTGGAAGATATTATAGCTGGTTTTACAATCTTACTGTGCGGCGTAGGCATTCAGTTGTTAGGATTATAAACATTGAATTACATCACGGTTATAATCCTGGAAAAATTTTTTCAAAACAGCATCAAACATTTGTCAGGAAACAAATGAATATGAAATGGGGTGCTATTATTCATCTTTTTTTATATTATCCTTCCTGAATTGATTTGGCGATACACCTGTCATCTTAGAAAAAACCGTACAAAAAGTTGTATTGGAATTGGACCCAACCGCAAAACCAATTGAAATGATTGAACGATCTGGTTCATCAACTAAAAGCTTTTGAGCCTCTTTTACCCTGAATTCATTCACAAATGTATTAAAATTTTTCTTTATATGCTCATTTAAAATTTCAGAAAGCTGATGTACTGTTATACCTAAATCACGTGCCAGGTCGGGCAGGCTAAGCTCTTCATCGGCAAATGCTTTTTCATCTATCATTATCTCATAAAGCCGTTGTATAACCCTGTCAACATCCAATCCTTTGATTCGTGAACGCTCATAACGTGCTTTTAAGGCTTCATTCTTTAGCAACTTATTATAATCAGGAAGACGCTGTGTTACCAGATATACAAACGTCATGGCTGTATTTGCTAAAATTACTGCCCACTCCACTACTTTTAACGATATAAACACTCCTATAACATATACAATATTTGAAACAACTATTGACATCGCAAAGATGTATCCCCAGCGTGAAACGCCTGGTACTTTGTTCCAATTGCTCTTTTTCCATATATACGACGTCATAAAAAGGTTCTGTGACATAAATGATATGAGATAGATATTGGGGAAGATAAAAAATAAGTACAATACTGTATCGTAAAGCGATAGTTCATTAAATGTATGGCTAAAAATTGGCAATGCAGGAAAACAGGTATATCCGCAGTCACTATCGACAAAAAATTGAATTATAATATATAATAACGAAACTACTACTGGTGAAAATAAGAGGTAATATTTTTTTTGAAAATTGAACAAACTTGACATTATCCATGTATACCGTATTACCATAAGCGGTGGAACGGTAAATACAATGGGTATGGAAAAGATACACACATAGTAACCAACGGCAGTGCTATCAAATAACCCTGAAGAAAATATGGAAATCTGTAATAACCAAATCCCCAATCCTAAAAATGAAAATGCATAAATCCTGTTAATGGTTTCACTTTTCTTTTGTAAAAGCTGACCTATAGCAATGATTAGCGAAAACGCAGCGCCATAAAACATAAAAAAATGTAAAATAGACTCGCTCATATATTACTCAAAATTATATAGTTATAACATTGAAATATAGCGCAATTTCAAGTGTATACACTTGAAAGATTTTACGCATAAAATTTGATATAATTATGACAGTTATTAAATACCATCCAGTCGAAATAATTGACATGGGTGGAATGAAACTATCGGAGGTAATTATATGGCTCAGCATGAAAATGTCAATTATGAAAAAGAATTTGAAGAATATTTAAAACGCCAGAAGCACCTGGGACTGATGGCGCTTGATCGTGCTGAAAAGTTTGGTGATTCAAAGATCGCAGTGCGCCATAAAGCGTATGGCACATGGGAAGCATTTACATGGAAGCAGTTTGGTGATTTAATAAAAGCTGCTGCAAAAGGTTTGCTATCTCTGGGCGTTAAGGAGTTTGAATTTGTTGGTATTTTTTCAAACAACAGGGTTGAATGGGCTGTTGTAGATTATGCATGTTTTACCATCAGGGCATGTTCTGTACCGGTGTATGCTACCAACTCAGCCAAAGAATTGGAATATATTGTCAATGATTGTGGTATCCGGATTCTTTTTGTTGAAAAACAGGAACACTATGACAAGGCAATGAGTGTATTTGGCAATTGCAAAACGCTGGAAAAGATTATAGTGTTTGATAGAAATACTAAAATAGTCAACGATAATAGAGTAATGCTCTTTGATGATTTTATTCAATTAGGGAAAAATTCTGGATTGGATACTCAGCTAAAGGAGCGATTATCAAAAGTACAGAGTGATGATCTTTCCACCCTGATTTATACATCAGGAACTACCGGCGAACCAAAAGGGGTTATGCTTACCCATAAAAATTGGTTTGCAATGCTGTTTGGTACAGGATACCATATTACCGTTGAACCCACTGACGTGAACCTTGCATTTTTGCCATTATCACATGTTTTTGAGCGTGCATGGAGTTATTTTATATTGTGCAACAATGCGCAGGTTGATTATTGCCACGATACGAAAGCATTACTGGATTTTCTTAAAGAATCACGTCCCCATTTCATGTGCAGCGTTCCACGAATGTGGGAAAAAGTTCATGCCACCATTATGGATGGTATTAAAAATTCGCCACCTGCTAAACAAAAGATATTCAACTGGGCTCTTGAGGTTGGCGGCAACTATCAGTATTTAAAAAAAGATAATAAATCCATCCCAATAGGATTGAAGCTTAAACATGCCATAGCCACCAAACTTGTACTGCATAAAATCAGAGATATTTTTGGTGGAAGGAATAAAGTATTTAATTGCGGTGGCTCTGCTTTTTCTGGTGAAATCAGCGAATTTTTCTTCAAAGCAGGGGTATTCATTTTACAGGGATATGGTTTAACCGAATGTTTTGTGATATGTGTATCCAATCCGCATCGTAATAAATTTGGAACCTGTGGCCCGGTTGTTCCCCTGATGCAGGTACGAATATCAGATGAAGGCGAGATACAGGCTAAAGGCCCCAGCATGACACAGGGATATTGGAATAAACCAGAACTTACAAAAGCCCTTTTTACCAAAGATGGATGGGTAAAAACCGGAGATGTTGGATTTATTGACAGCGATGGATTTATTACAGTAACCGACCGACTTAAAGATCTATTCAAAACCTCAGGTGGTAAATACATAGCTCCTCAGCAAATTGAAACCTTACTCAATGAAGATTTCTATTTTGAACAGGTTGCTGCGATCGGTGATGGCAGAAAATTTGTATCTGCATTAATTGTGCCTGCCTTTGAGCCACTTAAAAATTGGGCTAAAAGTAAAAATATTCCATTTGCATCACATGAAGACCTTATCAAGCATCCTGCAGTCATACAATTCTATCGCGAAAGGATTGATGAACTAACCAAAAATTTAGGGCAGGTTGAAAAAATTAAGAAGTTTACTTTACTTCCCCATGAATTTACTCAGGAAAAAGGCGAAATAACACCAACGCAAAAGATACGCAGAAAAGTAATCAACGAGCATTACAAAGATATCATTGAACAGATGTACAAAGATTAACATATTTTTAAAAAAGCTCCTGTATAAGCAGGGGCTTTTTTATTGTGAATATATCCAATCTCCTATTATATTATAAATACATTGACATATTTATTTTTTTACTGTATAGTTATTGACATCTTAATAGCGTATCTTAACGTTATGAATATTAACATCTATACATTGGATGAAATTTCCAAAACCTATGAAAATATAGAGGACCATCTCTCTACACGGCAGATTATCCGTAAATTTTCACAAAACAAAAATGATATCCGGTTACTATCGCTTGAACTATGTAACCTTTCACACTACAACAATATTTTAGATTTAGGGTGCGGTTATGGCTTTTTTACTGAAGCGCTCAGCAATCGCATAGCTTCAGACGCTCATATAACAGGTGTTGATGTCATTGGCGGTGAAAATAAACGCATGTTTTTATCAACCTGTGCACAAAGCGGATACAATGCACAATTTATAGAAGATTCTGCACATATAATCTGCAACATTCCTGATAAAACATACGATTGTATTATCGCAAGTTATTCACTGTACTTTTTCCCTGATTTAATAAACCACATCGCTCGTATCCTTACAAAAGATGGAACATTTTTAGCACTTACCCATAGTGAATTAACCCTTTCACAAATCACATCCATTTTTATCGAAAGTATTCGCCATATTGTACCGCTAAGCGATAGTTCTCTTCATATAGCAAAATTATTTAAATCATTTTCTGCTGAAAATGGTTTTGTGCAGCTTCAACCATACTTTGATTATATTATGTATCTGAGATATCCCAATAATCTTATATTTAAATCTTCTGACATTGACCACTGTATAAGCTATATACACAAAAAACAATATTTGTTTTTCAAGGATATTGCTTTATTGGATAGTGACGAACATGATGCATTGATCAATGATTTTTATAATCGTTTGAGATGGCATGTATCATCATATAAAGATTTTATTGTTAACAAGGATGACGCAATATTTATTGCTCGCAATCCCGTTAAGCAAATTAATGAATAATTTTATTGATGGTACAATACGTGTAAAATTGATAGTGAATAAAAAGCAATAAAAAAGGTATTATACCATGGTGAAGTATATTTTGTCTTTTTATAAGGAACTCAATTATGAAGAAAAAACGCATCTACTGTAGCTTTTGCGGTGCACCCATAACTACTCGTTTTATTGATGAAAAATATCGTGATCACTGCGATAATTGCAACACTACATTCTATGAAAATCCGCTTCCTGTTGCATCATGTATTGTCATTAATAAAAACCGTGAAGTACTTCTAGTGCTAAGGAAAAATGAACCATATAAAGATATGTGGTGTTTACCAATTGGGTTTGCTGAATCCGGAGAATCAATTGAACAGGCAGCTCTGCGCGAATTAAAAGAAGAAGCAGGTGTTAATGGTGAGATAGTTCGTATTATTGATGTTGATACTGTATCAAACTACTTTTACGGTGATTTAGCAATCATAACATTTGAGGTAATACAGCTTTCTGAAACATGTAAACCAGGTGATGATGCTGCTGATGCAAAATTTTTTCCCATGGATAATTACCCGCAACTGGCATGGGAATCAAACGAAAAAGCTTTGAATAAATTTATTGATTTATATAAAGATATATGGACAATGATTGATTCATTAAAAATTATTCAACCTGATATAATCACCCATCATGATATCCCCAAAGAGAAATCAAAACAATATACGTTAATTTCCAATATTATTGCTTTTATGATTGATGATGAAATTGAATTGTTTACCAAACAGTGGAAAAGTGAAATGCCCCATTTTAATGATAATATTTTTCATTTTTTACTTTCTATACATCAGATGTCATTACATACAATCAAGCTATGGCTAACCGGCAATAGAATATGGAAAAATTTCAGAGAATTTTATATAATGGGGACATACTTAAAAAAAGAAAATATATCCTTAAAGGATATTTTGAGTGCAATAGCTCTTAGCAGAAAATGTATCTGGATTCAGGCAATAGAAAAAAACATTTTGCACTCACCACTGGAAGTATACACAATGCTGGAGATTAATAACAGGATTATTCTTTTTTATGACAAGATTACCTATTTCCTTATTAAGGGATATGAACATTTATAGACTACTATACACAGGGCATCCAATTAGAATGCCCTGTGTTACTATTTTATGCTGATTGTCTTCGTTTTTTTTCTTTGATTTTTGCAAGCACCTTCTCCTGCATCTCTTTTGGCAACGCTACATATTTATCAAATTCCATTGCATAATTTGCCCTTCCACTTGAAAGGCTTCGTAATGTTGTTGCATACCCAAACATCTCCATGAGTGGAACAAAACCATTGACCTTTTGGGCACCTTTTCTAAAACGACGCATTGATTCTACTTTACCTCTTCGCCTATTCAAATCGCCAATAACATCACCTATATATTCATCAGGAGTGTTAATTTCAATCTTCATCTGAGGTTCAAGTAAAAGAGGTTTAGCTTTCATAAATGCATCTTTAAAACATATAGATGCACATGTTCTAAACGCCATATCAGATGAATCAACCGGGTGGAAACTACCATCAAGCAACACAACCCTGACATCAACAACAGGAAAATCAGCTAGTATGCCTTCTTCCATTGCTGCATGTATTCCCTTTTGTATTGAAGGAATAAATTCATTGGGTATTGCTCCACCTTTTATATGATCTAAAAATTCATATCCTTTCCCGGGATTTGGTTCTATTCGCATAACACAATGTGCATACTGACCCTTACCACCGGTTTGCTTAACAAATTTTGTTTCCTGTTCTGCTTCAGCAGTTATTGTTTCTCGGAATGCAACGGAAGGCTCGCCAACCTGTACATTAAGCCCAAATTCTTCTTTGAGCCTGTCAACCATAATCTCTAAATGGAGTTCACCCATCCCTGATATTATCGTTTCACCCGTTTCTTCGTCAACGCGTACATTAAATGATGGATCTTCAACTGCTAATTTATGAAGAGCTATCCCCAGCTTTTCTTCTTCTTTTTTAGAAGCAGGCATAACCTGTAAATCAATAACTGATGGCGGAACATATATCGATTCAAGCAACAGCGGATAATTTGTATCACAGAGTGTATCGCCTGTTTTGGTAAATTTAAGTCCTATTAAAGCAACTATCTCACCTGCTCCCGCTTCTGAAATTTCTTCTCGTTCTTTTGCATGTATTCGCATGATACGCCCAATACGCTCATATTTACCCTTGGTAGAGTTATATACCTGCATGCCACTTTGTAATTTTCCTGAATATATACGTATGAATGTTTGCTGACCGACATAGAGATCGTTAATCAGTTTAAATGCCAATGCAGCAAATGGCTCATGTGTTGAAGGGTGACGCGTATGAGTTTTTTCAGGATCATTAACATCAATACCAACTATCGCTCCACTATCAACAGGAGATGGAAGATAATCAACAACTGCATCAAGCAAAAGTTGAATGCCTTTATTTTTATATGCAGCACCACAAAATACAGGCGTGATGAGCATCTTTAATGTAGCTTCACGGGCTGTCTTTTTTATCAGTTCAGATGGTATCTCTTTTTCTGCAAGATAAAGCTCCATGATCTCATCATCAAAATCAGCCAGCTTTTCAATAATATGTTTACGAGCTTCCTTTGCTTTTCCTTTATAATCATCTGGTATATCCACAATCAACCGCTCGTTTTCCCTGAAAACTATCGCCCGTTGCTCAACAAGATCAATGCAACCATTAAAATTGTCTTCAACACCAATGGGAACCTGGAATGGAACAGGATTTGCATCAAGATATCTATCCATCTGAGAAACAACTTCGTAAAAGTCAGCACCAACTCTATCCATTTTATTGATAAACGCAATTCGCGGAACCTTATATCTATCAGCTTGATTCCATACAGTTTCACTCTGAGGCTCTACACCACCAACAGCGCAAAATACAGCAATGAGCCCATCAATAACACGCAGAGAACGTTCCACTTCAACCGTAAAATCAACGTGCCCTGGTGTATCAATGATATTTATGTTATGATCGTTCCATTGACATGATATGGAAGCCGAAGAAATGGTAATACCACGCTCCTGCTCCTGCTTCATAAAATCCATCACAGCCTGCCCATCATGAACCTCGCCTAATTTTCTGGTAACACCCGTAAAATATAAAATGCGCTCGGTTACAGTTGTTTTACCTGCATCGATATGTGCAGCAATTCCAATATTTCTAATTTTACGCAACGGCATATTTTGCTCCTTATAAACTATAAAATATCTATCAGCAAAATTATTTTAAGCTGACCATTAAAACCAGCAGTAAATAAATTGATAGCTTTTTATTTAACCAGAGGAAGTACCACTACACTATGGTTGGTCATGGTTATAAAGATAGCAAACATGTCAACATTTTAAAAATTTTTTTTATATTTTTAAATAAAACTTACTATTTTATGAAATAACCACCCATTATGACAAATTTACAATAATACTGGTGGCGATAGTTACTCATAATGTATCTTTTTTATTCAACCACTGTATTTTGTAAAACAATGCAGTTATTAGAAATTCCATTGTAAGTGTTCAGCTACTTGAAAACAAAGCCATAGTAAACCATTCACCCTTGAGAATTTGTTCAGATTAATCAATACCTTTTGAGTAATCCATTGAATAAACTCTGCCAACAGATTTATAGTAAAAATTTTCTGCTTGAAAAATTTTAGCTGAGTAACTAAAAACTTAATATTTCATAACTGTAGCAAAGGATACTCACCATCACCTTTTCAGGAGGGAACATATATGGACAACAATGATAGGTCACTTTCCATCTTTGGGAATCCCATCCCCGAACACACTTATAATAAAGCAATGAAACAAAAAGCACGCTTTGCAAAAAAATTTGGCTATAACCCTGAAGATAGCTATGAACTCCAGGCACAACCCAATCCTATCTTAAAAAAATATTGTAATCTATACACTGTTTCACAGGAAAAAGGTGCTGAAATAGCAAAATCAAAATCTATTATTATTGGTACCATACGCATGGGTTATGGTCATTATCGTATTGCTATGGCAATTGCTTCAGCAGCACATTCAATGGGGATTGTTCCGTACTGGTTTGATCTTTTATCATTTGATACAGCCGGTGCAAAAATCATCAAACATATGGATAAGTTGTATTCATTGGGTTCACGCTTATCACAGCAATTTTATCTTTTTAACAAGTTATACTGGGAGCATCTTACTGCTATTGGATTTAAAAAGCTAACTTATAATGCTACTGATCAGGCAATGACTCAGCTATTTGCCAATATATACCGCAATCTGCCACAATCTGTACCATTTGTTGCAACGCATGCATGGGCATCGCAGGCTGCTGTCCATGCCGGTACAAAAAAAGTCATTAATATGATCCCCGATAATTGGCCTCTTGCACTTCATCTTTCCGAAGGTGCCATCCATACAGTGCAAACTCCATCAGCATATTTTGGCTATCGCACCTTAAAAAATATGGGTAAAAAAAATCAAATACTCAATCCAATGCCAAAAGATGATATTTATTACACCGGTCACTACGTTGATCATGAACTTGTTGCAAATATTGAAAAGGATTGCAATGCTCGTTTAAACAGGTTTAATAATAAAAAGCCGCGACGATTTTTATTAAGCATTGGAGGAGCCGGCGCTCAGCAAAAATTATGCATGGATATTATCATGCACTGCATTCCACTTCTTGAAAATGAAAAATTAACACTCATCATCAATACCGGTGATCACAAAGCTATTTTTGATATGATAGTTAATACCAGATTTAGTTCCAGAGTTCCAATGACTACCTATACGCAATGGGTGGATACTGAAAAACTGGCAAATACCTTAACCACAAAGGATTTACCTGGATTGCACATTGTACATAATGAAGATATTTTTTCAGCCGTTTATGCCACCAACATACTGATGAGGGTAAGCGATTGCCTTATAACCAAGCCGGGTGAGCTGGCATTCTATCCTGTTCCCAAGCTGTTTGTTGCCCGTGTAGGCGGGCATGAAATGTGGGGAGCAATACGAGGCGCTGAAATTGGCGATAGTACTGTAGAATGTGAAACGATTCAACACACATTGCAGGCAATGGATTTATTAATCTATGATGATGATTTACTGACACTTTATTGCAATAATATCATCAAAGCAAAAAGTATTGGTATTTACAATGGCGCTTACGAGGTAATTAAATTAGCTATTGGAAAATAAACAATAAAATATATAGTACAGTTGCAGGATTAATTTACAATCCTGCAACTGTTTATGGTAATTACATACCGGGAATAGAGGTAAATACTCCTCTCGGGTCTACATCATTTCGTATTATTTCCAGAATTTCTTTTGATGGAACTTCGGTTACCGGTATGTCACCTGCTGGTTTAACAAGCTCAAATCCACATGCAAGCTGACATAAATCAAAAGAAACACCAGGATGTAATGATTTTACACGCATTCGCTTGGTTTCCGGTTCAAAATCAAACACTGCCGCCTGTGTAACTACTGTTACAGGACCTTTGCCCAGTAAACCTGCTTTCTGCCTGCTATCACCACCATCAACAAACCCTGGTGAAGTAATAAAATCAACCCTTGGAACAAATTTTTGAGGTGACTGCAATCCAACAAGAATCATGACTTCAGATAGCGAAGAAAGATCATTATTGCCACCTGAACCTGTTAACCTATGATCAGGTTTTAAGAAATCTTTCCCAATCATATGAGTATTAACATTGCCATACATATCTATCTGCGCAAAGCCTAAAAATGCCTTGTCAACATAACCATTATAAATCTGACCAAATGAATATGACATCTCTAATATTAAGGGTGATTTACGCCATGTTGCAGGACCACCTACCGACCATGGCATGCCACCTTCCATTGGATCCTGAGCACCCGATTCATAAACAAGTACTATATTGGGAGCATGAGTTTTGCGTGCCAGAATACCCGCTACCATTGGTAATCCAGTTCCAATATAAACAACTTCATGATCCTTAATCTCTTTTGCTAATACATATGCTAACAATTCCAACGGATTCATTGGTTTATCTGATCTATTACCCATAATTCCTCCTTATGTTCAAATAGTAATAGTTTATAGTTATTATACATTTTAATAAAATTTCATCGTGGTGATATCTTCTGGCCAATCACCCTGAAATTCATCGTAATTGAAATCAACACCTGCATCTTCATTATCATATTCTTCGGCTTTGGTTAATCTTCGTGATTCAGCAATCCACTTTGATCCACCTAACTTTTCAATAAATTCGTATTGATCTTTAACGCCGAATACCCAGTATTCAAGAAATTTCTTGAAATTTTCATCTGACTTCATTCCAAACCTGAAAGCCATTTCCCACCACTGCCTTGCCCAGTAATAGCATCCTGGCATCTGTCCGGGAACAGCACCATACGGTAGTTCAACTACTGCATCAACATACATCGCAGGGATAGATACACCCTTATTATTATTCCTGATATCACTTTCCGGAACTATCTCTTCAGCGGTAATTATAAGCTTGCGAGTAGCGCCTGCCATTGCGATGTCGTTTATTGCCGGACCAAAGAATCGTGCATTCCCTTTTTTATCTGATGCATGTACATGTATAATAGATACATCAGGGTATATTGCAGGAATATACGCAACAGGGTCGGGGTCACTGCGCATTGGATTCTGCATAACTTTTACATAGGGATTATATTTTATCATATCAGAGCCTAGAAGCTGTTTGCTGAAAACGCCCGGCAATCCTAATTGCGCTGCTTTAAATCCTTGAGCCATCGTGCCATGGCTCCATTCAGATAAAATTGTGACCTTACCCGCCTTTAACTGCCGTGTGTAATTTCTGTCAATCCCCCTCATCTCAGCACCAAGATACGAGTTATGCGAATACCGTGCGCATCCTGCATTAATCATGTACGTGTGATTGGTATTGGGTGAACTACAAAACTGCAAATTCTTCTTTTGCTGACGTATAACCTCAAAATATGATTGGATTGAGGTTCGTACATAACAGAAACCACCATCGGTCATGATATCATTATCATGTACATACTCTGCAACAGCCTCTTTCAATGACATCCTCTTATCTTTGCGTGATCGGTCCTTGCTTAGATGCCATTTCCGAGCATGCTCAAAATCTATCAGCCTCTCAAGAACAGAGGTGTCAGTAATTTTGAGATTTTTAACTGCTTCTTCATTAAAGCTAAATTTTCCCATTTACATCCTCCTGCAAATATAAAGTATTTCAAAAAGCCGTTATATATCAATAATTATAACATACAATTTTATATATTACTAAATTTTCTATGCATTAAATAATTATATGTTATTTATTATTATTATTTAGAATATATTAATTTGTAATTATTATTTTATATAAATTTTGTCAACAGTTTTGTGCATAAAATATTGACATATAATTGTAATATGTATGTCATAGTAAATATTATAACATCAGGAATTTATGTTGTCTTTTATTTTATGTAATTATTAGTATATTTGTTTATATTATATATTTTATATTTCACACGATTATTATTCTTTAATTCTTTCCCGGCGAGAAAGTATTGTATCGGGATCTATCTCACCAACATGTTCTACAATATAGTCCGGTTGATAGGGGAACCTATCCACCATTGCCAGTGTTGTAACACCCGACAGCACAAGCACGCATGTCATACCAGCCTCAGAACCGCCTAAAATATCAGTGTCCATTCTATCTCCAATCATGAAACAGTTTGCTGAGTGAACATTTAATTTTTTACGTGCCCAGTACATCATTGCAGGATTAGGCTTCCCTAAAAAGTATGGCGTTACAGCGGTTACTTTTTCTACTGGTGCAACAAGAGCTCCGCATGCTGGTACAGGACCCCTGTCAGTTGGTCCGGTTAAATCAGGATTTGTTGCAATAAACTTTGCTCCTTCCTGAATAAGATAGGTTGCTTCAATAATACGAGAATAATCATATTCTTCCGTTTCGCCAATAATAACATAATCAGGATTTTTATACGAAATGACAATACCATTTTTTTCCAATTCCTGAATTAATCCTCTGCCACCAATAACATATGCTGAGCAGCCAGGCTTTTGATATACCAGAAAGCTTGCTGTAGCCATAGCAGAGGTATAAAATCGTGATTCATCAACATCAAGCCCCAATGTAAAAAATCTTTCGGATAACTCTTTAGGTGTATAATATGAATTATTGGTGAGGAATAAAAACGGAAAATTACCTTTTTGAAGATTGCCAATAAAATCTTTTGCTCCGGATATTAAAGAATTACCTCGTACAATAACACCGTCAATATCAATTAAAAACGACTTTTGATAACCTCTATCTGCCTTCATACAGTACCTTAACGTAATACCTGTAAAAATTGCCGACCGATTTCAAATGGTATGGGCTTACCATCTGCATAGTATCCTATTATTTCCTGTTTATCACCATGGAAATCACTGCCACCTGAAATAAGCAAAGAATATTTTTTTGCAATAGCTAAAAATTGCTCTACATCGTCATCGCTATGCATTGCTGAATATACCTCTATCCCCTGAATACCCCCATCAAAAAAATCTTTTATCAGGCTTTCACCTTCAGCCCATGAACCAAAACCTAACGAAATGGGATGAGCAACAATGGGAATGCCGCCACTATCTTTTATAAGTTGTACTGCTTTATGAAATGTTATCTTATCTTTTTTAACATAACCAGGCTTCCCTTTCACCATGAAATTAACAAAAACATCTTTAATATCTGAAGCGTATCTTTTCTTGACCAGTACCCGCGCTACATGCGGTCGTCCCGGTGAGTTGCCAACGGCTTCCTGTTCCACCTCCTTATCAGTAATATCTATCCCATGTACCTGCAAGTCTTTTATTATTTTGTATATCCTGTCTTTTCGTAACTTTTGCAGGTGCGACAGTTCCCTGTTTAACTCTTCGTTGGTATGATCAATTCCCATCCCAACAAGATGAAATGATCCATGAGGATACTCAATGCTGAATTCGATCCCCGGTAATAGCGTAAACGATTTCTGGTGTGCATAATAAAGTGCCTCATCAAGTCCATCGATGGTATCATGGTCAGTTATTGCAAGGATTTTGACACCATGTTCAATAGCATAATCAATAATCGCCCATGGTTTATATATGCCATCGCTTGCAGTAGTGTGGCAATGCAGATCAATAAGCTCCATTCATCATATCCTTTTATAGGTGTAATGATATATAATAGCACAGAAGAAAAATATTGCAATCATTATTGATTATCAAATAACTGTTACACCGTAAACTCAGAGCATGGCAGCGGAGATGTTACATGTAATAACCGTTTAAGAGATAGAGCATTAAACACCGCATACGCATTGACATCATTATCAAAATAACAATAAGTGATTTTATCCCATGCAATAATCTTATTTGCCCACTCTTCAAGCTCCTGCATGGTGTATTCTGATGCATATAGTTTTTTTGAACCATGCAAACGAATGTAGACAAAATTGGCTGTAACCACCTCATGGTAAGGGTATCGTGAGGCAGTATCCGCAATGCACCATGCAATATTATGCTGTTGTAACAATGAAAAACAACTATCGCACAACCATGAGCCGTGGCGTGCTTCAATAGCATAGCGATAGTTACGGGGAAGAAGCAATAGAAAATCACCAGCAAGTTGTTCATCAAACTTCAGTGATGGTGGTAATTGTATAACAATAACACCTAATTTATCCTTCAACAATGATGCTGAAGTAACACAGCGCTGTATTGCATCTTCACCATGCAAAAGCCTTTTTACATGAGTAATATATCGCGACAATTTAAGGCTATAGCAAAATTCATTGTTCACCCTGTTATACCAGCTGGTATAGGTTGCATCCTTAAATTGCCGGTAGAAGGTAGCATTAATCTCAACAGTAGTAAAGATGGATGCATAGTATTGCAGCCACCTGTATTGTGGAATAGTTTCAGGATAAAACAATCCCTTCCAGTGTTTATAGTTCCACCCCGAGCAACCGATATAATATTGTTTGTTCCCTGTTATCATTGTACAGGTGCCCCGTTAAAAAACATCACACCATTGATAATATAATCTATAAAGCAAAAATAGTATATACAATGTCATGGATTATTCAACAAAATTCTATGCAACATTGTCATTATTAAGGCTCTGACCCCATTTTTTATGTCACCCCTACGGAGTTAAACTGCAAAAACTGTTATGCAGAATACAAACCTGCTTTTTGCTCATAAACTCCTCCACACAATTCCCACCATTTATAAATGTGGGAATACAAGGAAGGTTATATATTGTACAATTGTACAATTCACGGTGTGAATTGTTAGATGTGAGATGTAAGTCAATTAATAGACAATATTGGCACTATAATGTCTTGACAAAATGGATATACTGCTCACTACAGTATGTAAAATCTTTATACATTGCGATATTGGTATGGAAATTCCACAGTCAACAAATTTTATTGAAGAGATCATAAACGAAGACCTAAAAAATAATGTCTGCACAGGTGTCATTACACGATTCCCGCCGGAGCCAAATGGTTATTTACACATTGGACATGCAAAATCAATATGCCTTAACTTTGGTATTGCTATAAAATATAATGGCAGATGCAACCTGCGTCTTGATGATACCAATCCCGAGAAGGAAGATGTTGAATATGTTGAATCCATTAAGCATGATATTCAGTGGTTGGGATTTAACTGGGATGGTGAGGTGCGCCATGCTTCAGATTATTTTCAACAGCTTTACCTGTGGGCGATAGTTTTAATAAAATTAAATAAAGCTTATGTTTGTGATATGAGTGCCGAAGAGATTGCAGCCACGCGAGGAACGCCTTCGCAACCGGGAAAAGAAAGCCCTTACCGCAATCGCAGTGTTGAGGAAAATCTGGATTTATTTGAGCGCATGAAAAATGGTGAATTTCCAGATGGATCAAAAACACTGCGTGCAAAGATAGATATATCTTCACCTAACATGCACATGCGCGACCCGGTGATGTACCGTATAAAACATGCAACCCATCATCGCACCGGTGATACATGGTGCATATACCCCACTTATGACTGGGCTCATGGGCAATCGGATTACATTGAAGGCATCACTCATTCAATATGTACATTAGAGTTTGAAGTTCATCGTCCATTATATGATTGGTTTTTAGATCAGATAGCATCCGGACAGCGTCCCCGACAGATTGAGTTTGCACGTCTTAATCTAAGCTATACCGTCATGAGCAAACGTATGTTGTTAAAGTTAGTACAGGAAGGGTACGTTTCAGGATGGGATGACCCACGAATGCCAACCATTGCCGGATTGCGCCGACGTGGGTATACACCTGATTCTATAAAAATTTTTGCAAGAACAGTTGGTGTTGCTAAGAAAGATAGCATGGTTGATATAGCCCTTTTAGAACACTGCATCCGCGAAGACCTTAATACAAAAGCAAACCGGGTAATGTGTGTACTTAATCCATTGAAGGTAATTATTACAAATTATCCGGAAAACAAGGTGGAATATGTTGAAGGCATCAATAACCCTGAAAACCAGGATGCAGGTATACGAAAAATTCCATTTTCAAGGATTATCTACATTGAACGTGATGATTTTATGGAAAATCCTCCAAAGAAATTTTTTAGATTATCACCGGGAAGCGAAGTTCGTTTGCGCTATACCTATTTTATACAATGTACTGATGTTATAAAGGATACCAGCGGCAATATTATTGAGCTCCATTGCACCTATGACCCACAAACAAAGGATGGCTATGCTCCCGATGGCAGAAAGGTAAAAGGAACCATACACTGGGTCAGCGCCCAACACTCTCTGCCAGTTTTAGTGCACCTGTACGATAGATTATTTACCAGAGAGGACCCATCGCAGGTTGACGAGGGCAACGACTTTACTGATTATATTAATCCTGATTCATTGAAGACTGTTCATGGCGTTATAGAACCATCTGTTTCTAATGCTAAAGCTTTTACCAATTTTCAGTTTGAACGCCTGGGTTATTTTACTGTTGACCCTGACTCGCATAATAACAATGTAATATTCAATAGAACAGTTACATTAAAGGATACATGGGCAAAAATAGTACAAAAAGAAGGGTGATTGTTTCAAAAGTATTGACAAAATTTTTATCAGAATAAACATTGTGCTATAAAGGTGTTATGGTGTTGTTTTGCCCGGTGGTGTAATTGGCAACACATCTGACTCTGGATCAGAGAAGTCCAGGTTCGAGTCCTGGCCGGGCAGATTCCCATTATAAAGATACTTCAATTATAAGTTATATAAGTTACATTTTCCCAACATATCAATTGCCATGTATACTATTGCTCTTATTATCTTCATTATAACGTATTTAGGGATAATGCTAACCAGCCTGCCAGGCGTTAACATTGACAGGCCATCAGCAGCTTACTTTGGTGCAATTGCAATGATTGCTGCAGGTGTTCTTTCTTTTGAAGAGGCAATTGCCGCTATAGATTTTAATACCATAGCACTGCTTTTAGGAATGATGATTGTTATAGCAACTCTTGAACTGGATGGATTTTTTGCCTTTGTTGCTCATAAAACAATTACTTTTTCCAAAACGCCATCACAATTATTATGGATAATAACATTTACTACCGGTATTGCCAGTGCATTTCTGGTTAATGATGCTGTCGTTTTAATGTTTACTCCTGTTATCATCTCAATATGCCGTCAGGCACAATTAGATTCTAAACCTTATTTAATAGCTGAAATTTTAGCATCCAATATTGGAAGTTCAATGACCATTACCGGGAATCCGCAAAATATGCTGATTGGTATTTATTCAAAGATTCCCTATATATATTTTCTACTGCATCTGTTCCCTATTGCTATACTCGGCATGGTAATTATTATTATTGTTATTAAGCGGATATATTCGCAAACCTTTGATGCACCATTACTATTGCACTACAATGGAAATGAATATGATTACAACCTTAGTTCTATGATCTTTTCTGTACCAATTTTTTTTATTATGACTATACTTTTCCTTTTTCATCATATGCTTCATTTGTCAATACCTCTTATTGCTTTGATTGGAAGTTCTTTTATTCTTTTATTAGGGAAAATAAAGCCTTCAAAAATTATAAAAGAAATTGATTGGGTGTTACTGTTATTTTTTGCTTCACTATTTATTGTCGTAAAAGGTGCTGAAAAAGCAGGGATATTGAATATATTGATGCATTACTCACAGCTTAATAATACTTTTTATAGTATTATTGTATTACATGGAATAAGTCTTATCTCTTCCCAGATAATCAGCAATGTGCCCTTTGTCATTCTTCTAGTTCCAATACTGAAACAAAACAACAGCAAACTGCTATGGCTGGCATTGGCTTCATCATCAACATTAGCAGGTAATGCTACAATAATTGGTGCCATGGCTAATCTTATTGTTCTGGAATTAGCAGCAAGATCAGGTATCAAAATAAGCTTTATAGAATTTTTAAAACCTGGATTAATTGTTACAATAATAACATTGTTAATGTCAATTGCGCTATTATATCTTCAACTGAACTTTCAGTTGCTATAAATTTCATTGTATCAATTACCACGTTTATATCATACGGGGAAATCAAAACAAAATTGTAAATACCCGTGTGATTACAAAATATTTGATAAGCTGCTTGTTATCTTTTGTTTTTAAACATATAAAAAAATGAAAAAAACACTATTGATAGCTACTCATAAATACATGCAAGGGTAAGTGGTACATAATTATTTTAATTATTTGTTGACATCTTTCAATAAATAAATTATTATTATGAGTAATTATACCAGTGATTTGTTATTACCTTTCACAACAAATTATTGTATATCAGGATACACTATTAATATTTTAATTGATGAGTAATTGCATGCAAATTGATGTTCATAAAGAAGGTCCACTATTAATACTTACCTTAAACGGACGCTATGATATCTCAAAGATTCATAATTTTGAAACTATATACCGACAACATTTAGAAGATAATCCAAAAATCATAGCACTTAATTTACGGGATCTAAAATATATTGATTCATCTGGTATTGGTTCATTGGTACGCTGTATGAACCTTGCATTGAAAAACAATATTGAATTTATTTGTTATGACATCAATGAAAATGTTGAAAGCATTTTTAAAATAGCAAAACTTGATCAATTTATATCCATATTAACTCATGACGAGTTTATACAAAAATATATCAAAAAGCAATAAGTTCTTTTAATGTGCCTTTTTCTTCTAATATTTGTATTAGTGTATCAACTATAAGCGGGTCAAATTGGGTGCCTTTGTTTTTTTCCAATTCTTGCTTAGCTTCATGGAGCGATAGTCCCTTTCTATATGGTCTATCGCTTAACATGGCATCAAGGGCATCGGCAACAGCAATGATCTTAGCTTCAACAGGAATTTTATTGCCTGACAATTCATAATATCCCTGCCCATCAATCCGCTCATGATGGTACATCACAATTGATGCAATATCCTTTAAATAATCAAGCGTTGATAATATTTTCATGCCGCGTATGGGATGACTTTCTAAAAGTAATTTTTCAGTTTCGGATAAATTCCCATTTTTCTCGATAATTTCTATTGGTATGCCAATCTTGCCAATATCATGTGCTGCAGCAGCATGATTGAGCAATCGCATTTTTTCTTTTGGCAAGCCAAGACGTTTACCAATTGCAAGCGAGTACTGTGCCACCCGTGCAGTATGGCCACTGGTATAGGGATCTTTATCTTCCATGGCGCTTATGAGCACACTAATGATTGCAAATACCTTTTCATCTAATTGTTTATCAAGTGATTCTTCTGGATTATTTGATCTGGTTAACAATTTCTGCATATATTTTAAAATACTATCAAAACCATTATTATCTATAGAAAATGAATAGGTATAATTGCCCTTTTCATACTGTTTCAGAACCTTCAGCATACTTCGAGCAACAACATAATATTGTTTGTGCAAAACTTTTGTTATAATAATAAATGATATGTTGAAAATAACAATAATAACTGTAATGAAGAATACACTTTTAAGCAATAATGACAGATGATAATGATTTAAAATAAAATGATTAAATAACAGGAAAAGAACTGTTATAGTAACTATCGCAAACAGTAATATGCAATATAGCAACACTGTTACCTTTTTCATTTTCATAGTAGTATACTGTAAAAAATTTGCAATAGCCATACGTTACACCTTATTACTTTCCATTCATAAAATAACTGTTTTTGATGAAATAAACCAAAAATAAAATTTTTTATAGGCAGGTTATTAAAATTAATATTGACGATATAAAACAGACTATTACATCTGTCTACATTCTGATACACAACATTAATAACCATACTTAAAAAGGTGGTACAAATGTCAAGGATACTTTCAGGAATACAACCATCGGGTACATTGCATATAGGTAACTATTTTGCCATGATGAAACCCATGATCGAATTGCAATATAACAATGAACTTTTCTGCTTTATTGTTAACTACCATGCATTAACCAGCATTCACGACCCCCGCCTGTTGGCACACAATACATTAAATGCTGCTATGGATTTTATTGCTCTTGGGCTGGACCCTGATAAAGCACATTTCTGGGTGCAGGCTGATATCCCTGAGGTTACTGAATTATCATGGATACTATCATGCCACACCGGCATGGGGCTTCTTGAACGAAGTCATAGCTATAAGGATAAGATTGCAAAAGGAATTATCCCCAATGCCGGACTTTTTACCTATCCTGTACTGATGGCTGCTGATATTCTTTTATTCAATGCAGAGTTAGTCCCGGTTGGCAAGGATCAAAAACAACATCTTGAGATAACAAGGGATATTGCACAGCACTTTAATCAGATGTATGGTGAAATCTTTGTTATACCCGAAGCAATGATTCCTGAGGATATTGCGGTGATACCAGGTATTGATGGACAGAAGATGTCAAAAAGCTATAACAATACCATCAATATATTTGAAGATGAAACCACCCTTAAAAAGAAGGTAATGCGAATAGTTACCGACTCACAACCATTAGAAGTTCCTAAAAATCCAGATACCTGTAATCTATTTGCTTTGTATAAACTTTTTGCTGAACCTGAAAAAACACAAATACTTAGAGAACGGTACCTGAAGGGTGGCATAGGATATGGTGAAGTAAAAAAAGAGCTTTTTGCAATGATATGGGAATACTTTGCACCATTTAGAGCAAAACGGGAATTGCTTGAAAATAACAAACATGACATAGCATCCATATTAAAAAAAGGAGCAGAAAAAACCCGTCCACTGGCTATAGAAACCATTAAACGGGTTAAAGAAGCCACGGGATTAAAATATTTAATATAAAAATATTAATCCTTTATATGCTATTGTTTTTCACTTTTTTTTATAACTACAAATTTATGGATTCCTCCACGCTTTACCAGTAAAAGCAACGTCTCTTTATTTTGATAGTGTGCTAATAGCTCATTATAGCGTGACACATTTTCTACCGGCGTGTTTTCAATCTCTTTGATAATGTCACCAACCATCATCCCTGCCTCATAAGCTGGACCATCTTCATTAACCTCCATGACTATAACACCTGTTGTATCGGTTATCCTGA
Source organism: Spirochaetia bacterium UBA2205 (assembly GCA_002328585.1). Classification (GTDB taxonomy): domain Bacteria; phylum Spirochaetota; class UBA4802; order UBA4802; family UB4802; genus UBA4802. The sequence goes on from DCUV01000057.1 coordinate 49,620, forward strand.
ATTTATATGCATTCTCTTCGGTTATATCACCAACACGCAGCCCAATTATGTCAAGTTCCACTGCTTTTTCTTCCATAGCTTGTTGTTGAGGGAGTTCTGCAATGATAACATCAACATCCATCTCTTTGCCTGCTCTAAAAATTTTAACTTTTGCTGTAGAGCCAGGCTTTAAAGCAGCAACATTACGGCGCAATTGATTTATATCCGAAACTGTTGTGCCATTGACAGAAACAATAATATCACCAATTTCAAGATTAGCGTTTTTTGCAGGTGAATTGTTCATAACATCGGCAACGACAACTCCCTGCTTTCCTTCATATTTAAAATTTTTAGCAATTTCAGGAGTAATGTTTTGAATATACACACCCAACCAGCCTCGCGTTACCTTACCTTTTTGTATCAGTTCATCTACAACCTGTTTTACCATGTTTGACGGTATGGCAAACCCTATACCCATGTAACCCCCATTACGACTGAATATTGCTGTATTTATACCTATGAGTTTGCCTGTAACATTAATAAGAGCTCCTCCAGAATTTCCCGGATTTATTGCAGCATCAGTTTGAATAAAATATTCATAATCGGCAAGCCCAAAACCTTCTCTGCCTGTTGCACTGATAATTCCCATCGTTACCGTATGCCCAAATCCAAAAGGGTTGCCTATAGCAATGGCAATCTCTCCAACCTTTAATGTGTCTGAATCAGCCATTTCAGCAACAGGAATGTCTCCGGGAACAGTTCCCTGTATTTTTATTACAGCAATGTCAGTGGCAGGGTCAGAGCCTATGAGCTGACATGGGAATGTACGCTTATCAAATAAAGTAACAGTTATTGATTTTGTGTTTTTTACGACATGGTTATTAGTTACTATATACCCTCGTTTATCAATAATAACACCTGAACCAACTGCTTTAGCTTCTCTTGGCATAGGAAATGGCATGGGCATCTTTCTGGCATCACGTGGCGAACCCATTTTTTTCTCGGCAGATATACTTACTACTGTTGGAATTGCTTTATTGGTTATCTTCACCAATTGTTCATTGAATATATTTAAATCAGCAATCGATGTTATTTGCTTCGTTTTTTTGGTTGCGTTTTTTGCATCAACAGTAACTATCGCACATAAAATAATGACACAAACTGTTATAACATGAAATTTCATTTTCATAATGTATTCCTTGTAATGAAAAAAATATTTTTATTGCATTCAGGGTATATGTATCCAATTTCTTTAACACTGCATGGTAACGTTATACCATTGTTTGGTGCAGTATTAATAGCAATAACTATTGTTATACCTTTATTTTTTTATAATCATACTATCATTGTTGTCAAGTCATTTAGCTTTGAGGTTTTAATTTAATTAATCTTTATCATTAGTACCATGAATACCACCAGTGTTTTATTTTTTTCTATATCTATATAATGCTATATTATATAGAAGATGACAATGGCTGGCTTATGACCGCTCAAAAGAAACGAAAATATTTGGCGATAGTTTTCCTATAATCGTGGTTCAGTATCTAACGTTACATTTCCGGATTCCGGGTCAAGCCCGGAATGATAATGGTACGGAGTATTATTCTAAGCGTTAGCGAAGAATCTCAATAGTGTGAGGAGATTTTCTTTGGACACTGTGCGCCCTCAGAATAACAATGCGTGCAGATTATTTTTTCAGTTGCGTCTTTTTATTTAAAAATGATAAGAGTGCATATTATTATTTTCAGCGGATTTCAGTGGACATGAATTGAAATAATATCATGGATTACAGTATGCAAAAGATTTATTCACTTATTGTTATAGTAGTAATGATTGGTGTACAGCTATTACTGTCATGCTCACATCAACAACGCTATAGTCTGTCACAAATGGCAATGGGTACTATAGTAACTGTCACTGTTGACGCTCCATCGCATGAAAAAGCACACAATGCAATACAAGCAGCATTTGACAAAATCAAGCAGATTGAAGCTGTGATGAGCCCCTATAAACCGGACAGCGATGTTTCAAAAATAAATGCAAATAGTAAAACCCATGTAAGCAAAGACACCTTCACTGTCATTGAACAATCCATGGAACTATCGCACAAAACAAATGGGCTTTTTGACATAACCTTTGCATCAATAGGTAAATTATGGAACATACAATCGCCAAACTTTATTCCTCCATCACCACAAACTATCAATACCTATAAGCCGTGCATAGGATATCAACTAATTCATCTCCATCCGGAAAATCTTGAGGTCATCAAAGAAAAGCCCTGCATACAAATTGGTCTTGGTGGCATAGCAAAAGGATATGCAATAGAGCAGGCAATTGCAACATTGCAAAATATGGGTATCAAAGAAGCTATTGTTGAAGCTGGCGGCGACCTTAAAGTTATTGGCAATAATTACAGGTATGGCTACACAATTGGCATAAGGCATCCACGTAAGGAAGGAATTTGCGGAACAGTACTGCTGTTCAATGGACAGTCTATTACTACAAGCGGCGACTACGAACGCTTTGCAATCTATAAGGGTAAACACTACCACCATATACTCAATCCTAAAACGGGCTATCCAGCCACAAGTGATATCATCTCTGTTTCGGTGATTGCCAGCAATGCTACGGTATGTGATGGATATGCAACTGCTTTATTTATCATGGGGTCAGAGCAAGCAATTTCGTTTTTGTTGCACAATGCATCGTTACAACTCCAATGCATTATTATTGACACATCAACGAAAATATATGTATCAAAAAGTTTGGTGCCTTGCACTTCGTTCGCAGGGTATACTGTGGTTCCTTTTTAGTTTATTATTTTTGGCGATAGTTACTGACCATCAATCAAGTTGCCAAAAAATATATCCTTTCCAATGACAAAATAGTTGCAATTCTTAATTGTTTATGATTGATTAACAGTGTGGAAATGGTAAAACTTTTTAATGAGGATGACTATGGAACTTTCTGAATATGCCGGGCAATCAACAAGAATCAATGACTTCTATATTCATGTATCTGATGGAATGCAACTCTATTGCATAGATTTTGTTCCAAAACATGACAATGTATCAAAACCAATAATTTTTTTTGTAGCAGGATGGCTTTCCCATATATCTGGCTGGAAAGATGTTTTACGTTCATTGACCGATGAATACCATTTAATATATATTGAAACGAGGGAAAAAATTTCTTCAAAAATACCTGGTGATAAATCATGCACAGATTTTTCTTTCAACGTCATGAGAATGGTTGTTGATCTTCATGAAGTAATACAACAGATAATACCTAAAAAAAGAACATTCGTTATGGCAGGCAGCTCATTGGGTTCTTCTGTAATTTTAGAATATCTGGCAATGCGAACACGTCAACCTGAATGTGCACTTCTCATTTCACCAATCCCTGTATTCAGATTTCCTCCCATATTAGGTGATATCGTTCCCAATTTGCCCCCATCATGGTATAACGTGTTAAAAAAATTAGTTATATGGTATTTAAAAACTTTTAGATTAAATACCAAAAAAGAAAAAGAACAGCTTATCAAATATACCAATACCATTAATGCTGCTGATCCGTATAAACTTAAACCCAATGCACTATCATTGAAAAATTATAATCTATGGGATAAACTTTCCTTTATTGAAACGCCATGTTATATATTTGGTGCAAAAACAGACACATTACATGCTACTGAAGACATAAAACGATTGCTGCAGGAAATACATCATGCTGACTACATAGAATGTGAGAGCAATAAAGAAACTCATAGCGCAATTGTTGCCTCTTATTTCATAAATATCCTTAAAAACAAGCTGTATAAAAAAATAAAAGCTAAAAAGACTTAACTTTACTTGATTTTTTTCTATATTCATTTTATATTGAATACAAATCAGGTAATAAAGGAATTAAGATGTCATTATGCAAAGTTGACATAGTTACTATTGTTCTGGATGAAGAAAGCAATACACCTATAGTTGTTCTCCAAGACAATGAAACGGGGAACATACTGCCCATTATGATTGCTCCTTTAGAAGCAAGCCTTATTGCCATTGAGCTTGAAGGCAAAAAACCAATCCGTCCTTTAACACACGACCTTATTATAACAATGCTTCATACATTTCATTATTCTCTTGAATCAGTAGTAATTGATGATTTAAAAGATAACATTTATTTTGCAAAGCTTAATTTAGTTGCTCCAGATAGTTCTGAAATGATAATTGATTGTCGCCCCAGTGATGCTATGGCAATTGCATTAAGAGCAAAAGCTCCAATTTATGTCAAAAAGAAAGTATTTGCAATAGCTCAGGGATTAGATAATCTTTCACAGATAGATAAAGAAACAATGAAAGAAGTCCTTGAAGATATTGACATAGACGATGTTGGCGGTAAAATCATGTAAATATTTTTTATTAGCAGAGGCTCTATGTACACCGAAAAAAGCATATCATCATTGCATAATATTATCCGTGATCTTACCGAAATAGATTCCCGCCTGAACGAATATATTGATACAACCATGTGGATAAGCGACCCTCACGGTGCTGGAGATAGATTTGTGTCAATATTAAAAGGACGTTTTGGCCTGGTATGGCGTATATGTTATGAAGCATTACCCAAAACATTTTCAAAAGAGAAGATATACTATTTAGGCAGGATTATTCGCAAAGAACGTTATTTTGAAGATGATGTTTATAGGTTAGACCGTCAGGATATAATCTCCTCGCTTATAAGAATCATCCAATACCGTGTTCAAAATGTTCGTGATTTTGATGAAATCCGTATTAATATAAATAAAGACCTTAAACATGTTCTTGAGAACCTTATATTAAACTATCCCGTTCCAGATATAATTTATGAAAATGAATTAATAGCAGATAAAATCATCAGCTCACTGTGTAAAATTGTAAAACAGGTTATATTAGGACATTTAATTGTACTTGGCGATGTATTTGACAGGGGAGATGAACCTGATATGATAATAAGAATTCTTAATCAAAAAGACATAAAGCGATATCTTACATTTATCTGGGGTAATCATGATATATTATGGATGGGTGCATCTGCTGGAAATCAATCACTTATTGCTGAAGCTTTGCGCATCACTACCCGTTACGATAATCTTGATTTTCTTGAACGAATTGGTATAAATATTTCCAAATTAAAAAATTTTGCACTATCTACATATTCCGGTGAAATTACTGGTAATTTTAAAGCAAAACAAGATGCATCTCGAAGAATGGAAAAAGCACTATCTATAATTCAGTTTAAACTTGAAGAGCAAACTATACGCAACAATCCTGAGTTCAATATGGAATCACGGCTATGGCTTAATAAATTAGCTGAGATGTTAAAAAACAACAATACTGATGGACTTACTGATACACATTTCCCAACAATTGATTTAAATGATCCCACAAAACTTTCACCAGAAGAAGAAGATGTTATTAATGATCTATCATATCAATTTGCAATCAGTAAAAAGATTCGTTATCTTATGGAATTTTTATTTGAACATGGGAAACTATACCATATCCATAATTATATACTCAATATTCACGCATTGATACCCAGCACAGCAGATGGTGATTTTGAAGAATTTTCAGGGTACAAGGGGAAAGAATTATTAGACTATTTACAACATCGCATTAAAACAATAGGAAAGAATTATTTAGAAGGTAAATTACAGGATCCCAGAGATTTAGCTCTGATGTTCTATTTATGGTGTGGATCAAAATCACCATTTTTTGGTAAAAATGCAATGACAACATTTGAACGTTATTATCTTGTTGATAAAACAAAACATAAAGAAAAATTATTATATTGGGGTGAGAATCTATTAAAAAATGAATTTATGGATAAAATAATGCATGAATTTGGCGTTGAACGAATAGTATATGGCCATACCCCAGTTGATATTCGTAAAGGTGAGAAAATTGCTTCACCAGATGGCAGAGCTATCAATATAGATGGTGGTTTTTCTGATGCATACTTAAATAGAGGGCATGCTCTCATTCAGACTCCATATTCATTATATGCAATAATTTTACCTACTCCCGAAGAAATAATTCATGCACGTCAAAAAAAAGAACCAGTTAATTTACAGGTTGAAACAATAGATAACTTTGAAACACCATTACAGGTAAGGGATACTTACGCCGGGAAACTTCTTATTGAAGAAAGGAATAAATTATATAATAAATTATTAGAATATACTGACCACTATTTAATGACATCTGATAAGGAGAAAAAAACAAATTATACACTGGTATAAAACACAACTGGCAGGTTATCCTGCCAGTTTTATTTTTTTACTTTTTTGCAATCTGTAAACGCGCTTTTAACTTTTTTAATTCAATATCGATTGTTAAACGTTCTGCATATCCTTCTGGCCTTGGCAAAGCTGATATTTCTTTAATCTTTGCCTCTAACACATCAGCCTTTAACTCCTGCTTTATTGCGGCTTCTTGAGCTAAAATGATCAGTGAATTGTTTTTAATTTCTACAAATCCACCATCTACATAAAAATATTCTGTGTTATCACCTGTACGTAATCGTATCTCACCAGTACCTAATTCTGATATTAATGGAGCATGATTATACAAAAATCCCATCTCACCATCATACGCCTGTACTACTGCAAAATCAATCTGCCCTTCATATATCTGACGTTCTGGCGTTAATACATTACAATTTAATTTCAATGCCATAGCATTATCCTCTAAACGATATTAATTGCCAGCAAGCTTCTTTGCCTTTTCAACCGCTTCCTCAATTGTTCCAACCATATAAAAAGCCTGCTCAGGTAAATGGTCATATTCACCATTTATCAACCCTTTGAAGCTTTTTATTGTCTCTTCCAATTTTACATATTTCCCTGCCATACCAGTAAACTGTTCAGCAACAAAGAATGGCTGTGATAAAAATCGCTCGATTTTCCTTGCTCGCTGTACTAACAACTTATCTTCTTCAGATAATTCGTCCATACCCAATATTGCTATAATATCCTGTAAATCTTTATATCGCTGTAATATTCTCTTTACTTCAGTAGCTACTGCATAGTGTTCTTCGCCAACTATTTCGGGAGATAGTATCCTTGAAGAAGATTCCAGGGGATCAACTGCTGGATAAATCCCTTTTTCCGCTATTTGTCGCGAAAGAACTGTACTTGCATCAAGATGTATAAATGCTGTTGCAGGAGCAGGGTCTGTTAAGTCGTCAGCAGGAACATAGATAGCCTGTACAGACGTAATAGAACCACGTTTAGTGGAAGTAATTCTTTCCTGCAATTCACCCATTTCTGTTGCTAATGTTGGCTGGTAGCCTACGGCTGATGGCATACGTCCTAACAACGCTGATACCTCTGAACCAGCCTGTGAAAATCTGAATATATTATCTATAAACAAAAGAACATCCCTACCTGACAAATCTCTAAAATACTCACACATAGTCAAGGCACTCAATGCTACTCGCAATCGTGCTCCAGGTGGTTCATTCATCTGACCATAAACAAGACAAGCTTTGTTTATAACACCAGATTCCTTCATTTCCAACCACAGGTCATTACCTTCACGAGTTCTTTCGCCTACACCAGCAAAAACTGAATAACCGCCATGTTGCATAGCAACGTTGTTAATAAGTTCCATAATAACAACAGTTTTCCCGACACCAGCACCACCAAATAATCCAGTTTTACCACCCTTAATATAAGGTTCTATTAAATCGACAACTTTAATACCTGTTTCAAAAATTTCCGCTTTTGGTTCCAACTGATCAAACTTGGGTGGCTCCTGGTGGATTGACCTTCTTTCCTTGATTGTTATCGGTGCACCTTTATCAACTACATCGCCCAGGAGGTTAAATACCCTCCCTAATGTTTCTTCACCAACAGGAACGGTAATTGGAGCACCGGTATCAATGATTGAAGCACCTCTTTTTACGCCATCAGTTGAACCTAATGCAACAGCTCTAACCCTATTACCACCTAAATGCTGAGCAACTTCACAAACAAGGGTTTTTCTTTCATCCATAACCTCTACTTCTAATTTTAATGCATTATAAATAGCAGGTAACTTGTTTTCCTGAAACTCAGCATCCAAAGTAGATCCAATAACCTGAACAACCTTACCTATATTCTCAGCCATATTCAACTCCTTAATTCATGAATAAAATATTATATATCATCTACCCTTATTCAAGGGCTGCAGCACCACCTACTATTTCAGAGATTTCCTTAGTAATCTTAGCCTGACGGGCTCTATTATAAGTAATTGTTAAATCTCTTACCATTTCTTTTGCTGCATCAGTTGCATTCTTCATTGCTACTCGCCTTGCAAAGTTTTCTGAAAATCCAGTTTCTAAAACAGCAGCGTAAAGTTTCATTTTAATATATAACGGTAACAATGAAGAAAATATCTTATACGGATTAGGTTCAAAAATATATTCTACATGGAACTCTTCAACACTTTCCTGTATTGCACCACCTTCAGGTTTTAATGGTAACAAGCGCGAAATTACAGCTTTTTGTGTTGATCGAGTCATGATTTTGGTATATGAAACATATACTTCATCAACTTCACCGGTAACAAAAAGATTTATAAGTTCCTCACCTAATTTTGATGCATCATCAAATTTAAATTTATCTTCAGGATTTAATACAGATTTAAACATTGGTTCCTTAATAAATCTTAAATAATTTGTTCCTTTTTTGCCTATTGAATAGACTAAAACTTCTTTGCCTTCCTCAATTGTTAGTTTACTTTTAAAACCAATAGTGTTTTCAATAATCCGTGTATTAAAACCACCACATAAACCTCTGTTACCAGTAATCATAAGAATTAATATTCTATTGGGATCCGGTCTTTCCTGCATCAGCGGGTCAAATACATCTTCAACGCCGGTTTGTCGCAGATGTTCTATAATGGTTTCTAACTTTTCTGCATAAGGCTTTGACATTACGATTCTATCCTGCATTTTTTTCATCTTAGCAGTAGAAACCATTTCCATCGTTCTGGTAATCTTTTGAGTATTCTTAACAGAATTAATTCGCTTTAATATTTCTCGTTGTGTTGCCACAGCTATTCCTCTTTTTTAGTTTATTACGCTCTTACATCTGCTTTTTTTCCGGCTAAATAACTTTCAACAAAATCACCCGCTACTTTTCCAAATTTATCCGGATCTTTAAGTTCGCCAGTTGATGAAATTCCATCTAACAATTCAGGATGTGCATCTCTCATAAATTTTAAAAATTCTTTCTCAAATCTTTTCACTTCTGGTACTGGAACTTTATCAAGATACCCCTGTGTCCCTGCATATATAATTGCAACCTGTTCAGTAACAGGCATTGGTTCATATTGATCCTGTTTTAATACTTCAACAAGCCTCTGACCCCTATCAAGCTGACGCTGTGTTGCAGGATCAAGCTCCGTTCCTAATTGAGCAAAAGCTTCAAGTTCACGAAACTGTGCTAAATCAAGTCGTAATGAACCAGCATACTTTTTCATAGCTTTAATCTGAGCATTCCCACCAACTCGTGATACAGATATACCAACATCAACTGCAGGTCGTACACCAGATGCAAATAAACCAGGTACAAGATAAATTTGCCCATCAGTAATTGAAATAACGTTTGTAGGAATATATGCTGAAACTTCACCTTCTTGTGTTTCTATAATTGGCAATGCAGTCAAAGAACCACCACCAAGGTCATCTGAAAGTTTTGCAGCACGTTCAAGAAGTCGTGAATGGCAGTAAAAAATGTCACCTGGATACGCTTCTCGTCCTGGAGGTCTTCTAAGCAACAAAGAAAGCTGGCGATAACCATTTGCCTGTTTTGAAAGGTCATCATAGATACAAAGCGAATGACCATTCTTTTCATACATAAAATATTCACCCATTGCACAACCAGCATAGGGAGCAATATATTGTAGTGGTGCAGGATCAGAAGCACTGGCAGTAACAACGATAGTATAATCCATCGCACCATACTGCTCTAACTTTTCAACAACAGATGCAACGGTTGAAGCTTTCTGTCCGATAGCCACATAAATGCAATATACCCCTTTACCTTTCTGATTGATAATCGTATCGATAGCTATTGCAGTTTTCCCTGTTTTACGGTCACCAATTATCAATTCTCGCTGCCCACGACCTATTGGTGTCATTGAGTCGATAGCTTTTATACCAGTCTGCAACGGTTCTTTTACTGGCTGTCTATCGGCAATACCAGGAGCTAAAAATTCAACAGGCCTCATTTTTGTTGTATTAATTGGTCCTTTATTATCCAATGGTATACCCAGAGGATTAACTACCCTACCTAACAGTTCTGGACCAACAGGTACCGCCAAGACCCTGTTCAATCTCTTAACCGAATCACCTTCTTCAATTGAAAGATAGTCACCTAAAATAACAGCACCGATTGAATTCTCTTCCAGGTTAAAAACCAGACCATATGCACCATTTTCAAATTCAAGCATTTCACCAGCCATAGCATTATCTAAACCATAAATTCGTGCAATTCCGTCACCAACCTGGATAACAGTACCCACTTCACTAACATCCAACTGTGACTTATACCCTTCAATCTCCTTCTTAATAATCGATTTTATTTCTTCAGTTTTAATCTTCATAAGCCACTTCACCTCTGATCTTACTTTGTAATAATTTTTCACGTAATTTTATTAGATCTTTTTTTAAGGATGCATCTATAATTAAATCATCTACTTGTACAATAATCCCACCTAAAATTGATGGTACAACTTCTTCTTCTATAATTATATTCTTGTTAAAACGATCTTCTAAACTCTTTTGAATTCTATTTATAATATCAGCATCAAGCTTTATACTGCTAATTAGTTTAATTTTCTGTCGATTATTGATTATATCAAGTAATTCACCAAAGGCGACATTAATATCTGGTATATCTTGTTGACGTCCATTATCAATTAGTACCTTTAAAAAGTTAACCATGAGATCAGATAATTTACCACCAAACACCTTATCAACGAATTGCTTTTTTGAATCATTATTAATTCCAGGCGCACTAAAATAACGCAAAAGATCAGGATCATTTTTTAATAATTCTGCAAGAAAACTTAACTCTTCTTCAACTTTTGCTATAGCGTTTTTCTCATGCGCAATCTCTAATAAAGCACCTGCATAAACTTTCGCTACTTCACTTGTTGCCACACCAATAACCCTATTAATTAAAATTTAAGGACAGTTCAGTACTACTGAACTGTCCTTATTTTTTGTAATGCCTCTTCTACAAGGGCTTTCTGATCTTCAACTTTGAGATTCTTAGCTATAATCTTAGCTGCAATATCCGTTGATATTGTAACAACTTCAGATTGAATCTCTGCTAGCGCTTTATCTTTTGCAAGATTTATCTCCCGACGCGCTCTTTCAATAAGATCTTTGGCATCCTGATTTGCCTTTTCAACTATGGAATTTCTTAATTTTTCCGCATCAGCCTTACCTTCAGCGATGATACTTGTAGCCTCTTCTTTTGCCTTATCCATCATTGCTTTATGTTCAGCAAATAGCCTTTCAGCTTCAAGACGGGACTTTTCCGCTGATTCGATATCACCACGAATCTTTTCAGCTCTGGCATCAAGCGCCTCTACAATTGGCTTCCATGCGGCTTTCCATAATATCAATAACAACACTAGAAAGGTTATTATTGTCCATAACAGGAGGCCGGGTTCAACCTTTAGCAAGCCTTCTTTTAAAACTTCCATAGCGAACTACCTACAATAAAATTTACTTAACTTCAGTTTGCTCTGCTTGAGGTTTCTCAACCGGCGTTGTAGCAATTGGACCTTTTGTTGCAAGCATAAAAGTTACAACGAGAGCAAAAAAAGTGAAACCTTCGATAAGAGCAGCAGCAATAATCATTGCTGTTCTTAAGTCACCACTTAATTCTGGCTGACGAGCCATACCCTCTAAAGCACCAGTAGCTAATTTACCAATACCGAGTGCCGCACCAAAAACTATCAAACCAGCTCCGAAACCTGCTGCGAGGTAAGAAAGGCCTAAATATTCCATTGACTCCTCCTCGAAAATTTTGAATATTAAATTCTAACAATTATGTTATTGCTAAGAAATATATTGATTACCTCTTAATAATGCATTTCTTAATGTGCATGCATTGAGGTACCAATAAACATTGCCGAAAGTACTGCAAATATATATGCCTGTATAAAAGCAACCAACAACTCAAGCAAATATATCATCAATGAACCTGCTACCGAACCTATGCCAACCCAGTAACTCTGAAACATCATTACCAGATAAATAAATATTATTATTACAACATGTCCTGCTGTCATATTTGCAAAAAGTCGGACTGTTAAAGCAAATGGCTTAATCAATAATCCAATAATTTCAATAGGATACATTAGCGGCAAAACAAACGCAGGCACCCCGTGTGGTACAAGCCCTACCCAATAACCAAAAATACCCTGCTTGACCATACCCACTCCTATCATTCCAATGAGCGTACAAAGCGCCAATCCACCCGTAACAGCCAGGTTGCCAGTTGCAGTAGACATACCTGGAATAAGTCCCATCAGATTACAAAAAAGAATAAAGAAAAAAACAGTAAGGAAATAAGGCATTGCCTTTTTAACATAATGATGATCAAAATTTGGCTCTACAACCTCATCATGTATAAATGCAATTAACACTTCCCATAGATTAACCCAGCGGGACCTGGAACCATAAGCAGAATTTTTTATTTTACGGGCTACGGGAATAAAAATAAGTAAGCAGATCAAAGCAGCTATCCACAGCATTATAACCCATCTGGTGATAGTCATATCGAAAATACCAAAAAGTTTTTCATGAAAAAAAAGATTATTGATTTTACCAATGAAACCATCGTGAATAGGGTGATCAGTAAGATGGTGCATGACTATATCGTACATCGATTCTTCTTCACCGCTTGTTGAAGATTGAATAATAACTGGTAAACTTTGTAGCAGCCGAATCATAACTTTACATACCTCATCAACTTTTTTTTGTTATTGTATTGATGCAACGTCATTGTTACAACCATTTACGCCTTTTAGAACCGCTACTGTTACTATCATCTGCCTGTTGGGATCGTTTCAGCAATTGATCCAACTCGGATAAACTTTTCATCAAATTGTAAAAACCTATGCCCATTCCAAGTACAGTACCTATAACCACAAACAGAGGACTGCTGTTGAAATGTTGATCAAGAAAAAAACCACCATAAAGAAAAACAAGAATCGTAATTGCAAGCTGTATTCCTATAACTGAATATCCAAGTATGATTCTTGTAACATCCTTTTTCACTTACACCTCAAATATCAGTGTTGGATTCCATACAAACACCATAGCTTTTTTTGTCAACAAAATAAGTCTTATTTTTTTTAAAAAAATATTATTGTTATCATATGAAATTTTATATGTCAAATATAATTATCCTATTTATTGTCATGTAACAATAAAAATTAGAATTGCTTTTTGATATTATCTTTTTCTTTTTTATAGTCGATACAATAAATAATTAGAATGTAATCGCTTATGCTGAGGTTTACAAATGAAATTATCTATTAAGCTAATCGAAAATAATAATGAATTTATTGCAACCTGCCCTGAACTTGATATTAGTTGTTATGCAACAAACAAACATGAAGCAATAAAAAGAATACAGAATATATTATTTTTTTATATGCAATCAGCTCAAGAATTGGGATTTAGCGTAGAAAATTTTGAAACAATTGATGTTGATGGGAAACATTATCTCCTTAAATATGATATCTGTCCTACAAACAATTCTACTCTTCATTAAGTAAAATCAAGAAATTGTTTTATAACATTAATATACACCATCTCGATTGCCCACAGTACAATTCAAAGTATCAATAAATAGAGAGGAGTTGCCCATAGCCGGTCTACAGCCATCCATACGGGATGGGAATAATCAGCAACAGCCACCCTGAACTTTGATTCAGAATCTAATTATGGAGATTCCGAATTAAGCCCAGAACGACGTTTATCAATAATTCTATTTTCAAAGGAGAAATCATTTTTTGATAATATGATTCTTCCTCACCATTTTTATCTTAACATATCCCATTAATATTTACCATTGAAAATTTATGAGAATATATTTTCATTTTCCCTCAAGCTCATCTTCATTGACACTAAATTTATAGATATGCAACATATCCCGTTTCCATTTTGCTAAATTATCAGCTCTTTTTTTTCTATAAATCATCATTGCTATTTGATCTTTTACTTTGTCAAAAGATATAATCTGCTTTTCAGTTTTTCCTTTCTGATTTGTATAGGTTGTAAAGCGTGTATCTTTGTATTTTTCATATTCATCACGTACTTCCTTAGGAGTTACGGTTACATCCCTACCAGCAATATAATCCATATATTCTTTAGCAAATAACATTTGCTTTCGCTTTTCTACTTCCTTTTTTAATTCTTCACCATTATGCATATTTTCATTTATAGCTGCTCTTCTCAGCAATGCTACTTTAAATGCATTCTTTGCTATATCAACTTTTTTTGTATCTTCAATTGCAGATTGATGAATCATTGGTTGATCATGTTTAAAATATGAAATCCTTTTTTCCAGATCCCCAACAGTAAAGATAGTATCTCCAACTTTATAAATAATATCTTTAGCATTTTTACTTTTACATTTTTGTTCGTTAAATTGGACATCCTGTGCAGACATTAAATTATCAATATAATTGTTTGATGCCTTCCTGAGTAAAATCTGTTCAAGGCGTTTAGCTTGCATCTCATCTTTAATTATTTTATTCAAATTCTTCTTTGTAATATTCTGTTTCTCAACAATTTGAATTATGTATATACCATTCTCTGCACGGATTGGCGTTTCTAACAATCCAATATTAGCTTCATTGATAACCTGGTATAGTGAAGGTTGTATCATGTCTTTAACTATATATCCAATATCCCCACCATTTTTCTTTGAAAAGTCATCAGAGAACTGTTTTGCCAGATCTTCAAATTTTTCACCATTTTTTAATCTGGCAATTATTTCTCTGGCTTTATTCTCAACATCGCCATAAGCCTTTTCCAATTCAGATTTCGTTAAATTTACTCGCTTATTGTTAACAATTTTGAAGTCTCTTACTCGCAAAAATATTTGTTTAATGTGGAATGCTGGTTCATTGAAATCTGTGTTTTTCTTGATTTTTTTATCATATAATGCTTTCAACAAAACCGATTCAAAAGCCATATCTTCTAAAAATTTAAGCTTTTCAGATACTTGCAAATTATCTTTTTGCATCTCTTTCAGAGCTATAGATTCAATTGCCATAAGCTCCAGTCTATCCCTTTGCTGTTTTTTATTTTTTAAAATTGTTTCAACTGGAAATTGTTTATCCTCCAACCATTGTTTAAACTGACCCCGTGTAATAGTAGTGTCACCATAGCGTGCAAGGATATCAGAATTACATTTGCACCCAATATAAGTAAGCATAATGATTATTACAAACAATGCAGCAATAAGTTTTTTCATAATATAATCCTCCGAAAATAAAATGGTAAATTAAGAAAAGAACCATGGTTTTTTAACAATATCATGGAATAAAATATATCTTTATTCATTCAATTTTATATTTTCTGAAAATCTATATGGCAAAAACCAATATTTTTTGCAATTAACTTTTTAAAAAAAATTATTTTAATTGCTATTGACAGAATTGAATATTTAATTATTGTACTCACATTAGTTCTACATTAAGATTTTACAATAATTTTATAAGTGATAGTTACCCTATGCGCGACAAAGCCTTTTATAAAAATAGATTGTTTTCGTTGCTAAACCATGATGCTGCCATCGATTGTGAAACATTGATTGAATACGGATACGATGCTATTGAAAAAGGAAACTTCATAAAAGCATTCAGATTGTTTATGTTAGGTTATCGTTTAATAGGGAATAATGCTGAAATCCTTAATGGTATGGCACTTTCATTATGCGAGCTTGGTAAATTAAAATTTTCTAAAAGTATTTTGTTATTTGCACTAAAAAAGTTTCACGATAACGTATTATTATTAACAAACCTTGCAACTGTATACTTTGAAGAATATAATTATGATAAGGCAATCTTTTATTATACAAAAGCAATTTCCATTGATCCTTTTTTTATTGAAGCCCATATAAATCTTGTTAATGTCTATTTTGAGCGTGGTGATATCTTTATGGCATACATAGCCTGCCTTAACCTTTTACAAAAACATCCTGATAATTTTGAAGCTCAAGAATTATGTGACGATATCATCATTAATATGGGTTTGTCACTGGTTTAATCGTTTTTTGGCAGTTCACCTTTTAAACTAATCTTCCATTGCCCATTTTCTTTTATCAATCTATGTTTAATTGTCATGCCTATAGCATTTAGTTTTTTATGTTTAACGCATTGTACGGTTACCCATGCTTCGTTGCCAGTTCTGGACACTGCAACAACTTCCCATATAGCATTGTTATCATGATGCACCCAAATATAAGGATACATGGTTCCCGCATCTTTCTTTAATGTTTCAATATATTGTATTGAATCTCTATCCAGATAGTCATGCAATTTCTTTTCATCAGTCGTTGTAAGATAGTTAATAACAACATTAGCAGCATCATCAACAGGAGCTTTGCTGCAAGATAGAATTATTATCAAAAGAAGCAGTGAATATTTTTTTACTTTATTTTTTACTTTATATGATATATTTCCCAAATCGCATTCTCCAAAAATAGAATTATTATCTATGGTCATTCCGGGTTTACCCCAGAATCTCAATCATTATCAAAGATCCTGAAAAAAGTTCAGGACATGATTCAGGATGAAACACCACAACATTGTCATCCTGAGGGAGCATTAGCAACCGAAGAATCCAGGTCTTTCATGCAACGACAAGATTCTTCACTTTGTCTCATAATAACAATTATAGCAGCAAAACCTTATCCCAAGTTACTATCGCACATAAAATTATTCCCATGATTTGCGATAGGATAAACGTTCTTTCAAGGTATAAAAGTCACTCCCCTTGGGAACATCACGCAATCGTGTTCTAAGAGTATCCTGATCAATCAACTCACTGAATGGTACTGCCTTCAGATCAAAATTGTCAGTTACCGAAACCATTATGCCAAACATGGTTTCATTGTAAAATTTGTATGCTCCATAACCCAGCATCGCACCTAAAACCACATCAAAGCTGATAGGTGGTGCCGAACGCGTTTCGTAGCCAATCTGTTTGGCAATAATTTTAACCTCCATGCCAGTTTTTTCCTGATATCGTTTCTTTATACGCTCTGCAAGTATCTCTCCAATTTTGGCTTCTCTATACAGGACGTTTCCATGTTTATCAGTATGCTTTGGTTTATACTCATCAGGCAGCTTATCAACAATACCTTCTGAAACAGCTATAACCCCATAGGGACGTCTGTTGTTTTCACGTGCCAGTATAACATTGGTAATTTTATCAACTAAAACTTCTAAATCAAGCACATCCTCTTCAATATCTTCAGCAGCAATCATCATTATTGCTTCAGCCGCTATTCCCGCTGCATAGGTAATCCAACCTGCTTTGCGCCCCATAAGCTCAACAATAAAAAAACTATCCGTTGACTGAGCATCTGCCTTGAGATTAAGTATAGATTTTTGTGCTGTATCGATAGCCGTCCAGTAACCAAAAGTCCATGGAATACCATAGTAATCATTATCAATTGTTTTGGGAATGTGGATAACAGGAAACCCCAAAAGGTTGAGGTAATTTGCAGTTTTTAATGTATCATCACCTCCAATCGATATCAAAGCCCCAATTTTTAGATATTCAAATGCATCTAATATGTTGTTAAGCTTTTTTACTTTTTCAGAATCTTTAATGTCCTGAATTGTTTTTATATCTTTTCCTGGATTTGCTCGCGATGTTTTTAGATATATTCCACGCTCATTGCGGACATGAGTTATTGAATAGTCTAACTCTTCAAAATGGACACCCTTTTTGATTTTAGGATAGTTAATATTAAAGTCCTGTAAAAATTCATACCCCCTGTAAAAGCCAATAACTGGTATACCATTATCTAAAAAGTTTAAAGCAACGGATGATATAACGGTATTGGCACTTGGTGCAGGGCCACCAGAAAAAAGCATCCCAACCCTTTTGTAAGCAGGTCGTAATTTCATATACAATCCTCGTTTTTAAAATTCTATAATAAGCAATCCCGGTTAAATAATACTTTTATATGTGTTTTATAGCAATTAAAATTTTTATTGTTTCAGAATAACCAGTGCATCAACAGCAACCGGTTTATTACCATTAATAATAATTGGATTGATATCAATCTCAGCTATTTCTTCATACGTATTGATAAGTTCACTTAAACCAACTAAGGCTCCGGCAAGCATTTCCTTATCCACAGCAGGCGAACCTCTAAAGGCTCCTAATAGTTTTTTTGTCTTCAGTTCATCCATCATTTCATATGCGTCTATACTGGTTATTGGAGCAACCCTGAACGAAACATCCTGCAATGCCTCGGTGAATACACCACCCAGCCCAAACATAACACATGGACCAAACTGTGGATCTCTAATAGAACCTAATACAAATTCCCTGTTATCCCCATCAAGCCACTCCTGCACCAGAACACCATCAAGCGGTATACCTTTATCAGCAATTTCATCATAGGCATTGGCTACATCTTTTTTTGTCTTCAGTTTTAACTTGACCATTCCTAATTCAGTTTTATGAGTTAACGTATCAGAACATCCTTTTAAAACCACCGGAAATCCCAACTTCTGTGCATATTCAATTGCCTCCTCTTTGCTTTTTGCCAGATAGTTCCTTGAAACAGGTATCCCTGCCATTTTCATCAATTGTTTTGAATCAAACTCAGATAATGCTTTTTGTCGTTTAGCAATAGCCTGTTCTAAAATTTCACGCATATACCATACTCCTTTTGGTAACGTAATTATAATAGTTATACATCTTTGCAACACACAACACAGCCTCTTCAGGCGTATCATAAATGACGCACTTAAACCTGCCACCACAATCATGAATTGTTTCATCTTCAAAAGATTTTGAAAATGATACCGTTACTATAGGCTTGTTGTAAATTGCCATTAATTCTGTTAATCTGTCAAGAAATTCCTTTTCTAATACCCTTAATGATTTCATAAAATCATCATAAATACTTTTTTCCATTTTCCCCAGATTTAAAATTGACTCTGCAGCACGCAAAGCAAAAACTTTTGCGCCAATTATTCCCAATACTATCACTACATCAAATGCATCATTAGCAACCATCAATTCAACAGCATCTTTAAAAATCTGGAAATCAGGTTGCCCAACCAGATCAACGGGATTTCCTCTGCTCCAGAATGGAGGTAATCGTTTATCAAGCTCTTCTATAATTGATTGTGGCAACTCAGGAATTAAAAGTCCGCGTTCAACACATTCATCTGCTGTTATCACTCCCCAGCCACCACCCAATGTAACAATACCAATTCTATTTCCTTTCGGTAAAGGGAATGAGTCAAAAGCTGCCGAAAGGCTCAAAAGCTCTTTAGGTGATTCAGCCATGACAATTCCTGTTTGTTGCACAGCGCCTTTAAATACAGAATATGAACCAGCCAGTGCTCCTGTATGTGATGCTGCTGCTTTGCTTCCTATTTCAGTTCTCCCTGCTTTCAGCGCTATTATTGGCTTTTTTAATGAAGTATTTTTTGCAATCTCAACAAAACTCTTACCATCATCAATTCCTTCAATATACATCAGTATTACTTTTGTTTCGCTATCGCTTTTATAATATTCAAGATAATCTTCAATCTTTAATACTGCCTCATTACCTGAACCAACAAATTTAGATATCCCAATATTCTGACTTCTTGCCCATTCCAAAATCTGGAATCCTAAATTGCCGCTTTGCGCAATAATTGATATTCCGCCAGGTTTTGGCCGGGTGATAGTTCCTGTAGCATACAATGAGCAGTGTGTATTGACAATACCCATAGTATTGGGTCCAACAATATGCAATCCCCGTGATTGAGCTAATGCAACAATATCATTTTCTAACATTGCCCCTTCTTTGCCAGTTTCACTAAAACCTGATGTTATCATAACAATATTGGTTATACCCTTCTCTATGCAATCTTGTAATATGTGCATAATTGTTTTAGAAGGCGTTGTTATAAATACAAGATCTACCGGTTCCGGAATATCCAATAATGAAGGATATGTTTTATATCCAAAAACCTCTGGAACATTAGGATTAACAGGATAAAACCTTCCATTAAATTTCCCATCTAAAATATTACCTGCAATATACGTCCCCCATTTCAATGGAACTTCAGAAGCCCCAACAACAGCAACTGAGCCTGGATTAAACAAACTTTCAATCATAGTTTACCTCATGGACATTAATATATAATTTGTTTACTATCAATGAATGAATATTATATTTGTATGTCAACAATTTTGTGGGAAATATTTCAGTAGCCTTTTCTCTTTTGCTGTGATTCCCATTTCCAG
The DNA here is from genome assembly GCA_002328585.1 of Spirochaetia bacterium UBA2205. GTDB lineage: Bacteria > Spirochaetota > UBA4802 > UBA4802 > UB4802 > UBA4802. The sequence goes on from DCUV01000057.1 coordinate 70,140, forward strand.
GCTGTTGCAACAATGGAATCAATATGGGTATAATGAGGTTGCCATTGCAACTGTAATTTTACTTTATTTGATGAGGCCACCAGAATTGCCGGGTCTCCCTTCCTGCGCTCTCCTTCCTGTATTTTAAAATCCCTACCCGTGACACGCCTTACTGACTCAATTACCTCTTTTACACTAAAACCTTTACCATTGCCTAAATTAAAAACGTCACTTTGATTTGTTTCAATAAGCTTTTTCAATGCTAAAATATGTGCTTCACCCAGATCATTGACATGGATATAATCCCGTATACATGTTCCATCCGGAGTATCATAGTCGGTTCCGTAAATTGTTACAGTATATGAGTCATCAAGGACGGCACGAATTACCAGCGGTATTAAATGTGTTTCGGGCACATGACTTTCACCAATTTGCCCGCTTTCATCAGCTCCTGCTGCATTAAAATAGCGTAAACTCATTGCATGGAATGAATCTGATACGGTTAAATCCTTTAACACCTCTTCAATACTATATTTTGTTTTTCCATAGGGGCTTTCCGGCTTCATAGGACTTTCTTCAAGGATAGGAACAACAGCTGGATTTCCATATACAGCAGCAGATGAAGAAAATATAAATTGTTTGATGTTGGATTGCAACATTGCCTTGAACAGGGTCAGCGTTTTAGCAACATTATTTTCATAATACTTTAATGGATTTTGTACTGATTCACCAACTGCAATAAAGGACGCAAAATTCATAACGCACTGTATATCATACTTTTTTAATACAAACATCACTTTATCAAAATCGCCAATATCACCTTCAATAAAATCAAAACTTGAAACAAAATCTTTAAATCCGCCGCTGAGATTATCATAGACAACAGGATGGAATCCATTTTTCCTTAGTAGCCGTATAACATGACTGCCAATATACCCTGCTCCACCGGTTACTAAAATGCTTTTCATTAAAATTCCTCCAAAATAGAATTGTGCATCCCGGTCATTCTTGATTTGATCAGAAATATCTTTTGTCATTTCGTCCTTCCGGACTTGACCCGGAATTTCTTTTTTCCCTTCGTCATTCCGGGCTAAATCCGGAATCCAGATACGTAACATTAGATTATCAATCAGCGTTCATGATGAAAAGCCCCAATTGTCATTATGAAAAAGCGTTAGCAATTGAAGAATCTATTCTTTCATAAAACGACGATATCCTTCGGCTTAGCCTCAGAATGACGATAATCCTCCATTTTTACCTGTGGTTGGTGATACTGCCAAACCACGTATAACCACAAGATAGTAATGGGCAACTTCTCAAAAAACAGAATAATTATACTATTTAAACCTTTTTATAAAAAATGCCTCTGTTTTGCATGACCCTTTTAATTTTACTTTGCGCTTCTAGTTCACCAAGATATTTGTTTATCTCAATAATGCGTACATTAAGAATCTGCGCAATATCATCCACCGTACATGGCCTCCGAGCTATAGTCTCTAATATTGCAGATTCAATATCATATCGATAGGCAGCATGAACTTTATCAACATGCGAAGATGGAGAAGATATAATACTAACATTGGGTAGCTGCCAGTATTGCATGATGTATTCCAATTCGTCCATCGTTGCTGCACGAATGCTGGACAAAACACCTGGCCTATCCAGCGTATTAAGCTGTACTTCATCAGGATGTATAGTCAGTATGGCTTGTTTCAATTCATCAAGATCATTATTGTTATCATTTACTCCTGGAATAATGAAAATTTCCAGTATAAGCTTTCCTTTAAATATCTTTTTAAATTCAGTAATTCCATTAATAATAGTTTGGATATTCAGTGAAGGATGCGGCATGTTAATTTTTTTAAAGGTTTCCTGTATTGCAGCATCCAGAGACGGGATAACAACATCTGCACTTAACAGCTCTTCACGCACCTGTGGCAGATATAACAGCGTTCCATTGGTTAATACCGCTGTTTTAAATGTTCCATGTTGTTTTTTTAAAAAATCAAGTATGATGCCAATACCAGTATGCAATGTTGGTTCGCCCGATCCTGAAAAAGTAATATATTCCGGGCAGGGATTTTCTTTTAAGTAACGCTTCAACTCATCAATGACATCGTTTATTGGTACCCATTCCTTTCGCTGTATTGTCAGTTTAGTGGTTTTACCGCATTCACAATAGATACAATTAAGCGTACACGTTTTACGCGGGATAAGATCAACTCCCAGCGAAATTCCTAACCGCCGTGAAGGTACAGGGCCAAAAAGATAGTTATACATATTAATATCCCAATGCCATCATAACCGATCCAATAAACAATCCAATAATAAGATTAATAAACTTAATCAATATAAAATATTTCCTTGATTGTGCTAATAATGGCAACATTGCATGTCCATCCTGAACAATAGAGCTTGTAACCAGAACAGATAGCGGCACCAACCCTTTCGCAAACATCATAACAAATAAAAGATGAGGACCCGACTCAGGTATTATTCCTACTAGTGCAGCAATAATCATTACCATCCACTTTGCATGATGAATTGAAGCATCCAGATGTAAAATATTCACCAGCACGTGGATAACAAATAGTGCCGATACTGTCCATAGAAATATTCTGGGAAGATGTCGTTTAAATACATGTTCCCATAAATGCTCCTGTAAAAAATGCTCGGGAACTATCGCCACTATAATCATTGCAATCACTACTATTATCGGTACAGCAACCTTTACAAAACCTTCTTCTTCATGGAATACACCGGTTACTATCATAAAAAAAATTATAACCAATACTGACATCAACGAAGCTCTTGACAATGATAGGTTTTTCCATAATGCAGCAATGTTGTGCAACGTATAAGAAGAAAAAGATACTTCATTATGAATAACAAGCCCGTCACAGCATTGCTCACTATTACTGTGCTTTTTAAAAAGAATATCAACGATATATCCTGCTGCTATAGCAATGATTGCAAGCCCTATATTCATCAGCAATGCAGTTTTTGGAAATAGGGCAAACATAACAAAGGCTTCATCTCCACTGGTTGCAAGCATCGTGGCAACGATAGCACCTAATGATATTGCCCCATGCGCATACATGGCTGTTGCCGCAAAACCACCCAGACAACCCGGGATAATTCCCAGTATAATTGCTATGCCGTATTGCTGTAATTTTTTTGATTTTAAATTAGTAATTTTTCCTTGAGTTACAACGTTTATATATTCAACCAGAAGCATTATAACGACAACAAACATGGTAATGAACAATGTTTCTTTTATTATATCAATTACCTGATGCATATCGTTCCTCTATGTTTCTATCGTAGTACATAGCATATCAACTTCCTCGATAATTCTGCATATGCAAAGATTCAAAAAATACCTGACCATCAACAATTATACTTCTATAACGTGTATATAAAATCTGCATGTTTATTGTACCATAATATTGCGTATACATAAATATATTGCACCAAATAGTATTTTGCCTTGTTGTTGTTATTTTAGCAACATATTAATAACTAATACAATTTTTTGCTTTAAAATTATTGACAAAACAAATATATAACTATTTAAATTCATGAGCAATTAAGGTAATCGTGAATTTTCAATGAATTCATTATATTTTTTATGTATACCATATTTTTGTAATATTTCTTTATGTTCGATACTAATCAAAATAAAGGTAACAACGTGAAACTTCGAAGATTAAAACATTTTATTGCATGTCTATTTCTTTTACCAGTACTGATGCTTTCATGCTCGGATGAAGGTATTACCATAAAGTTCATGGTTTTATCAACCGTTAAAGGATTTGATGGTTACTATATTATTGACGGTGATTCTATTGGATATTTTAGTGCTACTGAAAATGCATATGATACTGCAATGTACGAGAAAGAAATAGATGATGTGGAGTATCTTGAGGTCAGCGCAACAACAAGGGAGGATGCAACATCTATTGAAATCAAGGTATACCGTGATGATAAAAAGGTTAAAAGCAGTCAGACAAACATCGAAGACCCTTTTGAACCCACAATACTTAATCTTGAATATTCAATTGGCGAAGAAGATGAAGAAGCAACCTCCAGCTAAAATAATACATGTGCAGGATGTGCTATGTTAAACTTTGAAATACATGATGCAACACGTGAACTTTCAATAGCGCGTGCATTAAAAAGATATGAACCACCATTTAAGGTAATCGATAGTTACCGGTTAATTGATGATGGATTTAATCCTGAGGCAACCGTACAGATAGAAGCCAATGGAAGATATATCCATGAAGCTTCCACCGGTGACGGGCCAGTAGATGCACTGGCAACCGTATTGAAAAAAGCACTTATACCACTTTTCCCCGAAATAGAAAATGTAAAGCTTATTGATTACCGCGCCAATATACTGGATGCTAAACGCGGTACAAGCAGCAATGTTGAAGTAACCATTATCTTTACTGATAGCGAACATGTGTGGAAGGTATATGCACTTTCAGAAAATATCAATGCAGCTTCATTCAGGGTTTTGCTTGATGGATTTGAATTTGCAATCTTAAAAAAAAATAAAAAAACCATCAACAAATCTCAAGAGCTATAACTGCAATATCATCATCAAGGGTTTTGTTTTGAGATGTTACCACTTCAATTATTTTTTGCACTGCATCATCCAGTGCAATTTGTTTTGTTGCAATGATTTCTTTAGTGAGTATATCAAACCGTAAATCTTTTTGATTATTGACATCTATTTCAATTAGACCGTCAGTATATAAAAATAATCTATCCCCTTTTTTCAATTCAATATTTTTTACTAAAAGTTTGAGATTTTTCTCTATACCCAGTGGGATACCTGAACTATCCAGCATAGCAATAGCATCACCCGATAACACTATAGGATAGGGATGCCCGCTCCGTGTATAGGTTAGCTGGAATCCACCATCTAAAAGTGGAGTTATTAATCCATACAATGCAGTAAAATAATATCCCCCAAGAATAGGAAATAATTTTTCATTGAGCTGATGTATAAATTCATCAGGTTGGATAATTTCATTATTCCATAAATTTTCAGTAGCATATTTCAAAACCGATGAAAACAATGCGGCAGGAACACCATGACCTGTTATATCAGCCATAAATACAGCTAAATCCTGGTTAATCTTTTTTATAGTATAAAAATCGCCTCCAACAAAATCATACGGACTATAATAGGTAACAATTTTTATTCCAGGATATTCTGGAATAGGGGTATTAATTATTGATTGCTGCACCCTTTTTGCATATTCTAAGTCCTTGCTTATAATATCATTTCTTTTGCGCAATTCCTCTTCGCTTTTACGTAACGCTTCTTCCTGTTCTTTCTTCTCGGTAATATCTTCTTTAATAGCTACAAAATGAGTAACATTGCCATGCTCATCTGTAACCGGTGCAATGATACAATGTTCCCAGAAATAGCTTCCATTTTTTTGTTTATTATGGAAAATTCCATCCCATACCTCACCACGCAATATTGTTCCCCACATATTTTGATAAAATTCCTCTGGCTGATGACCTGATTTTAAAATACGCGGATTTTGGCCGATAGCTTCAGTAAAACTATATCCGGTAATAGATTCAAATTTTGGATTTACATATTGAATGATTCCTTCGGTATCAGTTATGACAATTGAAGCCGGGCTTTGTTCTATAGCTCGTATTAAAACTGCCTGATCAATTGCTGATAATGTTTTCTTCATGTATAGTTACCTTTTATTCCTTAATCACACGGCATTGCACCCTAATTCATTATACTATAAAAAATAATCTTTATGAAAAAAATTTATTAACAGTAACTATCAAACAAAAAAATACTTTTATGAATTCCTTATTACATTGGTTAACCTATTGATGAATAATACACATTCATTGCCATATATAAACAATATTTTTCAATGTTCTGGAAGAAAATATCTTGACCCTTTTTCTATCATTCCATTTGATAGTGCCATGAGAAAAAATAACCGCCAGCATATTCTTGATATTGCACGTAAGCTTTTCCTTGAATATGGATATAATGGCATATCAATACGCAACATTGCAAAAAAAGCAAAGCTTACAACAGGTGCAATTTATTTTCATTTTAAAAATAAAAAAGAAATATATAGCACTATATGTATAGAAGCCATCAACACATTGCACAGGCTTTTTAGTGATGGCATAAAGCTTCGTAAAACTCCAGCACAAAAGCTTATATCAACGTACGACTCGTATTTAAAATTTTACTATGAGTTTCATGACTATTACAATGTTCTTACCGAATACCGAGCCGAATATGACGACGAACCCGACCCTTATAAAGATGAAATTCAGAAACAAAATCTTAGTATACAAAAATTGATGGCAGATATATTTAAAGATGGCGTAAATCAGGGTGACTTCAAAGACCTTGACCCAAAAATGGTGGCATTTTTTCTTTCAGCGGTTGCTGAAGGCATGTTGCAATTTAAAAAGCTGGGTGTAATGGATGCTGCAGGAATCACCGACAACAAATTCAGGGAATTTATGAAGATTATAGTTGGGCAGGGCATACAAAAAGAATGAACATCTGTTAGTAAATCCACTGGCTATGTCACATGCAACATTTCTCACCTTACATCTTGCATCTTACAACTTACATTTAACCTCACACATCTTACATTAGATACATAGCACTTACATGTCTTTTTGTATGAAACTTTATGAATGCAATTGTTTTCTTTTTTTTAACAATAGATATCGTTGCAATTCAATAATGGTAGCAGCAACGCAAAACATCACTACAAAAACAAGGATTGTTTTCAAGAGACTCCACCCCCACAATATTGGTGCACTCACCAGAATTGTCCCAAAGAGTATATATGGTGCATTAAATATACTCATAACACCAGCTTCTATAGCCGCTGTTGTTCTAAATTCCGGATCGGCTATCCTTAAAAGCAACAAACCTGTTGAAACCGTCCCTGTCACCGTACCATAGATAAGCAGCATCCTTTCCAGATTTAAGCTCCACAGCCTGCGTCCATAATAGTAACATAGAATCGTTGTTATTATTCCAGCTAAAATACAAATTACCAATATTGGAACAATATACTGCCATACCACAACAACCTGAATAGCCATAACTGTTGCAACTAAAAGATAATCCACTGAAAACCCGGTGATACGATGCTGAATACCGGGATCAATAAGATATAATCCCCCAAATTTAGTAATAATAAACCTTACAATAAAAGCTATCAAAAGCCCGATAAAAAAGAAAAAACCCCATAGCATTTGCCCCATCTCAGGGCTTAATAAACTGCCTATCCCATAAATAGCGACATAGGTTATCAAATAAACAACACCAACAAGTGATACCTGGAAAGCAAGCGCATCAACATTTGACGAATGCGTGGTTAATTCACCTGCTACCTCCTTTTCAGATTGCTGAGCCATAATACCTCTTCGTATTTCCATCGACAATTCTTTTGGAGTGTGCACTGCCTTACCCCTGCGTATACCTGAATAAGCAAGCGGAACACCTATAAAAAATGAAAACATATAACCAGCAACTGCAAAGGTTAACCCTAATGTTGCAGAATGAGCATATCCCAGATTTTCCCAGACTTTTCCAACCGAAAGTGCCTGCCCAGGACCTTCTTCAAACCCCAGTGGAGTTAAAAATCCAAATGAATGGAAAAGATTATACCCAAAATAATTTAACACTATAACACACAAACCACCTACGATTGCCTGTAGAGCAAATGAACAGCCCCCAATATTTCCCATCCATATTGAGCCATGCAGTACTTCACTTAAACCTTTATCGTCAGTCTTTTCTTTATTATAGGTAAGTCCAATTGATATAAAAGAAATATTAAAAAGATGAAATGCAAGCGTTTCTAAAATATCGGCTGATAAAGGTATAATTTCGTAACTACGAAGAATCAAACCTATAGCGCCCCCAATCAAACAGCTTGGTATTAAAAATCTCTGGAATGCCTTAACCTTTGCCCTGAGGATAATGCCAAGCAAAAGCATAATTGACATCCAGCCAAATGCAATCATTGCCTCAAACGTAAAAGGGATATTCATATAGCGTCCTCCATTTTTTTATATGTATTTTTAAAAGTATACAAATAAAAAAAGTATACGATAATGCACTTTTCAGATGCCAGATCAACCTATTCAAATAATCTTACTTTGTAATAATACTGTTGTCAATGTATTTATTGTTATAAATACGATCCTTTTTACAAATCAAATTTTTTATTGATTATTTTAAATCACCAATTACAATCAAACTAATATTTGCTTTTTAACAACTATCAGTTTGATGTACTATATACAATAAAAATCAGAATATCTATATTCTATCGGAGGTTAATCATGAAAATCATTGATCTTTCATCAATCATCGAGCCATCACCATCAGGAACACCCGATTTTTTAAAGATTGATATTCAATATCATTCTCATGGTGACGGAGCAAAACAGGTTGAGGCACTTTTAAAGGTACCAGCCCATCTGATGCGCAATGGTGAAGGCTGGGCAACCGAAACAATTACCCAATTAGGCACCCATGATAGCACCCACGTTGACGCTCCATGGCACTATAACTCAACCATCCAGGGTAAACCTGCACCTACCATTGATGAGCTTCCACTTGAATGGTTTTATGGCAATGGTGTAAAGCTTGATATGACCCATAAAGCAGAAGGTGACCCTGTTACATCACACGATATTGAAAAAGAATTGAAACGTATTAACTATGCTATTCAACCCAATGACATTGTTTTAATGCACACCGGGATGGACAAATTTTATGGACAGCCTGATTATATTTTCAGAGGGTGTGGCGTTACCTATGAAGCTACTGTCATGTTATATAATTCTGGTGTTCATGTTATGGGCATTGATGCATGGGGCTGGGATATGCCACTAAATCTTCAGGCACAAAAGGCATTGCAGGAAAATAAACCGGGAATTTTCTGGTCAGCTCATCAGGCTGATTTAGTATACTCGCATATGGAAAGGCTTGTTAATTTAGGTTTATTGCCAGCAAAAGGATTTAAGGTTGCATGCTTTCCATTAAACATCAAACGTGCAAGTGCTGCTCCCGCACGGGTTGTTGCTATTATTGAATAATATACTTTTCATCTAAATTTAATATTGACAAACTATCGCACAAAATCAGGTATATATAAAGAGCTTATAATAATTCCAATTTGAATAAGTTCATATACTATTGCAATCCAAAACGATTTTAAATCTCATGTTATAAAATTAAAATCACTATTCATGGATGCAGTCATACAAACAATTAATATAAAAGAGGTAAGCTATGGGAGATACAACACAAAACAAATGTCATCATATCATTGAAAATGGAATCGCAATTATCACAATTGATAATCCGCCAATGAATGCATTAAACCATATCGTTTTACAAGATTTACGCAATTCAGTTAATGCACTTATTGATAATGCAGCAGTCCGGGTAATCATCATAACTGGTGCTGGTAAAGCATTTGTTGCAGGTGCTGACATCAACGAAATTAAAGTGCAAAATACAAAAGAAGATGGTGCAAACTTCCTTAAAAACGGTCAGGAAATCTACAACATAATTGAAAATGCCGATAAACCATTTATTGCTGCCATCAACGGATATTGTCTGGGAGGTGGTTTAGAATTAGCATTAGCCTGTCATATTCGTCTTGCTGATGAATCTGCACAAGTAGGTCTTCCTGAAATTAAATTAGGAATTATTCCCGGATACGGTGGTACTCAACGAAGTCCTCGTTTATTTGGTAAAGCAGCAGCATATGAATTAATCCTTTCAGGTAATTTTATTTCAGGAAAACAGGCCGAAACATATCGTATTGTAAACAGAGCTACCCAAAAAGGAACAGTTCTTGAAGAAGCTCAAGAATTAGCAAAAGCAATTGCTGCTCGCAGCAGGCTTGCCATTAAAGCAGCCATGCAGGCAATAGCGCAAGGATATACCATGGAATTTTATACAGCACTTACCTTTGAACGTGAGCTTTTTGGTAAACTTTGTGAAACCGAAGATAAAAAAGAAGGCATTGCCGCATTTTTGGAAAAAAGAGAGCCCCAATTTAAAGACAAATAGAGGTATGGGTAAACTTATCATTCGTCAGGCTCATTATGATGATTTAGAAGCAATTGCTCGTTTAGATGCCCTTGTTTTTGATCAAAATGCGTGGTCATTTAATAGTTTTGTCAATGAATTGCAGCTTCATTTTTCAAAATTATTAGTAGCTGAATTAGATGCTACATTTGCAGGATTTGCGTTAGCGTGGTATATTGCCGATGAAATTCAACTGATGCGTATTGCTGTAAATCCTGTCTTCCAGCGTAACAAAATTGGTTCAGCACTTATTCACAATATAACTTATTATGCACAAAACCAGAACAAAATGGTTTTAGAGGTTGCAAACAATAATACACAAGCCATAGCATTTTATACATCATTAGGTTTTTACAGAGTAGGCGTTAGAAAAAATTATTATCATTTAAATAGCGCCATTTTAATGGAAAAGATTATTTATCATGAAGATTAATAAAGTACAATTTATAACAAGTGCTACAACACCGAATCACTATCCAAAATATTCTATTCCCGAATTTGCATTTATAGGACGTTCCAATGTGGGTAAATCATCTTTATTAAACACTATTTTAGGCAGGAAAAACATAGCAAAAACTGGTAGTAAACCAGGTGTAACACAAACAATAAATTTTTATTGCATTAATGATGCCATAAGCCTGGCAGACTGCCCGGGATTTGGCTATGCTAAAATTGCACAATCAAAGCGCCGTGAATTTATAACAATGATAGATCACTATATTAATATACGATCGTCATTGAAATTAGTATTTCTTTTAATAGATATACGGCGTGAACCTGACGAACATGAAATTAATATTATAAACAAATCGTTAAATAAAAATATCAATGTTATGATTGTAGCAACTAAATGCGATAAAGTTTCAAAAAATGAAATTAATGCAGGTGTCAAAAAAATCTGTACCATCTTAAACTTGCATCCAGAATCGGTTATACCTTCTTCAAAAACCGGCATGGGCAAAAACATCATTTTATCAGTTATCAGCGAGCATTGTCAATAATATGATGCTCATAGCTGTGTCATCAGATACATGACCCTGCTTGCTTTTTCTTTCGGCATTAACGAAAGCAGATAAGTTGAAACACTCATTCTTCCTTCTCTTGCAGCATTCTGGTCAATCTGTCGCAATACATCTATTATGAGCGTTTCTTCCCATTGAACCATAATATCAACAGCATCCTGCGGGGGAATGCTTTCAATCTTTTTTGCTAAATCCATAACATTCTTTTTATACCCGGAATACTTCTTTTTTTCTAATTCCAGAGCTTTCTTTTCCTGATCAAGCCCTTTCTGAAGTTGTTCTAATTTTTCCTTTTCTTTTGATATTACTTTTTCTGCCTCTGTTATCTTTGCTTCGCGTTTATCCAATTCCTCTATTCTTTGCAATAATTTATCCTTTTCTTTTTCAAACTCTTCACGTTCTATCAGCGATGGTTCATCATCTGCAGCATCAACAACAGATGGAGCCTCTGTAACAATATAGTGGTGATATATTTTCCCAAGATTTATCAAGCCAATATAATCCATCCAGAATAATCCAACAATAATAATGAAAACTATCATCAATATTAAATAAACAACTTTTGTGGAATCAGATACTAATTTCATGTTCTACTCCTCGTGAATTGCTATCAACACTGTTACTCCTCAATATTAAATAAATCCCCCTTGCTGGTATATTGTGATATAGCTTTTTTCAGCAAATTCTGAATATCCTGTGCATCAGAGTAAGCTTTATTATCAGCTTTATTATACAAGACACTTTTCAGTATTTCTTCTGCAATCTTATTATCAAACGTATTATTTTTATGTTCGATAGTTCCTTTCATATCAGGTTGTTGGTTAGTATTTTGCTGCATTGCATTGGTAGTATTCTGAACTGTTGTACTTTCAGATGGTGATATTCTATTGTATGTCTTTTGTATAGCAGCAAACCTGCTTTTTATTTCAGTTATTCTTTTCTGTATCTGTTGTATACTGTTTATGTCCATATCTGCCTCACATTGCATTGTATATTCTTTGATTTAGATCATCAAGTTCTTTTCCCATTTCTCTATTAAACTGATACATATATTCCTCATATTTTTTTTCTTTTAAACGTTCCACTACCTTTCTTTCCTTTGATGCCTGAATCAGCTTTTGTCGTACCCTGTCAATTTCAGGCTGCATCTGTTCCACTCTTTTTTTTGATAAGTCTATGGCTTTTTGAGCGTTATAAGCAAATCGTTCGCACATCAATGCTTCATTATATGAAAAGGTACCGTCCCTCATTTTTTTTGAAAGTTTATTATAATGTTCTTTTACTTTTTTTCGATAATCTTCCTGCATTGCTATCTCTTCATTTTGTTTTGCTATAAGCATGGCTAACTCAGCTTTAATTGCATGTTCCTTTGAAATACGTATATCCAATAATGTTTGCAATCTGAACTGAAATTTTTTCATAACGTATAATCCATTCTTTTAACTTAACTTAACTTAACGATTCCTTTGCACAAAATACGGTTCTCTTGATACAAAATCTCTTTTTTGCTCCTGTTTAACTTTTGTACCAAACATTAATTCTGATAATTTTGTTTTAATATTTTCGTATATATCCTTTTCATAAATTCCTTGTTTAAGAAATTCATCCATTGACGGCTTCATATCTATAGCTACATCAACATCTTGATCTGAACCTCTGGCATAGGCACCCAGCATTATTAAATCTTCAGCCTCATGATAAGCAGCTAAAAGTGTCCTGAATTTGTTTGCCGCCTTTTTATGCTCATCATCTATAACATCATTCATACATCGGGAAATTGAACCCAATACATCAATGGCTGGATAATGATTTTTATGAGCTAATTTTCTATCAAGCACAATATGTCCATCAAGAATACCACGAACAGCATCTGCAATGGGTTCATTCATGTCATCAGCCTCAACTAATATTGAATAAAATCCTGTTATACTTCCCGCACCCTTTTTATTGCCTGCTCTTTCAAGTAAGCGCGGAAGTAATGAAAACACTGATGGAGGATATCCTCTTGTTGCAGCAGGCTGTCCAGCGGCTAAACCAACCTCTCGTTGAGCCATAGCAAATCGAGTAATTGAGTCCATCAATAAATTAACATGTAATCCCTTATCTCTGAAATATTCTGCAACTGAATGAGCAAGAAATCCGGCTCGTAAACGCAACATTGGAGGCTGATCAGATGTTGAAATAATGACAACCGATCGTTTTAAACCTTCATTTTGCAATTCTTTTTCAACAAAGTCTTTTGCTTCTCTTCCACGTTCTCCTATCAAAGCAATAACACTTATATCCGCCGCTGTATTCCGTGCTATCATTGAAATTAGTGTGGACTTTCCAACACCTGAACCAGAAAAGATGCCAATTCGCTGACCTTTGCCAACTGTTATAAGTCCATCAATTGCTCGTATCCCGGTAGACAGCGGAGAATCAATAATTTCTCGTTCTAAGGGTCTTAACGGTTTATTGTCTACAGGATATCCTTCTTTTAAATAAATATTACCCTTGCCATCTATAGGATTTCCCATCCCATCAATAACACGGCCAATAAGTTCATCACCCACAGGAACAATAAGTTGTGATCCCACGGCATAAACATCTGCACCAGGAACAACACCCTTCATATCACCAATCGGCATAAGTATTATTTTATTTTTATTAAAACCAACTACCTCAGCATTTAAATATCCGCCATCTTTTAATCTTATGCGACATAATTCTCCATATTGCACATCGGGACCATGTGATTCAATCGTTAAACCGGTAATTTTTTCAACTCGACCTGTTGCCCTGATTGTTTCTACTCCTGCAATAACTTCTTTGTACTTTGTAAATATGTCCACCTTTTCATGTGGTAGTATCTGAATCATTATTGCCTCGTTAATCTATAATTAAAGATATCATTATAATGGTCGTGCATTTCTAATTGCTTCTTCAATGGCTTCAAGCTGGGTCGATACCCGTGCATCTATCGCGCCTACATCAGTTTCAATAATACACCCACCTCGTTCAACACGCGAGTCCTCATATATATTTACCTTTTTAAGTGATTCCATCATCTTGATTAATTCATCTTTATGAGCGGTTGTCATATCAAGATCAGCAAAGTTAACACGTATGTCTATTCTATCCCTATCTTTGACTCGTTGCAATGCTTCCTTAATATTATTAATAACAACCTCTCTTCTTTCCACTATCTCATCTTTGATGACTTTGCGTGCTATCATCAAGATCATCTCTGTCATTAATTTCTCAGATGATCGTATAATATCATCCCTAATATCAACAGCAGTAGATACAATAGTTCCCAGCCTGTCAATAAGACGCATTACTTCAGCCTGCCCTTCTTTGTATCCTTCTTCTCTCCCTGCGTCATAACCACGTTTATATGCTTCATGCTCTATCTCAGATACCTTTAATTCTGCCTCTTTTATCATTTTTTCAGCTTCAAATTTGCCACGTTCAACTTCTCGCTCAGATTCAATCTTTAAGCGCTCCATTTCAATTTTTATCTGTTCGCGTGCCTGCTGTAATTCTAAGAAGGCAGCTTTTTTACCATCCTCTTCAATTTGGGCAGCTTTGGCTTTAGCTTCATCAAGCATTCGACGCACTTCTTCTTCTGTTTCACGTCTATAACGCTCTAATTCTGCTTCCATCTCTTCAATAGATGGTCCCTGATAAACTTCTACAGGATTTCCTTGTTCATCTACCTCAAATTCAGCATATTCCTCATCAGTTAGTATATTTTTCTGATATTTATCGGGCAATTCAATCTGTTTTGGGGATGTAGTAATTTGAATTTCAGCAGGTTTAAATACAAGCTTAGACAACGAGCTCCTCCTCGCCAGCACGCGCTACAACAATATCGCCAGCTTCTTCTAATTTTCTTATAATATTGACTATTTTTTGCTGCGCCTCTTCAACATCACGTAATCTAATAGGACCCATAAAGTCCATGTCTTCTCTTAAAAGAGCGGAAGCACGTTTTGACATATTTCTGAATATCTTTTCCTGCACTTCAGCATCAACACCTTTCAATGCTTTTGCCAGATCCTGAGTATCAACTTCACGCAATACTTTCTGAATTGCTCTATCATCAAGAAGCACAATATCTTCAAACACAAACATTCTCTTCTTAATTTCTTCAGCTAATTCCGGATCCTCTTCTTCCAGTGCCTCAATAATAATTTTTTCAGTACCGCGATCAACATGAGTCAATACTTCAACTATTGAATCAATTCCACCTGCAGAGGTATAATCCTCACTGGCTAATGTAGACAGTTTACGCTCCAACACTCTTTCAACTTCACGGAGAACATCAGGCGAAGTTCTATCCATAGTTGCAATTCTTCTTGCTACATCTGCTTGAATTTGATGATTTAATCCAGATAAAATAGTTGCAGCTTTTTGTGGGTCTAAATATGCCAGTATCAAAGCAATAGTTTGGGGATGTTCACCCTGAATAAAGTTTAAAAGATGACTTGGATCAGTCCTGCGTATAAAATCAAAAGGCCTAACCTGCAATGACGAAGTCAAGCGATTAACAATATCAATAGCTTTCTGAGTTCCTAATGCACGCTCAAGAACCTCGCGAGCATAATCAATTCCACCTGTAGCAATGAATTCCTGAGCCATCATAAGCTCCTGGAATTCCATTAAAACTTTATCCCTGTCTTCAGGTTCTACTTTATCTAAACGTGCTATCTCAAAGGTTAACTGTTCTATTTCATCTTCTCTGAGGTGCTTAAATATTTCAGATGACACATCTGATCCTAACGATACCAGAAATATCGCAGCCTTTTGTCTACCTGTTAGCTGTGACTTCTTTTGCTGTAACATATTCTATCTCCGAATTTTGCCGATATACTATCGCCCAATCATTACTTATCGGTCTGATTATAGTATATACTACATTTTTTCAAAAGTCAATACACGCTTTTTAGTATATCGGCCTATGGCTATTAACCAATAACAACATTATTCTTCTGCAAGCCATGTCCTCAATAGCTGCGCTACATCATCCGGTCGCTCACGGGCTAAATTAACGGCATTCTGCTGCAACTCCAGCCTTGCTTTTTCTTCCAATGACAATTCAACATCAATTCCTTCTTCTTCAGCAGCACGTAGTGCAGCTTCACGCATACGTTGCTGCTCTAATGCTAATTGTTCCTCACGTATTCTACGTCTACGCGCAAGTTCACGGGAGATAGCCCTGAAAAGTATCACACCCAAAAACAACGCCATTATACCAACCAGGGCTGCCAAAAGCATTCGTTTAAACTGCTCTTTCTTCCTGAATTCCTCACGAGCATTATCCCATTGTTTTGTTCTATCAAACATAATATTTTCAACAGCTACCTGATCGCCACGCGCAGCATTAAAATTAATAGCTTTTTTTATGATATTTTCAGCCTGTCGCAGTTCATCCTCGCTCAACGGCAACTGAACAGGCTTTTTAGCAGGATCAAGATCATAGCTACCGTCGGGAAGACGTGGTAAATCCTGATAACCATCAATAGCTATTGCAACTGATACTGCCGAAATGTCATAAGGATCTCGCTCTATT
The DNA here is from genome assembly GCA_002328585.1 of Spirochaetia bacterium UBA2205. GTDB lineage: Bacteria > Spirochaetota > UBA4802 > UBA4802 > UB4802 > UBA4802. Next base: position 86,836 of record DCUV01000057.1, read on the forward strand.
TTACGAACAGTTTTATTAACAGCATTATTTTCAACATTTTCTTCTTTATCATATTGCGAAAATTGATCATCACTTGCTTTATATCCTGGTGGTTTATTACCTTCTGTTCCAGCAGGACCTTCCGGATTCCAACCGTGTCCTTGAAAATGTTCTTTAGTACTCTTTTTTGAAATAGTCAAAGCATCTTTAACCTTTCGTTCAGAATACGGCGTTAATGGATTATCCTTTTCCATCTCAATTGGTGTATATTCTTCCTGTTCCTCCTGGATTTTATCCCAGTTAAAATCCATGTTAAGCCTTACTATCTGTATACGATCAGAAGAAAAAATCTTTTCCAGTCCCGAACGTATATCCTTTAACATCTGGACACGTGCTTTTTCTTCTATTTTTTTTCTATATTCAAGAAGGGTAAATTCCTCTTTTGCCTTATCAAATTGGTCATCAAAATCCGAAATTATTTTTCCATATTCATCTGTTATTGATACATTTTCCGGCTTTAATTTAGTACCAACTGCTCTTGATACCAAATACTGTATACCTTTGATTTCTTTTTTAGACAGAGTATCATACCCGGGTGCAAGGTAAACAGTAACCGCAGCCGTATACGCATTTTCTTTTTCTGTAAAAAGCTCATCTTCCGTAATAGCTATTTCAACGTCAGCCTTTTCAATATTTTTTAATGATTCAATGTGACGTTTAATTTCATCCCGCAATGCCCTCATATATTTAACATTCAGTTCTTTATCAGTCTCGGTCCATTTTGATATATCAAAAAGTTTCCAGCCAGGTATCCCCTTTGGTATCATATTTTCCTGTGCAAGACGGGTTAAAATAACTTCACGCTGGTTGGGATCTACCAGAATAGTCGTTGTTCCTGATGTTGTATAGTGGAAACCCATTTCTTCTAATTTTTTTGTTACCTGCCCAAATTCATCAGAAGGGAGATCAGAGAATAAAACTATATTTGCTTTCTGTGACGACACCGAGAATAAAACAATAAATGCAATAACAAGAACTCCTGTTACCACACCAATAATAATTTTTTTTGTTGTATCTAATTTAGCATAAATCTCTTTCAATTGTTGAAATATCTTGGTAAATAAATCCATATCTTCTTCCCTCCCACAACTAATTAAATATCATCACCTTGCCCCATAACATCCATGCTTCACATTACAAAATGATTATTACTGCATTAACATCATCAACATAGCAGTTGACTGCAAAGTGACATAATACAATTAACATTCACACATAATAAAACATCAGTATTAAAAAGTCAATTAATTTACTAAAATTTGCTACTTTTTTTATTATATTCACTGTTATCACCTATTATCTGAGATTAATGAGTTCCCTGTATGCCCTGATCGCTTCATCCCGGACAGCTTTGGTTAAGCTTAATGCAATCTCAGCTTTCTGTTGAGCAATCATCACTGTATGTATGTCTACAGACTCAGGCTCATAAATCATCTGTTGTGTCAAATCTTCTGCATCAACCTGTAAATCATTTACCTTACCCAATGCGGATTTCAACGCATCCATAAAAGAACCTGCAACATCATCATCCTGAATTTTTCCTGGTTTATTGTCATAGTGAAGAGGATGCGTTGTCTTCATTGAAAAAATATTTGATTTACTTATAAAATTACTTTCCTGTACCATAATTAACACTCCCTGAAATTATTCTTGATTCAACAATCTGACGCTCACCAATACCAAACTGCAGCCATTCCTTTTTGCGTCTGCTTAATGTAATTGGGGTCGATAGCTCATGTGAACAGCAAATTTCACTTATATGTCCTTTTTCAAAATACATATCTTAAACTCCTTTCGTAAAGATTATACACCGCCTTTCCCAATTTCCAGCGCCTTTGAAAACATGGATTTTGCATTATTAATCATCATGACATTTGCTTCATATGAACGCGATGCGGAGATTAAATCAGTCATTTCCATGACCACATTAACATTTGGCATTTCAACATACCCCTGTTTTGGCCCGGTCTTAATTGCATCGGGATGTGTTGGATCATATATCAGCCTGAATTCAGCATTATCATCTTCAATTTTCACAACCCGCACACCTTTAGGCTCTCCATGATCAATTCTTTTAGGCACAAGTGGCGATTTGTAAAATGGCCTTATATTGACTGGAGCAAATATCACCCGTTTACGTTTAAATGGACCACCCTCCGGGGTCCGGGTTGTAGTTGCATTGGCAATATTATTACTTATAACATCCATACGCAGGCGTTGTGCAGTCAAGCCTGTTGATGCTATGTTAAAACTATCAAACATACCCATATCAAACCCTCACTAAACAGTTCTCATTACCATCTTTATAATTTTATAATTTTCATTTAAACTTGAAATATATGCATTGTATCTCATCTGATTCTTTGCAGCATCAACCATCTCTTTTTCTACATCTACATTGTTTCCATCATTTCTATACGTAGTAGTATAATCTACATTAATTCTTGACTTTACACTTTTAATGTTTTTTGGTTCAAAAAAATCAAAATGACGGGGATCAGTTTTTAATGCTTTCACCTTTTGCATGGGATCCATATTATGTTCTATTGCCCTTTTCAATTCGCTTTCAAAATTAACTTCACTTCGCTTAAAATGGGGAACATCAACATTGGCAATATTATTTGCGATAATCTTGCGGCGCATTGATTCAACATCCATTGCCTGTTCTAAAAGATAGTTGGTCTGCATCATTTTACTATATTCAAACATACTTTGTGCTTATCCTCTTGACATTATTTACTATTAGGTGTATCGGCATACTATAAAATTCCTTTATTATATTTTTTGTGACATAATATTATTATTTTATAATACTTGTTTATTTAATAGAATGATTTTGAATATATTTACCTTCTATGCACTATTGATATAACTCCGTTAATTATTGAAGAAATTAAAAAGTGCACCCACGTTTTTTACCGCATTTGAAACTATTTTTATTGACATTGTGTCTAATAATTTTTTTCATTGCCATATGTATACTAATTAGTTGGTAAAAAATTTATTTTTTGAAGACCATATATTTTCGATATAACAAATAGAGTAGCAACAATAATAAAATGGAACAACTACTTACATAATGTTATAATGAACTATAAAGATAGAAAAACAAATATACCGGTATTACTGCTCTATAATATAGATCCTTGCTGGGAGCTGACTGAACAACAATATGCTATTCTAGGGGCTGAAAAACTAACAAATGAATTACACCATGAAGGACATCCTGTTATTCATATACCAGTATTTAATGAATCACTATGCGAACTCCTTACAAAATTTAATCATAATAATTATGTTGTATTTAACTGGTGCGAAGAATTGCCCGGTCAAAATCATAGCGAAAGCAAAGTTGCACACATTCTTGAGGAACACCATTTCACTTTTACCGGTTCTTCTTCAAACGTTATAGCTTTAAGCTGGGATAAGGCTTTAACAAAAAATATTCTTATGTATAAAAACATTCCTACACCTACAGGCTGTATCATAAATGATAATAATCTTGATTCATGGAATAAATTTCCTGCAATTGTTAAACTTGCATTTGAGCACTGCAGTATTGGTATCAATGAAGATGCGGTGGTAACCAATAAAAATGAATTGAAACAACGTTATGACTATATAAAGGAATCCTATAATCAACCTGTTATAGTAGAGGATTTTCTTGATGGTCGTGAATTCCATGTTACAGTATGGGGTAACGGTACGATACAAACTCTTCCTGCAGCAGAATTTGATTTTAGTTCATTTACTGATATTAAACAACATATCTGCACATACAGTTCTAAATTTGTGCCAGGATCATCTCATTATGAAAATATAAGCGTCACAATTCCTGCTAAACTTAATCAATCGCAACTTGATACATTAAATGCTATAGCCATAGAAGCATATAAAGCACTGGGTTGCAGAGATTATGCACGAATAGATATCCGTGAAAAAAATGACACGTTTTATATAATAGATGTCAATCCCAATCCTGATTTTAGCCCTGATACTTCCTCAATATATGCAGGCGAAGTTGCCGGTATGTCGTATGGTGCAATGGCAAGCTATATTGTAAATTTAGCAGCATTACGACATCCCGTGTTCTCAAAATATATATATAATTAATTACTGCTGTCCCATAAAATAAAGGGA
>DCUV01000064.1 GCA_002328585.1 Spirochaetia bacterium UBA2205
GCATAATCAAGATAATCCTCATATTTATCAAATTCCTCATCTATAATTCCATCACTATTGGTATCCATAGCTAATTTTTCCTTTGCAGTATCAGCGCCAATGCCAAAGAAGTTTGCATTAATCTTTTTATCATAGGCAACTGAGGTTATTATCCTGAATTTTGTGCCCATGATATATGGCATATCCAGGTTGACCTCATGGTACTGATAGCCATTGGTTGTTTGATAAAATTGACCATACAACTGCATTTTATAGGGTGCATAGGCAAAATTTTCTTCATCCCTGCTGCCATTATTATACATATACACCCGTACTCCATATCCAAAGCCATTATCGCTATCATAATTTACCAGAGGCAAGCCCGTTGGGTACCAGCCTTCTTTCTTTTTTGCTAAGTCTTCATCAGATAATTTGGCTGCCATTGCGTATGGCAATGACACGATCATAGCAACCATCACTATGAAACCTGTTATTGCTCTATTCATGATTAACACCTCGCAGATTATATTTTAAGTAACTATCGCCCATACAGGGCTAATTGTTCCAATGATTGTAATCCAAGTTTACCTATTATAATAGGGCTTTGTTTTATCATCCCAACAATCCACGGATAATCGTGATTGATATTACTGGTGTAATAGCTAAAATACAGGGTATCCCCTTGTTTGACATAACCAGCATAACCTGTATCACCCGCACTGGGGACATCTGAAAGCCATACAAGCCGCTGTGGCGTTACCAGCCAGAGAGCGGTTCTTTTCTTTGCCAGTATGCTTCCATATTTATTTACTATTCCGGGTTTATAGGGATGCTTTCGCCCCATTGCGTATACCTTCCCATGGTAGGAAAACAGTGCAGGGCCATCAAGCCGTGTGCTGTAATCTTCAATACCGGTCCACTGTGTATAGGGTGGTTTAGCTGTTTTTATGCCTGTTGATGCACGTTTATCACCAAGCCAGCTATCTGAGTATTCTAAACGCTGAGTGCTGATCATTGTGCCATCCGGGAAAAATTCAATGGCTGTTTCATCACATCGTGAACCTGCATGGATAATTGAAACAGGTTGCCAGTTAATGCCATCGGTTGATTTAAATAGCATCGCCTTGCCGTGTTCATGCCAGTAGGCAGGTACATACCATGTTATGCCATCAAATGTTTTTGGTCGCCAGAAAAGCCATCCATGGTTGCCTATTACTTTTAATTTGCTCCAGTGTATGCCATCGTTTGTAACAAGATATGCAGTTGAGTAAGGCTCGGCAGTAAACTCAATACTTTTCAGCACAAATAAAATGAGTCTATTACCAATGACTAAAAATTTTGGGTCACGAATATCCTCGCCTGGTATCTGAACGGTAGATAGCTTTTCCCATTGTTTGCAATCCTGTGAACGCCATACAACCAGTTTACATTCAGGTGTTGCAAAATGGTAAGGGGATGATGCATGAACAAGATAAAAATAATTATTGAAGAAGGTCATATCGGTATTGGAGTTATGCATTCCATCATTGATAGCATCCCATATTTCAAGTGCAAGAGGATGTTTTACCTCTGAGGCGTTGGGACGTATAAACCATAATGCTATGATGAGTGTTGTTATGACAATAACAATCAATAAAAACAGACCAAAAATTTTAAGTATTTTCATGGCGATAGTTCCTGTAAAAAAATTGCACAACTCATGGCATTGAGAATAGTAATCGGCAGCCATGACCTGCTATTATGCAAGTACACAGACACTACGGTATAGATGCAGTAAAAAATACAAAAAGTGAGTACTTACTCTATACGCATGTCATAGTATTGTCAATAAATATTATTTTTTCTTTACAACAAAGTAACAATTTATTAGCATTACATCAAATGTACAGATTGTTATAATGATTTTATAATAATTAATATGAAAAATTTTTAATAATGAGAGGTCTTTATGAAGGATGTTGTAATAGCGTCAATAGTGCGAACTCCGGTGGGTACTTTTGGCGGAGCATTGAAGGATGTTTCGGCAGTTGATCTGGGGGTGATTGTAGTCAGGGAAGCTTTAAAACGAGCTGGTTTGGCATCTCAACAGGTAGAGAATGTTATACTGGGAAATGTGTTACAGGCAGGTTTGGGACAGAATACAGCCAGGCAGGTATTGATCTATGCTGGTATACCTCATGAAGTGCCGGCAATGACTATCAATAAGGTATGCGCTTCCGGGCTTAGATCCATCAGTATGGCTGCTCAGATTATTAAAGCAGGCGATGCAGAAATTATTGTTGCCGGTGGGATAGAAAATATGAGCGCTTCTCCGTTTGCTTTACCAAAAGCACGGTGGGGATTTAGAATGGGTGACGATAAAATAGTTGATATCATGATAAAAGATGGTTTATGGGATGCATTTAATCAATATCATATGGGGATAACAGCAGAAAATGTAGCAGAGCGCTGGAAGCTAACTCGTGAGGAATTAGATCAATTTTCACTGGCAAGCCAGACAAAGGCAGAGGCTGCTATTAAATCCGGCAGGTTTAAAGATGAGATAGTCCCTGTTGTAATAAAGGATAAAAAAGGAGAAAAAATTTTTGATACTGATGAACATCCCCGCTTTGGAACAACACTGGAAGCATTATCAAAATTAAAGCCATCATTTAAAAAGGATGGTATGGTAACCGCAGGGAACGCAAGCGGGATTAACGATGGCGCAGCGGCTGCAGTAGTCATGTCAGCAGATAAAGCAAAAGAGCTGGGGATTAAGCCTTTATGTCGTATTGCATCGTACGCGTCAGCAGGTGTTGATCCTGCAATCATGGGGACCGGTCCAATACCTGCAAGCAGAAAAGCTCTTGCAAAAGCAGGATGGAAAGTGCAGGATTTAGATTTAATTGAAGCAAATGAGGCTTTTGCATCTCAGGCTGTGGTTGTTAATAAAGAGATGGGATGGGATATATCAAGAGTCAATGTTAATGGAGGAGCTATCGCAATAGGACATCCCATTGGTGCATCGGGTGCACGAATATTAACAACACTGATTCATGAAATGATAAAACGTGATGCCAGAAAAGGCATAGCAACATTATGTATAGGTGGCGGACAGGGTTGTGCAGTAACAGTGGAGCGATAAAGAATATCACTATATAGAGGCAAAAAAGAGGGGAGCGCATTGCCCCCTCTTTCTTTTAATGTGATGTTGTTTCAGCCATCGCTTGCAAATATTTAAATTTTATTACATTAAATAATGGATAGTTCTTCTTAATGGTAGTATAAAATTGCAGCACCTTTTGCAACAGCCCAGTACAAATTACCTTTTATTTTTTGCGGATACCTTTCAGATTGCTGATTTTTTGACAGTTGTGTTTCGTCATTTTATTTCTTTAATGGATTATTATCATAGGTTTTTTAAAAAAAAATATCTTTTATGTTCATTGTTCAACCTCTATACTGCACGTCATAACAGTGCTGTTGTACTCTATTGTAGTAGTGAGTATCACAATACTATTTTTTTTCCCCGCTACTTTTCAAAGATAATTGATGTTATAATTGCTGTAATAATAAAAAAATAATGTATTTAAGTGGCTATAATGTGATTATTGTGCAAATGGTATAATATCTATTTCAACAATGGTATATATACAACAATAAATTATATATTGGGATATTTGCCTATTGACTATTTTTGTATATATTGTACAATTAAAGTCACAAAAAAAATAGGAATAGTATATGGCAATTCTACCGGAACTTGTGAAGGTTTTTATTGTTGAGGATGAGGACCTTGTGAGAGATACCCTGTCTCAAAGCTTGCAATTAATTGATAATTTCCAGATTGCAGGTGCTTCAGCAAATATTTCTTCTTCACTCAGTATTATACAATCTGCAATGCCGGATGTATGTATTGTTGATGTACGTCTGCAAAATGAAAATGGCATTGAAGCAAGTAAAACCCTAAAAAAACTTTTACCAAATCTCAAAATAATCATTTTATCGGGATACTTTAATGAGACATTAGCGGCAACTGCATTAGCATCAGGTGCATCGGCATTTTTATCCAAATCTATAGCGGTATCACATCTTGTCGCAGCTATTTTCCACGTTATGGTCCACAACAATTTTTATGCACCACAATTACCTGATGATGTACTGGAAGGTATTATCATAAATAGTAAAACCTCAAAACGCCTTTGCGCATTGTCAAAAAGGGAAAAGGAAATACTGGAGCTTATTGCCAGGGAATATTCAACCAGACAAATAGCAGACAAGCTTGGAATCAGTGAAAAAACTGTTCGCAATCATAAATCAAATATCATGGCAAAGCTCGGCATTACCAACCATGTGGGGTTGATTAAATATGCCTATTATATGGCAATGATATGATTATTGAATGACAAGCTCTGCCATTGCAACTGGATAGGTATCAACAATACAATAAGCATTAACCTTCCCTTTTACTTCACCCTTATCAAATTCTATGGCTACTTCAGTCACGTGATTATCGATTGCGGTTACTGTCGTTCGTTTTGTATAGTATAATGGTAATGGTTTCCCTGTTGTACTGTGCTGCAACATGATGCTGTAAATATGATTATCCTTCAATAGCATCGAATTTTTAAATTGAGCTTTCACAAAAGTTTTGCCTGCTTCAAAGGAGATTGTTCCAACACCGTGCGGCATACAGGCTATACCGCTCGTATGCAGGTTCATGTTCAATCCGCCAAATACCGTCATGTGGCCGGTGTCAAATTCGGTCATCCCCATGAGTTTTAAAAATCTGCCATAAAATTGAATCTCATCACCCAATGCAATGGCAAAAAGTTCAGGTGCTTTGGCGATAGCTCCGGTAATGGGATCAACTTTTGTGGAAAGCCTGTATTGTCCAAATGGCATATCCCATGAGCCTATGAAATTGATTTTAAAGCCATCATAGTTGTACAGTGTTAAGAGACCATTATCGTATAAAAGATACAGCGGATATCGCACCTCAAGCGCTGGATCAACGACGGTTTTACCATCGTTAAGCTTCCCACCAATTACCCAGACAATCATAGCATTGCTACTATTGCAAACAATCCCGCCTATATAGTGCAATGAATCAAAACCAATCTGATTCCATGAAGGAAGCATGGTTGGATTGGGTGCTGAAAGCCGTTTCAATTCAAATACCGTTTGTTTATTGCCTGCTTTAAGCGGTATTGTATACGGCATTGTACCAGTGTGAGGAGCTATGGCAAAAGAATAGGTTACATCAAAATTTCCGCCTCTGGAACCACCAAAGAATTTAAGACCAAACCTGCGCATATTGCTTAAATAGTTTCCTTTTATGCGCACACTCATAGTGCTGGTTTTTTTCCCGCTCCACACCTCCTGTGGCACAAGGACAAAAAACTGCTTGTTGGCAGAAACAAAAACCTTAAATAAAGGATTTCCCGTAACTTTTATATCAAGCGTATCACGGTCAATGGCTGATTTTATTGTGTTGCCATTGTGCCGAATAAATAGTGTAAATGCTAACGGTTGATTGACATCAATCATTGCTGGTGGCTGTTTAAAAAGTTTTCCAAAATTATTTGTGTACACAAGATATGCACCTTCATCCGGAAGCATTTCCCCTTGCATTACCATACACCGCTTATCCCTGCTTTTATTATGCACTGGATAATCATAGGGAACAAAGAAGACACTCCCATTTTCACCACCAATGTAGATGCCTTCGTTGCCTAAAGCAGGTGAGCTGTTTAAGTCATTTCTGTCTTCATCAATGCATAGATATGACCAGCGCAATGTGCCATCCGGATGTAAGCAATACAATCTGCCATCACCGGAACCAACATATATCAAATCATTGCCGTCAATTGCAGGCGATGAACGGATTGGTTCAAGAGTATCATAAGCCCACACAATAGAACCATTATCAGGATTAAGTGCATAGATAGTGCCGTCTGCTGATGGCTGTAGTATCAAACCATTTGAAAGCTGAGCAGGGCTTGCATATATGTGATCCCTCAGTCCGGTTTTCCATAGCTGTTTTCCACTATCCTGTGCATACGCTCGCACATAGCCATCATAACCACCAACTATCACCAGACCATTTTCAGCACTGTTGGTTAAAAGTGGTGAAGCAGCGTTGGAACCCCAGCCACCGTTGGTCCATTCCAATTCTTTTGTCCGATAGTTATAGCAATAGATATTCTTCAGTGCCATAAACTGCGTGCCAAAGAAAAGTCTTTCTGTTTTTGTGTTCACAGCAGGGAGCGACCATATCATCTCATTGGCTATGTACTGTGTTTTTCTTTGTCCTGTTGCTCTGTCAAGTTCGTACACCAGGTAGTTGTCGTTGGGAGCAATAATGCTGCCGTCGGGAAGCATGCCAATGTTTCCTTCAAACCAGTTAACATTATAGGTCTTGATCTTAAATTGTTGCTGAACTTCCTGTACCGCATGTGCCTTTGATTTCCAGACAATCCTGCCTGTTTCACGGTTGATACAATAAACATAACTATCGCCCGAACCAACATACACAAAACCCCTGTTGTCCAGAAGAGCAGATGAGTCAATAATCTCATTGGTTTTACATTTCCACTTCAATGAACCATTTTGCTTAATTGCATAAAAATAATGATCAGCCGAACCTATATACACGGTGCCATCTTCATCAACAACAGGCGAGCTGAAAATACCTTTGCCTGTTTTAAATTCCCATGGTTGCAACATGGATGCCTTTGATTGCACAGTAGTTCTGCCGTTTTGCAGTCCGTTAGCCCTGAATTTTGGCCAGGGGCTTCTGGTATCAAGCGGCAATGTAGAGAGGAAGCTCCCCTTTTCTCTGGGCGATAGTTTTTCGGGATAGGCATTATACGTTCCCAGGGGATGCGTTGCCATTATGTAGTATGCAGCTATCAATAACAGGAAAAGATAAAAAAGATGCCGTTTTTTGAAATGATATGCAAACCTCATAGAAAAACCTCCCAGCAACAGTATGGATAACAAAACCACAGTAGTATATTGTTTACTCCTAAAATACAACAATATTTTGGCTCAATGAACAGGCAAAGAGGGCATTACAGTACCAATAAGGAATGCCTCAAAAACAGCTTCCATAGATGTATGAGCATAATTTGCTCTATAGACTACTGCTACAACCGTTGAGATTGAGATTATGAAGGTGTAACAAAAGTGTCTACAACATCAAAAAACACAAAAAATCATTGAAAAAATATCCCTGTGAAATACAAAAGCAAAAATCATTATGTTTACCAATGTTTTTACAAAAAATCTATAAAATTTTTAAGGAGGATCATTGTATGCGTTTTTTAAAATTTTTAGTTGCGATTGTTATGGTTGTTGGAGTAGCCGCACCGTTGTTGGCTGCAGATAGCATTGCTAAACTAACGTTGGGGGATGATCAGTTTATAGAGCTCCACTATCTGTTACAGGTGCAGGCATATTCATTACAACAGGAAGGCACCACATCCACTGGCGATGAGGAATACTGGTCAAAAGATACAAAGTTACGACGCTCGCGTATCATTGTGAAAGGGCAGGCTGCTCAGAATGTTGAGTTTTTTATGGAAACCGATGCTCCTAACCAGGAGGGTAATGAGTCAAAAAATTTATACACCCAGGATGCCTATATTGATTTTACTATAGCAAAAGAGCTGAAGATAGCGTTTGGTCATATACTGCTGCCATTCATGCATCATGACCGTCAGTCAGCCGCAACGCTTTTGTGTGCCGATTATACTGCAGCCGTTGTCCCTGTTGGCAGCAATGTGTGGCGTGATACTGGTGTTGAATTTAGAGGGCTACTTTTCAATGGATTAGTGGATTACCGAGTTGGAGCATGGGATGGACAGGATAGAAAATTAGATACAACGACAAACACAGTTGTTAATGAAGATGACATGCCACGAATTACCGGACGTATTCAGTTTAATCTTAAAGATGCCGAGGATGGCTTCTTTTATAGTGGCAACTATCTAGGTAAAAAAAGTGTTATAAGTTTTGGCGCTGGATTGGATTATCAGCCTGATGCTTATGATGACGGCAGTGATGCCAAAAGTTATTATGCATGGACAGTTGATGCCTATTTTGATCATCCTATTGGTACCAACAATGCGTTAACACTGCAGGCAGCGTATGTATATGTAAAAAATAGCCCTTTTTTTGATATAGACCCTGCCACAGCCGGTACTCAAGGTGCTGAAAAAGCAAAGATGTTTTTTGCAGAAGGTGGTTTCTTGATCAATAGCACATGGCAGCCAGTTGCTCGTTTTTATTATAAAGATACCGAATCATTAGCAGGTGACAAAAATAAGGTGTCCGAGATTGCTGGTGGATTGAACTATTACTTAAAAGGGCATAGCGCCAACGTTAAGGTAGAATATGCTCAGGAATTGAAGGATGAGGCGGATGATTATAAAAACAAGAGGATAACTATTCAGTGCCAGATTTTTATATAATGTATGCAGAGCATTGATAAAAAAGGCTGTGCAGCGCGCAGCCTTTTTAATATAAAAAGGTGTACATGAAGAAATTAATTATTACTATTTTTTTATTACTTCTTGTTCAATCTCAGGATTTTGCATCTTCGCGACGTGATGCGGTGCTGTTATATCACCATAATGAAGGTGAACATCCCATTGATTATATTGCCATGTATGATCTTCTGGCTACTATCAATACATTGTATTTAAATGGCTACTATGGTTTAATGGAAAAGCATATCAATAATTTTATGAAAGAATTCCCACCAACAAAAGAAATTTTTTATTTTAAAGCAATAACATTGATTAATAAAAAAAAATATGATGATGGATTAAAAGAACTTTTTATTTCACTGGCAATGGAACCACAATTTTCACGTGCGCAAAATGCTGCAGGATATATCCATGCATTGCGTGGTCAATGGGCTACAGCATTACAATTCTTTCTTGAGGCAAACAGTAACAATACCTATAACGCATTTATAGAATATAATATAGCCAGTGTCTATTATCAGATACTTGATTATTCAAACGCACTAAACTGGAGCAAAAAGGTTGTAGAGCACAAACCAAATTTTGCTCAGGGGTATTATCTATGTGCCCTCAGTACTATGCAATTAAATGATTTTGCATCAGCAATTGAATATTTTAGTATTGTTATACAGTTGAAGATGAAAAATGATTATATGTATTATAACCGTGCATTGGCACATTATTTTTTGGGAAATTACAAAAAGGCGCTTGATGACTGTACAACTGCACTAAAAATAAATAAAAACAATTATTTTGCAGCAATGCTTATAGGCATTATTAATGTTAACCAGAAAAATTACGAAAAAGCTCTCAAAGTATTTACTGATGTATTAAAAATTAAAAAGGATGATCTGTTTGCAAAGGTGTTTCAGGCGCTTTG
>DCUV01000075.1 GCA_002328585.1 Spirochaetia bacterium UBA2205
TATCATCTACATTTTTTCCTTTTTACGAGACGAAACATTATAAATTATTAACATAATCCATAATATCATACAAATAATCAGCAACAAACATCTAACAATTTACATTTTACAGTGTACAGGTAATAATGGGGTCAGAGCATATATTTTTGATTGAGCATATAATAAGGGCCCAGATGCACACAGTGACACGGTGGTCACAGCGAAAACAAAAAATGGGGTCAGAGCCTTCCTATATATTTTTTTATTGATTTTATGTGCTATAAACTTTTAATGTTACCAACATTGAAACTATCATCACAAATAAGGGACACACTATGTTACCACGAACGACCCAATTAAGTATTCTTTTTGCAATGATCATTGCCATAATTATTGTTTTACTATTTGAAATCCCGGCACGTCCATTTACCATACGTTTAGCAATATGGCTTTACGTTCTTTCATTGTTACCGGGATTGGGGATTGCCATGCTTTTTGATCCCGCCCCCCGTGAAGCACGAGAGCGCTTTCTGAAGATAAATTTTTACCAGGAGAAAAAGTCATAAAAGCAATACTCTTTGATATAGATGGAACGCTAATCCGTACACACGGTGCCGGGAAAAAGGCAATGGTTCAGGCTGCCATCACAGTATATGGTACTGCAGGTGATATGGATACCGTTGACTTTCAGGGGAAAACCGATCCGTTGATACTGATGCAATCGTTGACGCCACATGGTATAAACCAGGATACCATCTTCGAACGGATGGAAGATTATAAAACCCTTTACTTTGATTTGTTACAACAAACCATGCCACAGTCAGACGCAGTTTTGCTTCCTGGTATACAGGAATTGTTACATACGTTGAAAAAGTATGACAACCTCATCATAGGACTTTTAACAGGAAATTTTTATAAAGGAGCTATGATAAAATTAAATTACTTTGATATCTTTCATTATTTTACTATGGGCGTTTTTGCTGATGATACATACATCCGCAATGAAATGCCATTTGTTGCACTACAACGTCTACAGGCTGTTACCGGTACTGTTTTTACAACCGAGGATTTAATAATCATTGGTGATACCATCTATGACATTGAATGCGGTAAAACATCAGGAGCTACAACAGTAGCTGTTGCAACAGGCTGGACTGATGCTGAAACCCTGCTTCAGCATAACCCTGATTATTTTTTCCATGAGCTATCGGACACAAATAATTTTTTGTATTCAATCAAGGAATTACAGGATTGTATACAGTTACATACTCAATAACAATTTGGAAACAACGTAAAGTCATCATGAAACATGGTAAGGATTAAAAACATGTGTCAGGATATTATGGTAACACACGATGTCACAATGGATGCAACATACATCGTTCATACACAATACATTTGACGCTACTATCTTATTGTTGCTGGAGGAACACATGCAATTAGGTCATGTTGCCGTATCATTTATTATTTCATCGTATGCGCCGCAGATTACCGGTGGCACCATGCAGGCATTTTCATTAGAAAGTATACTGGTAGCATTTGCTTCTCACTGGTTACCCAATCTGGATGTTATTCCCATTAAATTAGGCTGGGCAAAAGATTCATTCCACTGTACATGGTCACACTCACTTGTTTTTGCTATTGCGGTTTTTTTACTTCTTTTGCCATTTAACAGTGCATGGGCAATGCTTTCGCTGGTTAGCCTTATTGTTCATTATTTAGCCGATATGCCAAGCAGTGTTGGGCTGCCGCTGCTTATGCCGTTTACCAAAAAACGCTTTACCATCAACCTGTGGGCGGATACCGGCCATTCAGGATGGGATGCTCTCATTGGCACCTATGTACAGGCATGGACATGGATATTAGAAGGTGGCGCATTTGTGTTTTTATTTGTGCGCATGTATCAGCTCAGTATATGGCCATTTATTTCTTAGGGCGATAGTTACCGTAAATTAACCTGAAATGAAAACAATAAAATCTTCGTATGAATATGTAATCATTGGCAGTGGCTTTGGAGGTTCATTTGCAGCGTATGCATTAGCAAAAGCTGGAAAACAGGTCATTGTTATTGAGCGTGGAGTATGGGCAAAGCGCGATGACACCTGCTGGGATGAATATGCACTGCATCTGCAGCAAAAACCGTTATATCGTGGGCATACACCGTATGCAGTGGACCAACATGGCACAATAGAATATGACTGGCCTGATGACACGGTAGGAGGCATGAGTACCTTCTATGGAGCCGCAGCATTCAGAATGCGCAATGAAGACTTTGAAGGACCACCAGCACCTGATTCTGATAAACGCAGTGCAGAGCTGGCATGGCCATTTAGGTACAATACATTGGCCCCATACTATGATAAAGCAGAAAAACTACAATGCGTAGCAGGCATACAGGGACAGGATATAACAGAGCCACCCCGTACAAAGGACTATCCGCAGCAACCACCATTAAACCTTTCACGCCCCTCGCAAAAGGTGTGGGATGCTGCAACATCGTTAGGGATGCATCCTTTTTATATCCCCATGGCAATTAATTTTAGCGGCGTGTGCAACAACCATACATGTATACTGTGCAATACCTGCGATCACTATCTTTGCAAAATACAGGCAAAGAATGACCTCTCGGTAAGCGTTCTTCCCCGAGCAATGCAGTATGGCGCTCAAGTACTGGATAATCACCGTGCAATAAAGATTAACTTTATAAAGAGTAAAGTCCAATCGGTTGATGTTATCAATCAGCAAACACATGAGGTCATGACCATAAAGTGCAAGTATTTGATAATAGCTTCAGGGCCCGTTGCAACACCTCATTTATTGCTGGCATCTGGAATTACAGGTTATCCAAATACAAACCAAATTGGGCACAACCTTATGCGTCATATCAACGGCGTCGTTAGCGGTGTTGTCCCCTACATTGCAAATCCTGATAATACACTGGCAAAGCGCATTGCAATTTCTGATTTTTATTTTGGCGATAGTTCCGGTAAAATGTTGCCAAAAGGTAACTGGGGTATCATACAGGATATCGCCACCCCCGGCAAAGGCGTGATAAAAGCCAATGCACCGTTTGGATTAAAAAATATTGCAGCAACATTTTCACAATTTCTTATAAACCAGCTTGTCATAGCGGAAGATATTCCACAGTTTACCAACAGAATCTATTGCTCTGACCCCAAGGATATATTTGGTATGCCACAGGTTATGATATACCATCGTTATCATAGTCGAGATATTCAGGCACGAACTGCATTATACAAACAGGCAAAGCGTATATTACGCAAAGCTGGTGCATTGTTTTTTTATACCATGCCTATTGTTACCTTTTCCCACGCATTGGGAACATGCAGAATGGGAAACAATAAAAACCTTTCAGCCATTAATCCAGAATGCAGATTATGGGATATTGAAAACTGCTATATAACCGACGCAAGCGCCCTGCCAACGGGAGGTTCTGTTAATCCCAGCTTAACAATAGCCGCGAATGCACTGCGAGTGGCAGATATTATTTTACAATCAAGGGGATAACATCATGGCACAGCTTCCATCAATCTGTTTCTTTGGATGCGGATATATTGCAAAACGTCATGCTAAACTATTGCGCAAACTATACCCCGGCATTACACTTGGCTTTTCAAGTCTGTACCAACAGGATGCATTAGAATATGCAAGTATTTTTAACGGAACAGCATTTAAAAGCTATGAAGAGGCAGCAGCATCAGATTATGATATTGCATTTATTACAACACCTCATGCATATCATAAGGATTTAGCAATCTTAGCTGCAAATAACAAAAAACATGTTATAGTAGAAAAGCCAGCAGCACGAAACCTCAAAGAATTTGATGCTATAATCAAAGCTGTAACCAAAAATAACGTCCGCTTTTCTGTAGCCGAAAATTACTACTTTAAGCCATTTATAAAAACAATCCACAAGCACATTGCAAAAGGCTCCATTGGTACAATACTGTATGTGCGGTTAACCAAACATAACCATGACATAATCTCTGGATGGCGCACCGATGCCAGGCTTATGGGTGGTGGTGCACTGTTAGAAGGCGGCTGTCACTGGGTTAATGAGCTTGTATCGTTAAGTAATGCAAAACCGTTAGAAGTTATTGCAGTAAAACCCCAAATGCAGTATCCAACCACTATACCCTTTGAAGATACCATCCACATCACAGTTAAATGTAGCAACGGTAGTTTTGCAACATTATTTCATTCGTGGTATGTCCCCAATACATTGAAAGGTGTTGCTCTTTCAAAAATATATGGTACGGAAGGCAGCATCACCTTTGAAAGCAACGGACTCTTCACTGTTGTTAAGGGGAAGCGCTTCGCAATGAATTTTTCTTTCCGCGATTTTTTAGGCTTTCGCGCCATGCACCAATCATTTATCGAGAACTATCGCACACAAAAAGAATGGGAACCCAACTGGAAACGCATACGCATGGAATTGTCATTGATTGAAGCCGCATACCGTTCATTGAAGACAAATAGATTTGAACGTATTGAATAAACGTCATCCTGAAAGTGTTTCAGAAACCCTTGTAACAATAGATTCCGGGTCAAGTCCGGAATGACGAAATGTGAGAAAAACCCGTGAGGGGTGACACTATTGCAGATACGGCAATTCACATCTGCATCCCGTTTTTACAGGCAACCTGTCTACACTGCTCATATTCTTCCGCGCTCATCCACTGTGTTAGCTTTTTATCAATTAATTCAGGGGATATTCCGATTTTTTTGCATTTTTCGGGCCACAATGGATTGTAGCGCAGCAGTTGGACATGGTTAACTCCGCATTCACTTAAAAATTGTGCAATACCTTCTATATTATGCTTTGTTGCCGTTATTTCCGGGACAAGTGGTATACGTGGCATTAACTGAATAGTATTTTTTTGTGACAGTTCAACAAGATTTTTAAAATTTTGTAAAATTTTTACATTTGAAACGCCACAATATTTTTTATGCTCATCATCATCAATAAGCTTGATATCATAATACACCATATCGCAATATGGTGCTATATTGGCTTCAAATTCATCCCAGTTGAAATAACCGCCTGTTTCAATGAGTGTATGAATTTTTATTTTCTTTAATGCTTTCAACAATTCAGATGCAAATTGCATATATACTGTTGGTTCCCCGCCCGATAGCGTAACCCCGCCACCTGATGTATCAAAAAAAGGTTTATCCTTTATTATTTCATTTACGACTCCATTTACATCCATATATTTCCCTACACCTGCCATTGCACCAGAAGGGCATACTTCAACACATTGAAAACAAAGTGTACATGTATCCCTGTTTATGAAAAATGTATTGTTTTTGCTGATTGCATTAACATGGCAAACAGTTGTGCAGGTAAGGCACCCAATACATTCATTTTGATCCCATGATAATTCCACTACTGCCCGCTTGCTTTCGGGATTATGACACCACACGCAGTTGAGCGGACAGCCTTTAAAAAAAACAACGGTTCGTATGCCGGGTCCATCGTCCAGTGAATTTCCTTTGATAGCAAGTATCAGCGCTTTGTTCATATACCATATTCAGCCCTTTCAATAAGTTCAAGCTGCATCTGACGGTTCAATGTCACAAAATAGGCATTGTATCCTGAAATACGCACAATCAGGTTGCGATAGTTCTCGGGATGAGCCATTGCATCGCGCAGCACAGCCGATGTAACAACATTCATTTGCATCTGCATGCCGCCTAATTCAAAATAGGTTTTCACGTATGAAAACATGTCATTCACTGTCTTCTGGCGCGATTCAATTGCAGAGGGTACAACCTTCACGTTAAACGCAATATTGTTGTTACAATTTTCAGGATTGAGCCGTGCAACATCCCGAATATTATCAAGCAGATTTTTTGAAGCAAATGGCTGAGGAGTTAATCCCGGTGTAAACGGCTTGCCCGCTAATCTCCCCGACGGCAGCGCACCGGTAAGCGTACCAAACGCAACGTGATTTGACATGGACCAAAATCCGGTTGCATATGTTCCTCCACGGTAATGAGGCATTTTTGAATAATGATCATGTGCCCATGTAGTAATCCTGTTAGCCATAGCCACTGCTTCATCACTTGCCGAGCCAAAAAGAGGAATTTTTTTATGCACCAGCGAAAGCAGTACAACATCCTGTGCAAAATTACTATCAACAGCTTTTTTTATATCAGCAAACGAGTATCGTTTTTCATCATATACCAGCTTTTTAATTGCCATCATGGAATCGGTAACATCTGCAAGCCCGATAATAGCCGTACCCGAGCTGTTATACCGCGCCCCACCTTTTGTAACATCCTTACCCTTTTCCAAACAGCCTTCAATAAATGCAGAAAGCAGAGGTGTTGGGCGTATTAATTGGTGGGCTTCTGCTAACTTATTATTGTAGTCGATAGATTGGTCAACTAAAAACGCAAACTGTTGTGTAAACGCATTAAAGAACGTATCAAAAGTTGTAAATACTCCATCCTCTACTCTTCCTGTCTTTGGCCCAACGTCAAGCTTTGTAAGAGGGTGGTAGCCGTTGTTAAGAGCCATCTCCAGTGCTGCCACCATATTCATCATCTGCATGTTGGTGTGTCCAAAGTGTTTGTGCGATAGTGTTGGTTCAACACATCCGGTTGCCGACCAGTCTCGTATATCGTTAATATCATATCCCATGGGGGTCAGAGCCTTGATGATAGCAGCGTCGCTGTGCATTGATGGTGTAGCAGCGGTTATTAAATTTACCTCGCATAAACGCTTTAAATAGGTGTCACTGTTAACACCCGGCATGTAGCGCGCGTTGACGTTGGGATCACGAACTGAGAGCATTTCAGTTACCTTTAAAAAGATGTAGGTCATATCACAGACTGCATCTTTGCCATCCGGTGTTATACCACCCAGCGTGATAGCCTGATCGGAAGAACTGCCGCCAAAATAAAAATTGGCTAAATCGGGGGTAAGCGGAAAATGGTCGGTGCATCGCATGTAAAAATCACCAATAAGCTCAAGGGCAAATTTTATGTATTCATCGCGCTTTTCAAGCGGGATGTTTTTCATATCGTTTACGAAGTATGGTTGCAGCCACTGGTCAAGCCTTCCAAGCGATAGCCCTGCATTCATACTCTCCATGTGCAATGCAATCCATATAATCCATACTGCCATAACTGCTTCATGCAGCGTTTGTGCTCCATGCATGGGTATCCGACTGCAAATATCCGCTATTGTCAAAAGTTCTTGTTTACGCTGAGGATTCTGTTCCCGGTTACTATCGCCCATGGCTTGTTTTGAAAGGTTTTGTGCATACGCATTGATACCTTCCAGACACAGAATCATTGCCGTTAAACAATTTTGTTTTTCCTCACCACACCCTTTATTCAGCTCTTCATGTATTTCCTGTATCATTCCCAGAGTACCCATAGCCATAACTTTGGGAAAGTTTGGAATGGTATGTGATATGGTTGCCTGCTTCCAGTTGAAATACAGCGCATATCGTTCATCTAACTGCTGACTTAACGGATTATTATATTTGTCGCGCACCCACTCCCTGACATTACGATGTAACCAGAACGGAAAAACATCAAAGTGTAAAACTTCACGTGTTTGGTCATCAATATCAAACGGATTGTAAGTACGGTACGGTATCGTCAAAAGCTCATTCCATATCATAATGCCGCTTCCATCAGGATATACGGGACAGCCAATGGGCTTGCTGGTGGTAGTACCCGCAAGGAGCGAGTCAGTGTTAATTATTGACTTTCGGTTTTCCATCATGTATTTGTACGCCAATGCGTTGCGCACAATCGGGTCCCACTTGTTACCGGATGAATCCTTCTCAAATCCATTTTCCCGATACCATTGTGTTAAAAGATATGCACGCTCACCGCACACTGCCGGTTTTTTTGTCAGATGATCATCCAAAAATAGTTGTAACCGCGGGAAGTCATCAACACTATACTGCGATAAATATGGATCATCAAGAAACAAAACATTTGCATCATCGCGACTGCCCTGCAATCGTTCTTTCCTGCGCTTTCTAATTTCATCACTTAATTGCTTATCTTGTTTTGGTTGCTGCCGTTTAACTGTTTTATCATCTTTATTTCGTTCAGCTTTCATTGCACGTTTTTGAATACCATGAAACAACACCGAAATAAAAAAAGAAAATATATTTGCATAGCTGACACTGCCATCAATACGCACATCGCTTTTCAAAAGCATGTAGATAATATCAGTAGGAGTACCTAAAAGCAACCGTCGTGCAGCTTCATCATTTTTAAAAATCATAACAGCTTTTGCATCATGTGCGATAGCTCTTGTAACGGTAACTTTCCCCTCAAAAAAAGAAATCCCATACTGCAAAGAATTGTCTTCAGTTTTCAGACCAATGCTAAAATTAAGCCACCCGTCTTTAGTTTTAAGATAGCGATTGAGGGATTTACGTTTATTGAAATTGAAAGCAATGAATTTTAAAAACGAGATTATAATAAGATTGGTTCCTTTACCTGAATTGCTTTGAGCTGTATATAGTAACATAACTTACCCCTGTGAAAATAGAATTGTTTGCTGACAGCATTCCGGATTTAATCAGAAATCCAAACAATCATCAGATGTCCTGAATCAAGAATGGAGTAATCCTATGGTTCACGATCACGATGCCTGTTACTTGCTATTTTCATTTTATTTATTTGATCGACCAAATCCTTTTCAATTGTGAATTTCAATAAAAAATGATTCATTGGAAAATACTTATTCCATATCAACAGGCAAATACCGGCATACAATTGTATCCAGATAACTATCGACAAAACGCTGCTGCTTTTCATTTACTTCTCTGAGGAGCCTGCTGATGCATAAACTTACCAGTCCGTTTAACTCAACCCATAATTGCATTGCCAATTCGTACGCCAGCTTTGGTTCAATGTCCAGATGATGCTGTAACTTTTCTACTGTAAAGATGAAAGGCTTCAATGCCACTGCTTTTTCTTTAGTTGCAACTGCCTCAAGCGGTGTGTCAACACAATCCATAAACTTTGGCACATTTCGGTTTAAAAACATTATCTCATAATAATCAGGATAGGTTAAACCAAAATCAACATAGCCATGTATAATACCTATAAACTTTTCACGGGTAGAAACCGGTATATCATATGCTTTTTCAAAATATTCAAACAGCCGTTCAAAGCCCTTAATGCGTATATAAAAGTAGAGTTCGTCCTTACTGGTATAATAGTTGTAGATGGTTGTAGCACTGACCCCTAACTGTGCTGCAATCCTCCGCATGCTGAGTTTTGAAAATCCATTGTTACTGATAATCTTAACTGCGGCATCAAGTATCTGCTGTTTAACACTATCAACTTCTTCTGTGTTGCGTGCAATTCGTGGCATTAATATTTTCCCTTATTTAATTAACAGCGTTATATTAACAGTGTTAACTTTATTTGTCAAGCAAAAATAATAAAAAATAGTACCGATAGTCATGATAAAATGAGGAAACTGATAGGGAATCATCTTGCAGGAAATATATACTTACAGCGATTGATATCCCTGAATACATAATGTGTGGTGTGTTTTATACATCTTCAATGGAATAAAACACCGATAACACCTGTGCATAGGCAATAATGGCCAGTATATCTTCAAATTTCAGTTTTACTTTCATAGCCGCTCCTCCTGCTTTTTATACAATCACTATCTAATATCATGTCTTCTGCACCATACATACCGTTTACGCTACCTGCTCCCCTCCCTGATAGTTGATAAACCGTATAAATCCTCTGTCACTATGCTGTGTAACAATAACATTACCAGCTATACGCACCCCATCGTTTGTTAAAACGGCAAGCTCGTTCATTGAATAACTATCGCCAATATGTCGCGCGCCCCTATATCATTTAATACAATTTCTTCTACATCATCAATATTTATACGGTACACATGCCCTTGATGTGGCATATACAGAGCACAATGGCATCCCTGCATGTGCGAGGTGAAGGTTTTATCATCAATGGGTTCAGCCGGCAAATTCAACGAATCGTCAATAACCGGCAGGTCAATGACAAAACGTTTTGTTATGGAATCCAGCATGGCTTTATATGTATCACGATAATATTTTACTGCAACTATCTGTTTTATAATTATTATTCTTTTAACGACAAAATACATAATGAGGGCGATAGTAACTGCTAATACGCCTGCTTTCATAAAGGGAATTATCACCGCATATATGTGGTTTGCTATCATAGTATCCATATGACCTTCATTGTAATTATATACATTTTCATTATGTATTAGACTCGTTATGCCTCCATTCTATAGGGAAAATACTACCGGATGGATGACATATACTGTCCCTATTACAATTTTTTTATTTTTTTGTGATTTCACTGTGCTCACTACTTTTGCCATTTATTATGGAATAAAAATATTGAGAGCGATAGTCATTTTAAATTTGTCACAACCTATCACAGAATTTCTCATGATATCGTTTTAATGGTTATAGTACGGGTAAAGCCGGGAATGATACTGTAAAATAATTATATGTGTGAGGATTATAGTATATACACATTATGTGTGATAGTTACTTGTTATGTATAAATTGCCTGTAAGCTTCTTTAATTGCAGTAAGCCATTGCCTGCGTATAGCAGCAGGAGAAATAATTTCAGCATACTTACCATACCGCAGAACCTTGCCCAGCAGTTCCTGAGGATGATGCACCGGCAACTGCATCTCAAGATAAGCACCATACTGCGGATGGGTTCCTTCTTTTATTTTTTGCTCTTTATGCCATACCTGCTTCTTTACAATATTGCATACCGGATCATAAAACCGTATGCATACGGTATGTTCTGTTTTTCCTTTGTAAATTCCGTATGCCGAATGTATGTACTTTTGTATGTCCTCATTGGAAAACTGTTTTGTGCGCTTTCTATTGGTAACCTGTGCATTCTTAATGCGCGAAAGCAAAAATGTACGCATCACTTTGTTATCTTCATCATAGGCAATAACATACCACCTTCCTTCATAGTGTATAAAGTGTTCGGGCGCAATAGCTCGTGTGCTATGTTTACCCTTTGCATCAGCATATTGTATACTCACTATGGCACCATCACGGAGTGCCACAAAAAGCTTGCTAAACAGCTCTAAGTTTAGCGCCTCCCACTCTTCTATCTCATAGGTAATTTTTGTAATAAGGGGAAGGTACGTTTCTTTAACCATTTTTTTTATGCTGACAATTATGCTTTTATCTATAAAAGGAAAGTGAGTGGGGCTTTCAATAAGGCGAGTTAAGAATATATAAAATAAAAGCATACGTTCATTGCGATAGGTAAAATAATCGAATGGTAACGAGTAGTTATACCCCTTTTTGTGGTGCATATACTGGATAGGAGCATTAAATCTTTCTCTAAGATATTCAAGATCACGTTTAACCGTTCGTGGCGAAACCTCAAATTTTTGTGCGACATCCTGAACTGTAACCGCCCCCTTTTCACGAATGGTGCTATCAATATAGTGCAACCTTTCATTCTGGCTCACGGCAAACCTCATGCTCATTTTTCTTTAATAATTTTTTTATTTTAATTATTATAACATATTATGTTATTTTGTCAATTATAATTTATGTACATGTTTGTGTAATGCTATACGTGTTACAGCCTTTTACTCACGGTAGTATTGCATCTCAGAAAATAGCATTATGCACTCCTGTCATTCCAGGCTTGACCCGAAATCAAAATAATTATCAGATATCCTGAAAATAACATTACTGCTGCAATTTTTTATATATAAAGAAAACCAATTATCAGTGACTATCACCTGCTTACTCTTTTTTATAAGTGTATACTACTAATGCTTATAATAGTTTAAATGTTTATATTATATTTTATATATTATTTCATATTTTTATAATTTTAAAAAAATTATGTTGCAATTTTTATGCCTGCTATATTTAGATATATGCTTACTTTTTATTTATTTCTGCGAGGTGTAACAGGTGAAGATTACAGGTGCACAGATTATTATTGAATCACTTATCAGGGAAAAGGTTGAGGTAATGTTTGGCTACCCCGGTGGCGTGGTCATACCCATTTTCCATCATTTATTTAATGCACCGTTTAAATTTATTTTATCCCGTCATGAGCAGGGGGCAGTCCATGCTGCTGATGGTTATGCCCGTGCAACCGGCAAGCCCGGTGTTGTCATTGCAACCTCCGGTCCAGGTGCCACCAATTTAGTTACCGGCATTGCGACAGCAAATATGGATTCGGTACCGCTTGTTATATTTACCGGGCAGGTATCCACTGAGGTGATTGGCAATGATGCATTCCAGGAAGCTGATGTTACCGGGATAACCCGCCCAATTACCAAACATAATTATTTAGTTAAGGATATTAATGAGTTAGCCCAAATTATTAAAGAAGCTTTTTATATTGCAACAACCGGCAGGCCCGGCCCCGTATTAATTGATGTGCCTGTTAACATATCAAATGCTGAAACCGAGTTCCACTATCCAGAAACAGTGCATTTGCGTAGCTACAAGCCTGTCATTCATGGTCATGCAGGGCAGATTCAGAAAGCATGTAAATTAATTGAGCAATCAAGACGTCCAGTTGTTTATGCTGGTGGTGGTGTTATATCATCCAATGCATCGGATGAATTACGTACATTCATAAAAAAAACAGGTATTCCCATTACCACAACACTACTTGGTTTAGGTGCCTACCCGGAAAATGACAAACTATCGCTCAAGATGTTAGGAATGCACGGTACCTATTATGCAAACCATGCAGTTCATCAGAGCGACCTGCTTATAGCTGTTGGTGCACGGTTTGATGATCGTGTGACCGGTAAAATCTCAGAGTTTATACCTCATGCAAAGGTCATCCATATTGATATTGATCCCTCATCAGTTAGTAAAAATATAGCTGTAGATGTACCAATTGTAGGTGATGCAAAACATGTTTTAACCGAGATAAACAATATAGTAAAGGCTCCCAGAATAGATGAGTGGATTACCCATGTTATGAAGATGAAAGAAGAAAATCCGCTTACTTATAAGGACAGTGATGTAACCATTAAACCGCAATATGTTATTGAAAAAATCTATGAAATCACCAACGGTGATGCTATTATATGCACTGAAGTTGGACAAAATCAGATGTGGGCATCACAATTTTTTGACTATACACAGCCGCGAACCTTTATATCATCAGGTGGACTGGGCACGATGGGATTTGGATTTCCTGCATCTATTGGCGCCCAATTAGGCCGTCCCGATAAACGTGTTATCGATATTGCCGGTGATGGTTCAATACAGATGAATATACAGGAACTCATTGTAGCAGTACAACACAGGTTGCCTGTTATAATTGCTATATTGAATAACGGCTTTTTAGGTATGGTGCGACAGTGGCAACAATTATTTTATAATAAACGATACTCATTCACCTGTATCAATTTCCAGCCCGATTTTGTAAAACTAGCTCAAGCCTACGGCGCTGAAGGCATCCGTATTGAGAAAAAAGCAGATGTTGTACCCGCAATACAAAAAGCATTATCAATAACTGATAAGCCTATTATATTGGATTTTCATGTTGACCGCGAGGAAAACGTTTACCCCATGATCCCCGCAGGGAAATCTGTAAAAGATATGATGATGAGGGAATTAGCATGAGCCAGCATGTAATATCAGTAAAAGTTGAAAATAAATTTGGTGTGTTAGCACGTGTTGCAGGGCTTTTCTCTGCACGCGGATACAACATTGACTCGTTAGCAGTTAGCGAAACTGAATTACCTGATGTTTCGGTTATGACTATAGTCGTTAGTGGTGATGACCGTATTATTGAACAGGTAAAAAAGCAGCTTAATAAACTCATTGATATTATAAAAGTAACTGACCACAATCAGGAAAATGCTGTCCAGCGAGAGATTGTATTAGCAAAACTTAATGCCACACCTACAAAACGTAATGAAATTTATCAATTGGCACAGATTTTTGGAGCACGCATTGTTGGTGTCACTAATAAAGCAATTATACTGGAAATGGTCAGTGATCCTGAAACAGTAGATAATTTTATTGAACTGCTACGACCATATGCTATCAAAGAACTCATCCGAACAGGCAGGGTATCAATTCTGAAAGAATGATATCTTAAAGATCCTTTATTATATTTGCTGCATCATTCATTAAGTGTATATAAAAATATTAGTGGTATCAACCCATTACTTTTTCTTTTTCTTTTTCTTATCCTTAAGACTCTCCAGCTGATTTTTATCCAATTTTGTTATCTTTAGTATTGTCGCGTCGTCTATCCCATTCCTGAGCATCTTACTAGCAATTTTTGCACGTTCCTTTATCATACCTTGCATTATTCCTTCTTTAAGACCAGTTTGTTTACCTCTGACAACTCCTTTTTGCATTCCCAATTGCATACCTTTTTGCATACCTTTTTGCATACCTTTTTGCATACCTTTTTGCAACCCTTCTCGCATCCCCTTCTGGACACCATCATGAAAACCTGATTGCAAGCCTTCAGTATAACCTTCTTTTCGTAAATCCTCCTTTAAATGTTGTAATGTCGTTGATAACATACTATAAGCCTCCTCCGGATGAAATGCTGATTCAATTATAGGTTTTGCATTATCAATAAGACCATGTGTTTCTAAATAATGTGCGAACCATACCAATAAAGTTCGTATAATCATATTTTCGTTACCATAAATATGCATAAGGTTGCGTATTCTGTCAATTGTTTTTAAGAAAATTTCTTTATCACCTCTTTCAAGCAAAAAAACTGTAGCTATAACATTCATCATTGCATCCAATTCATTTTCCAATATTTCATTTTCAATAATTGGATAATATTGAAATTGCGGTATATATGGTCTACACTGCTGTAGCTGCTCAGGCACATTAATAAGCTGATATAGATTGGTAGCTGCCGTCCATTTACGTTCACCATTATACAATAATATCGGAAAAACTACTGGCAATTGTTTTACTTTATGTTTATAAATCAGTTCACGATATAATTCCATAATATAAGTCAGCATCCTGAACGACATATAATTATCTACCGTTGATTGAAATTCAATAAGCAGATATAAATAAATTTCTGAATCTTTCAACATCAATTTATATATGATATCAGCTTCATATTCTTTGTAGTCATCATTTACATAGCTTTTATCAACAGGTTGAGCTTTGCTGAAATCAACCTCTTTAATCCACTCCATTGCAACAAACGATTCTAATAGTTCTTTCACTATTAATGGATTAGAAAAAAGATATTTATACGATTTATCATGAATTGAATGTTCATGCATAAATAATAACCACCTTCTGCTATAAAATTTTATTCAAATACATACAATTTCTATTGTATTTCTCTATGATATTAATACGCTGAAACTGGAAAAAATTAAGGGGAAAATTAAAAAATATTTTTTTATAATTAAAAATTTTTAAAATTTTTCTGTTACCAATAGTGAGATATCACAGGAAATCGATAAATAACATTTTTCAAACATTAACCTGTTTCAAGAAGCTAAAAAAAATATAAATTTTTATTGCATAATACAAATACAATAATAAACTATGCTGTATCAATAACTGCATGTAAGTATACTGCATTTACTCTATATAATAATTAAAATGAGGTAGCATTATGGCAAAGATGTACTATGATAATGATGCCGATTTATCGGTGATTTCAAACAAGATGATTGCTGTGATAGGATATGGCAGTCAGGGACATGCTCAGGCACAAAATCTGCGAGATAGCGGCTGTAAAGTAATTGTTGCAGAATTACCCGGAACACCAAATTATGATATTGCAATTTCACATAACTTTAAACCGGTAAGCGCAAAAGAAGCAGCTGAAAAATCTGATATCATCCAGATATTGGCTCAGGATCACGTTCAGGCAAAGCTTTATGAAAATGATGTAAAGCCGTATCTTAAAAAAGGCAAGACGCTTGTCTTCTCACATGGCTTTAATATTCATTTTGGTCAGATAGTTCCACCATCAGATGTTGATGTTATTATGGTAGCGCCAAAAGGGCCGGGACATTTAGTACGAAGCGAATATGAAAAAGGCGGCGGAGTTCCCTGTTTAATTGCAATATATAATAATGCAACCGGTAAAGCAAAAGAAATTTCATTGGCTTACTCAAAGGGAATCGGGGCTACGCGCGCGGGTGTTATTGAAACAACATTTAAAGAAGAAACTGAAACCGATCTCTTTGGCGAACAATGCGTACTGTGCGGAGGAGTTTCAGAGCTTGTTAAAGCAGGTTTTGACACACTGGTAGAAGCTGGCTACCAACCCGAGATTGCTTATTTTGAATGTATGCACGAACTTAAACTCATTGTTGATTTATTTTATCAGGGCGGCATTAACTATATGCGGTATTCTGTATCTGACACTGCCGAATATGGCGATTACATGGTAGGCAAGCGTATGGTCACCGAACAAACCCGTAAAGAGATGAAAAAGGTACTGGATGAAATTCAATCAGCTCAATTTGCCCGTCAATGGATTTTAGAAAACGTAGCAGGCCGTCCACAATTTAATGCAATAAAGAAAAAAGAACGTGAACATCTCATTGAGAAGGTCGGCAAAGAGTTACGAAAGATGATGAAATGGATTGATAGTAAGGAAGTTTGACAATGATTATCGAACAGGGCGGTGATAGATCGTCGCCCTGTTCATATATATTGAATTTTTTTTGCAACCGCCCTCATATATAACCTGTCTATATATATATATTGTCATTAACATAATTAAGCAAATCAATACTGTCAAAAGAGATTCGGGATCGAGCTTATAATGGCGATGGTAACAAAATTATCCTGAATCATGCACTAAACTGGTTTCAGGATCATTTAAGGATCTCTGTTAATTATTGATATTCCGGATCAAGTCCGGAATGACGGTATTGGTAAAAGAGATTCATGGTCGGTTCCAGAATGATAGTGCAAAAAACTTTATAAAAGTGGTTATTAATTACGGGAGGTTGTTATGAACAAAAAAATATTATTGGTATATCCTGAAATCCCCCTAACCTACTGGAGTTTCAGATATTCTTTGGAATTTATAGGTAAAAAAACAGTTTTCCCTCCTTTAGGGTTACTAACCGTTGCAGCAATGTTGCCAGAGGATTGGGAGGTTGATCTACTTGATTTAAATATCTCTTCACTTGAACCCACAATGATACCAGACTACGATATGGTCTTTGTATCTGCAATGCTTGTTCAACAGGAATCATTCGGCCAGGTTACATCGATGTGCAAGCAACACAATGTGCCTGTTGTTGCGGGCGGCCCCTATCCTACTTCTTTATGGCAGTCTATCCCGGATGTTGATTACTTTGTTTTAAATGAGGCAGAGGTAACATTGCCAATGTTTTTACATGATTTGCAGTCTGGAACGCTGCAGCATGTTTATACTTCAACTCAAAAGCCATCCCTTAATAAAACACCTATACCACGTTTTGATATTATTGATCTTAAACCTTATTCCAGCGTTCCCTTACAATTTTCACGAGGTTGTCCATTTAACTGTGAATTCTGTGACATCATTTCATTATTTGGAAGAGTTCCTCGTACAAAAAGCCCACAGCAATTTTGTGCTGAATTAGATGCAGTATATGCAACCGGTTTTAACGAATCAATATTCATTGTAGATGATAATTTTATTGGCAATAAAGCAAAGGTTAAGGAATTATTAAAAGCAATCATTGAGTGGCAGATTCATCATGCATATCCATTTTCCTTTCAAACCGAAGCGAGCGTTAATTTAGCACACGATAATGAACTTATGGAGCTAATGTATAAAGCAGGCTTTGATATGGTTTTTCTGGGTATTGAAACCCCGGTTATTTCATCACTTGAAAGCATCGGTAAAACGCAGAACACAAAAGAAAATCTGCTTGAAAATGTTGAAGCAATACAGCGTCATGGTATGGAGGTAAGCGGAGGCTTTATTGTGGGATTTGATGAAGACCCTGATAATGTTTTTGATTTACAGATTGAATTTATACAATCATCGGGGATACCTATGGCAATGGTAGGGATACTGGATGCACTCCCGCAAACACGGTTGTATCATCGGCTGGTTGATGAAGGAAGGCTTATTACTCAATCAAATGGGAATAATACTCACCAGCTTGAGCCAAACTTTATACCAAAAATGCCAGTGCAAATGCTTATTGACGGCTATATAAAAATACTGAAAACAATCTACTCGCCAAAACAATATTTTGAACGGTGCCTTACATTAATTAAACGGCTACCAGGCAAAAGAATGGTGTATCGCCAATTTACATTGAAAGAGTTCAAGGCTCTTATACTATCGTTTGTAAAGCAGGGATTTTCATCGTACGGAAAAGATTATTTTAAATTTTTGTTGAATACCTTGAAATATCACCCAAAATTATTTTCTGAAGCTATAGCGCTGGCTATAAAAGGATATCATTTATTTAAAATTACTGATATCATGGTTCACGAATATAATCAATCGGTTCATAAACAAGGACATGATGATACAGTTGAAAAATCTTTGGCTGCCATAGTACCTGCAAGCAATGAGCAGCTCCAAACACAACTTTAATATTAACTGATAGGGGGCACTTATTGTATGTCAACACCATCAACAGCAGTACAGATTTTAGTAACCGTCATTCCTATTGTTGGGATAGTTGCGGGAAGTGTTGTATTATTTTTCTTCCTTTACTTTAATCATAAACAAAAAATTCTTCTTATTGAAAAAGGATTATATCAAAAAATATCTTTTGATTTTGATGCGTTTAGCCTTTTCACGGGATTTATACTTTTAGGTGTAGGTGCAAGTTTAACAATTTTTTTTCTTATTAAAGATGGTGTTTCATATGCACTCATTGGCGGATTGGTGCCATTAGGATTGGGTATCAGTTTTATCTGTTATTACTTTGTAAAGCAGAAAACAACCAAACAATGAACAATATAAGCGATGAGCATATTATTCAGCAAATTCTTAAAGGCAATCAGGAATTATTTACAATCATTATTCAGCGTTATGAGCAGCTTGTTTATAGTATGGGTATGCGTTTTTTTAAGAACCATGATGATGCATCTGATTTTACGCAGGAGGTTTTTGTAAAGGTGTATGGCAATCTCTATTCATACAAAGGGATGGCATCCTTTAAAACATGGATGATGAAGGTTGGCTATAATCATGCTGTCAATAAAAATGCACAGATGCAAAATCGCAATACCGATGAATATCATGATACAATAGCTGATACATCCGAACCTTTGAATATATTCATGAAAAATGAGCTGGGTGAGCTTCTTGAACAGGCAATCAATGCCCTGCCTCCGGCATACAAAGTATGCATTGATCTCTATTTTTATGCTGGATTACCTTTTAAAGAGATATCAGCTATAACAGGGTATCCTGTCAATACAATAAAGTCGTATGTTTTCAGAGCAAAACAGCATCTTCGCGATGCACTAAAAGGAACAATTGCGGAGGATTACCATGAAATGTAAAAAAGCTATCGACACATTTTTAATGCTTGATAATGCCGAATCAATACCATTGCTCCTTAAATTTCATATAGTACATTGCCAACAATGCCATAATGAAATTAATCAATTACAAAAAGCCTTTACATTAATGCAAAGTTCAAGCTCCTCACCATCCATCCATTTAGAGGATGCAATAATGGCTCAGGTTATGATGCAAAAACGATATCATCATACCATATCCCATCTTAACTGGATTGCGTCAGGACTTATTATTTTCACTGGTATTGCCACAATATCATATAGCGATGCACTTAAATGGATGACATATCATTTTGGCATTCAGCTGGTGCTACCCTTATATCTTGTGATGGGTTGTATTATAGCAGCTTATATTAGCAGTTATGTGGCAACACATCTAAATAAATTGCAGGCGATAGCTCATTCCATCAAATCCTTGCTTTAATGAGCCTCTGCCCAATTGCTACCCCAGCCTGTATCCACAACCACCGGTACATCAAGCGTAATGGCGTTCTTCATGGCGTTCACAACAATCTCTTCAATTAATTCTTTTTCATCATTGGGGACCTCAAACACCAGTTCATCATGCACCTGCAGTATCATTTTGCTTTTTAATTGCTTTTCTTTAAATGTTGTGTGTATTGTTACCATTGCAACCTTAATCATATCGGCAGATGTCCCCTGAATGGGAGTATTTATTGCAATACGTTCCGCACCTTCACGTCTAAACTGATTGCTCGAAGTTATTTCGGGTATAGAGCGCTTCCTCCCCAGAAGTGTTTGTACATATCCATTTTTTTGTGCAAATGCAATGGTGGTATCAATATACTCTTTAATCTTTGGATAAGCATTAAAATATTTTTTAATAAACTCTGTTGCCTGTTGTACTGTGATATCAGCCTGCTGTGATAATCCATACGGCGATACTCCATATATTGTTGCAAAATTTATAATCTTTGCCTGCCTCCGCATCTGTTCGGTTACCTCATGTAACGGCACATTAAAAACAGATGATGCAGTCTGTGCATGAATATCAATGCCCTTTTGAAACGCCTCGATCATGGTAGGATCTTTTGACAGGTGAGCAGCAAGCCTTAGTTCAATCTGCGAGTAATCAGCCGATAGCATGCCGCATCCTTTATCAACAATAAAACCTGTTCTTATTTTTTTGCCTACCTCATCGCGCACCGGAATATTTTGTAAATTAGGATCTGAAGATGAAAGCCTGCCGGTAGCCGTTACCGTCTGGTTAAACGATGTATGAATTCGTCCCGTTTTTGGATTAACAAGCTTTGGGAGTGTTTCAACGTAAGTGGTTTGCAATTTATTAAATGTTCGGTACTGTATTAAATAATTAATTATCTCATGCTGTCCGTGCAATGACTCCAGCACCTGTATATCGGTTGAATACCCTGTTTTAGTCTTCTTAACAGGTTTTAGCCTTAACTTTTCAAATAGTATGTGCGATAGCTCTCGCGTTGAATTGATATTAAATGGTACGCCAGCCAGTGAATAAATCTTCTGCTCTATGTCCCGTAATTTGTTTGATAGCTCTATGGACAATGATTCAAAATGATGTAGATCAATTTTAACCCCATAATACTCCATATAAGCAAGCACCCTAACAAGCGGCATCTCAACCTTAAAGAACAGATCAAGAAGATTTTCCTGTTCTAACTTTTGATACAGGATGTGATAGAGTCGCAACGCTATATCGGCATCTTCAATAGCATACTGCGACAATTTTTGCATGGGCACCTGTGTTATGTGCTGAAGTTTTTTCCCGTCTTTAACTAATTCATCATATGTTATTTTGGTATAATTAAGATATTCCTGTGCCAAATCATCTAAATTGTGTCGTCTCAGCCCAGGATTAAGCAAGTACGAAGCAACCATCGTATCAAAATAAATTCCTTCAAGGATAATACCGCAATGCATCATGACCAGCATATCATATTTGATATTTTGCCCAACCTTCTTGATACTTTTATCCTCAAGAACAGTTTTTAAATGCCTCAGCAAATTTTCTTTAGGGACTGCGGGCTGACTCCACAGAGAGCTATCGCCAACCGGCATAAACCATCCTGATCCTTCAGCTATAGAAAATGAAACCCCTACAAGATCAGCCTCCATTGGCTTAGCCGAGGTTGTTTCAGTATCAAATGACACAAGCCCGGCTTGTTTAATCCGTGTAATAACATTATGCAATGTTTCTTCATCTGTTACTATGCTATAGCCATCTTTTTGCTCTACCGTCATTGATTTTTCAGCTTCACCCAGTTCACGTACAATCGAATCCATCTCCAGCTTTTTGAATATCTGGCGCGCTATATCATTGTGAAGGTTAGGTGTTTTTGCATTCTCTATTGATATGGGAATATTGATATCTGTTTTTATGGTTACAAGCTGGCGTGACAAATAAGCACTATCTTTCTGCGTTTCAATCTGCTCTTTTATTTTACCGGTAAGTTCATGCAAATGGTCGTAAATAGCATCCAGCGATTGATACTGTTGCAGAAGTTTTGCTGCTGTTTTTTCGCCAATACCACGCACCCCCGGAATATTATCCACAGCATCACCGGTGAGTGCCATGTAGTCAATGATTTGTTGAGGAGTAACACCCAGCTTTTCAATAACAGCATGGGCATCAATGATTTCAAACTCAGTGATACCTTTTTTTCCGGCATATAGTATAACATTGGGATATGTCAAAAGCTGATAAGCATCCTTATCACCGGTTACAAGTACCACCTTATAGGTATCACTAAACTGTGCAGCTATAGAACCTAAAACATCATCTGCTTCATAATCATCCATGATAACAACGGTAAAGCCTATTTCCTGTAAAATTGCCTTGATCTCTTCAATTTGACTTCGTAAATCATCGGGCATTTTAGCTCGCTGTGCCTTATATTCAGGATAGATTGAGAAGCGAAATGATTTTTTTGGCGGATCAAAAGCAATTATGCTGTAATCAGGCTTTTGGCTTTGTAAAAGCTTGAGCAGCATCCTGAAAAATCCAAATATTGCCGAAACATTTTGTCCTTTGCTGTTAATTAAAGGATTGCGCTGCAATGCAAAATATGCTCTGTAGCAAAGAGCATGACCATCAACCACATACAATGTTTTTTCTGGCATAATTACTTTTCTCCCATTTATTATGAACTCAATGCACCTTTAACCTTTTTAATAATCTCATCAATTTTATACATCTTTTCCCATACATCCTTCGCGCCTTTTTTTATTAATAATTCACGCATATCTTCGTCATAGTAGCCACTTATCATGACAACAGGTATTTGGGGGTAATGCTGTTTTATATATTCCAGCACCTGTTTACCTGAAATTCCGGGCATTCTCACATCACTGAGAATAAGTTTTACCGTGATAGCATGAGTGCGAATGTAATCAAACATCTCTTCTGCATTGGTAAAAGTTACCGCATGTAAACCAGCCAGATGCAGGCTTTCTTTATATAAAGAACCAATATTAGCATCATCATCGATTATCACGATTTCACCACCTAAAGCTGGTAATGATTCTTTATTATTGTCAATAATTTTCAACGATGCTTCTACTCTGTGTTCAGTTATGACTGGTAAATATATATAAAATATGCTCTCTTTGCCGGGGATTGATACTACATCAATATATCCTCTATGCTGTTTAACAATACCATAAACTATCGCCAGACCAAATCCGCTTCCTTTTTCTTTTGTAGTAAACAAAGGCTCAAAAATATGTTCAATATCCTTTTCAGCAATACCTACCCCGGTATCTTTAATAGATAGTAAAACATAGTTACCTGCATGTATAGTTTCAACCTTCCCAAAACGCGCATGTTCTATGGCAACATTAGTTGTTTCAATACTGATTGTTCCTCCCTCAGACATTGCTTCTGAAGCATTGATGATTAGATTCATTAGCATTTGCTGTATCTGTGTCGTATCGCCTACTATGGTATCAATAGTTGCATGTAATTGTATGTCAATTGTGCAGCTTTTAGGCAATGCTGTCTTCAATAATAGTATAGTATTTTGAATAATATGGTGCAGATGCATCTCCTGCTCCAGAAAAACTTTTTTCCGTGCAAATGTTAATAATTTTGAAACAATATCCTTAGCATGATTACCAGCTTCAATGATTTTTGTTACTGCCTCTCTATTTTTGGCATCAACACTGGCTTCAAGCAGATTAGCATAGCCAAGTATGACGGTTAATATATTGTTAAAGTCATGTGCAATGCCGCCTGTTATCTGCCCTACTATCTCCAATTTTTGTGATTGCAACAACTGACCTTTCAACTTTTCACGCTCCATCAATAATCGGGTTAAATCGGTAGTATCATTAACAATGCATTCAAGAGCGCTATTGTCCATCCATTGTACATGGCGAATCCTAAAAAGTACATCCAGTACTGTTCCATCTTTTCTTTTCCATCTGGCCATGTAAACCGTAGGACCCTCTTGTACCATGTTACTGAGATCTTTGAAAGATGAATAATGAATTTCTTTATTATTTATTATTGTATATTCCAAAAAGAAATCATCAAGTGTATGCCCTATGATGGATTCAATGGAGCTTCCTGCGATATGTGCCCCTTCATGATTGGATAAAATTATGGTATTATTCTGAATTATATAAACAGCAACATTAAGATCATTGATAAGATTCCTGAAATGTTCTTCAATCATTGATAGGTGTTTAATTTTTTTCCTTCTATTGTATAGGATGAATACCATACATGTTATTCCAATGGATACGGCAACCAATCCTATGTAGATTATTACTCTTTGAGGGATATTTGGCGGCGGCATGATTGCAAACCATTTCCAGTATACCATGTCAATAAAATTAGCTGACTGTAAATCATTGATACTTTTATTGATTATCTCATAAAGATGTTGATTGCTGCTGGATATAGGATACGCTATCCCCTTGCGATCATAAACAATATCACGCCATCTACCCTTAGCAATTTTTATACTGCCTGAAAAATATTTATTTAATAAATACACCGAGTTTAGATAATCATTGAGCACTGCATCAACGCTGCCGTTAACCAGTGCCTTAAATGAATCAACAGTATCCAGATATCGTATAATTTCAATGGGATACCCTTTTTGTACTATTTTACTGGCAAACAAATCACCCGTGGCATCTTTTTTTACTCCTAACTTTTTATTGTCTAATTCATATATGGTTGTAATATCACTTTCTGCTGGCACAACCAAAACCAGACCACCCTCAAGATAGCTTTCAGAAAATTTAAATATGTCCTCACGTTCTTCGGCAACATAGATACAGCCAATAGCCATATCAGCCCTGCCTTTTTCAATCTGAGTAAATATATCCTGAAATGATGTTATGGTTATGGAATAGGTTAGGTTATTCTGTTTGCAGATTTCATTGATTAAATCTATATCAAATCCAACCAGTTTACCGTCCTTAAGCATAACAAATGGCTCGTACAGTGAAGTAACAATACGTACGTTCTGCTTAACGGTACTGTTGTAATCATTATTGGCATAAGAAAATGCCATGGTATTGCAAGGATTTATTAACAGCAATACACAACAATATTTGAGCAAGTGTTTCATGAGCATTTTTTACAATGCCATAATCAAAATGTCAACGGTATTTATGGTATAGTGTAATCTTCTATTCCTTGCATTTTGCGATTTATTTATGTTTATGCTCTAATAGAGTTTATCAGGTTGTCATGACAAATTGAGAAATTATTTGAGAAATTATTTGAACAACATGTCAATAATTAGATTAATAATTAAAAAAAAGGGATTCCTTTACGGAATCCCGAGAAGATTTACATTAAAAACGTGCGACAATTCGCAGCTTTAATGGGGGCTGGAGTAACAGTTGATAGTATTACATCTTGTAGCCAACCTGAATACCTATAATATGGCGACTCTTGTTAAGTTTTTCATCTCCAGTCATAGGGTCCTCACCTTCCATAAACCATGTATATGAGTAGGTTATACCAATGTTGATATTTTCATTAATGCTATACGCTGCACCTAACCCAATGCCAAGTTCATCCAGTACAGGATTTATATCATAACTTACAGGGCTAAAACTTTCATTACCACTATCCTTTATTCCCTTATCCGCATACATCACGCCAAGACTGAAGCGTAATTGTTGATTTATAAACTGAGTAACAGAAAGCATATATACAATGGTGTTGTCATATTCATCTTCAGCGTCTTCCCAGTCAGCCTGCTTATTAAACATGTAGTTAATCTGCAAAGCAATAACAGTACCCATAGCAGGCATACCCGCAGCGGTTAACGTTAACATTGCAGGAAGATCATAATTTGACTTTTTATCTGTTACAGCTTTATCGTCCTCAAGTTCTCTGCTTACTTTAGTTGCGTAGGTCAGTCCGATAAGATAACCATGCGCGGGAACAACATTTAATCCAATAACACCTCCAAAACCATCTCCAGACTCATCAGTTTCTTCTTTTACTTTTCCAATGATCGTATTGGTAGCTTCAATTGTCGATGTTGTCCTGGTATAAACATATCTGCCACCTACTGACACAGAAAACATATCATTGATTTTATATGCCCCGCCAAGATTTATACCCCACGTAACAGAATCAGCTTCAACCTTGTCAATAGTAGTAGTACCAACGGGGATTGCTGTTGATAATTCGTAAAGCACCGCCGGAGTACCATCATCCCATTTCAGCGTTGCAAATGGCGCACCATCAAGCACATTTGCATAAACAAACCCTGCAAACTGATCCTGTTTGTATACCGCAGATAATGCGGGAACTGTCCATGCATTTGTTTCTCCATCATATTTTTCGCCTGAAGCTTTTGCTTCAATATCATCAATTGCCATAAAACTGCTTACATTTACGTATATCCCATCCTTCAACCATACGGTACTTGCCGGGTCATACATTGCGGTTTCATCACCGGTGTTATCGTTCATACCCGCTATGTGTTTTGCCGTAAAATGACTTGACTGAGCAATGCCATTAGCATAGACAGCACCACCAATAAACACAATAGCAACTACTGTTACAACTGATAACAACTTTTTCATCTGCAAACCTCCATTTAAAATTTTATTACCGCCCAGGCGGTTTACTGTGTATACCTGTTTGTATGTTACAAAAAAATCAATGTAACATACAAACAGTTCATTGTTTAATATATTAATGAATATACATTAATATATATTGATTAATGTTCGTTCATTAATTTTTGTCAAGCATTTTTATTATTTTTTTGTAATACAAATGCGGCTTTTATAGGTTGATTTTTAATGAATATTTTTTTATAAAAGGAAAAATTTTTCTTGACTATTTAGTATTTTAGCATATATTTAATTACGTGATTGTTTTTAATTCCTTTTTTATAGGAGGAAATTAATGAAATCAAATACCTACTGCATAGATAACAGATGCTCATACTGGAGAAATACTGAACATATTTACTCAGCATTTGTTAGCAAAAATGAAGAATTGGGCAAACATCTTTTTAGTTTTAAAAATTTTATTGCCCTTGAGTAATATCATAAAGCCATCAACCATATTAACCTCTGATACATTATACGCAAAAAATAAAGAGACGGTACACTTGACCGTCTCTTTATTTTTTATAAAAATGTCGTAATATACTCAGTACTATAAATCAAGCAATAGCTTTTGCGTTATTCTTCTCTATCTTTTCAATTAATTCAGTATAATATTCATTAGTAAAAAACTTATACATGCTGATTCGAGAATCTTCAAAGGACTGTAAGATCTTCTTATATTCGCTTACCTGCCCTTCCTCGCCAATACATATTCCATGACGCTTGCCATAGTTGCATTTGACACATATTGGATTTTTTAATGCCTTATAGCACCCATTATGCTCATATCCATAATAATGGCAAAAAGGACAAAGTTCATAGCGCAATCCCGAGCAACCTAATTTGTAGATATTATGTTTTATCTTTTCCCACACTTTTTCCGCTTCTTCATCAGTCCAGCTTTTTATTTCCTCTTCATCGCCATCATTGAAATACCAATCACCCGGTACCTTTAGCTCCCTTTCCATCCTATCAGACTTGGATCGCATAAAATCGATAATAGATTGCTGAAAATTTAATGGTTTTTTTGCCATAACAATATCCCTTTAATTATATTTTAATTATTACATATACCTTTCACTTCAGACTATCGACCAGATTTATCATTCCAAACTTCATTTTAACATAATTTAAATTAATATATATGGAATCCACTTCCTGTTTAATAAAGTATAACCATTCGGTATTTTTTCAAGCTTTTTATTACCATTATTACAATTATTTTTCATAACAAAGGGATATCAGTTTCCTTACCATTGGCAAGCATTGCTACGCAATAATCAATGCCATGGTGCATCTGTAGACTTACTCTATCTCCTATGGCAATAGTTTCAGGCTGGATACCAATAAAAGTAATATGCGGTGTTACTTCCTGTAACTTTTGTAGCAAAAAATGTACCGGCAACCCATGGGTGGTAATAATTCCACCGTATAATGCTGATAAATCAATCCGCCGCACCTCGCCTGCCGGTAAATTCATATCACAGGCATCAACAATAACTAATTTTTTTGGTTTACGCCGTTGAATTGTGCCAATATAATTTTCGGGCATACTTTCTGTATCAATACTGCAAAAACCGGCCTGTGCTAATCTCCGGGCAACGATACTCCCTGCGGCGTCATCGCTCCGCAAACGATTCCCAATACCCACTATGAGCTTATCACACTGCATAACCCATTACCGGTAACTATCGCCAAAAATTTTTGTATTTGTGCCACTATCAACAATCACCTTTAAATATTTTACTTGCATTTACCAGCAATTCAAGTTTTATTTTGCTATGCGATAGTTACTGGAGATGTAATCTATGATTTCAAAAGGTTTAATTGAAAGGATATTTCAAGCTGCCAGCATCCAGCGCTGGAATGACCATGTGCGCCCAATGGAGTTTGCCGAGATTGACAAACAGGCACATAAGATGATACTTGCCTTTACCATTGCAAAGTTTCAGGAAGAAGAAAAACCTGGCTGTGTTAACTGGCGATTGCTCATTGAAGGTGGCATTATTGAGCTTTTACACAGGGTGATAGTTACTGACATCAAACCTCCTATATTCCATAAAATAATGAAGGAAAAAGGCAGGGAGTTAAATGAATGGGTTTTTGAACAGCTTCAGGATGATATTGGTTCGGTTAAAGGTAATTTCAGGGATACATTTCAACGCTACCTGTTTGACGACAACTTTGCAGTATTTGAAAAAAAGATTTTGCACGCTTCCCATTACCTTGCCACTAACTGGGAGTTTCAGATTATCTACCACAGCAATACATTTTTGTATGACATTGAAAAAACACGAAACGAGATAGAAAGTCAGATTGAGTACCACATTGACCTCACAGGGGTCCAGAGGATTTTGCTCCACAGCGATATCGCTCGATTTATAAGCCTGTGCGGGCAACTGCGTTTTCAGCAGCGCTGGGCACAGACTCACCGCATCCCTAAAACATCGGTGCTGGGGCATATGCTTATTGTTGCAATACTGTCGTACTTTTGCTCGTGCGAGCTTAACACCTGCGAACGGCGTATGTATAATAACTTTTTTGGATCGCTCTTCCACGACTTGCCCGAGGTGCTCACGCGCGATATTGTTTCACCCATTAAACGTTCCATAAAGGGGCTGGATCAACTGATAAAGGAATATGAGCTTAACGAGGTCAATGAACGTATTTTCCCATTAATACCGCAAAACTGGCATGATGAGATGAAATACTTTATCTTTCATGAATTTGAAAACAAGGTGTACATCAACAACTCAATAACCATGGGGATTAGCCCGGATGCAATGAACACACAGTACAACCATGATATATATAATCCTATGGATGGTGAAATACTCAAAGCCTGTGATGACTTTGCAGCATTTTTAGAGGCTTCATTTTCCATTAACTATGGAATTAAACCCGAAGGGCTTGTATCTGCTCGACGCAGTATTTACCAAAAATATAAAGCAAAACATCTTGTTATTGGCGATGTTGATTTCATAGCACTGTTTGATTATTTTTATTAGACAATTACTTTTTTTCGCAAATGTATGCCTAAGACTATTAAAAACCTGTTATTAAATTATCGCGATTCAATCGGTGCATTGCTTGTTGCTCTGAAGCATCCCCATGTTCCCATGCATTCAAAGATGCTCATAATTATTGCACTGGCATATGCACTGTCTCCAATTGATATAATACCCGATTTCATTCCCATACTTGGCTATCTGGACGATGCTGTAATTGTGCCCTTTTTGTTTTATGTAGCCATTCATTCAATCCCGCAGTCTGTGTTTTACCAGTGTAAACAACAGGCAAAAAAAGCATTTAAAAAAAGCATTGGTTTTATGGCATTGGGCATATTGCTTGCTGTATTGTTCTGGGGTTTCATGGCACTGCTTCTCTTTATACTTATAAAAACAATACTACGCATTGTTGCGGTATGATTGCAATTATTAATCCTGATACGCCCAAACCAATTGTTGAAGGGCTTATGAGCCATGGATTTACTCCGGTAACCATTCCGCTATGTACCACGGTACAGCGTCCTATTGCCGGTCATCCTGATATTCAACTGTGCATGATTCATAATTTTGTTATCTACAATCCTGCTATTGAACAGTTTATTAGCAAACTGCTGCACCAATCACAGTATATTCCCATACGGGGTCAGAGCATTGTTCAGCCAGCCTATCCATACGACTGTGCATATAACTGCGCCTGTACCGGTATAGTAGCTTTTCATAACACAAAAGCAACCGACACTGCAATACAGGAGGTTTTACACCGGTGCTCTGTCCCCCTGATTCATGTTAAACAGGGGTATACAAAATGCTCCACCTGCATTATCAATACTGACGCAATCATCACATCCGATAGTACCATCCACCGGGCAGCTCCCAAAAACAATATTACCTCATTACTGATACAACCTGGCACTATTACACTTCCAGGATATCCATACGGTTTTATAGGAGGTGCAAGCGGGCTGTGCCATGACACCGTTTATGTTACCGGCACCCTTGCAAAGCATCCTGATACAGCAAAAATAGAAGATTTTATACGGAATCATGGTAAAAACATTATTTATCTGTCAAAAATGCCCGCCATTGATACTGGTTCCATCTTTTTTTTAGACATATAATGCATTGTTTTACGATTAATGGGGTCAGAGCATCAATATAGATCAATATAGATCCTCAATTGTAAAAAAATTGAAAATTACCCGGGCATGGATGTATATTGTATTAATGGTATTGTAGAGCATTATTATATAGTTGTACCCTTTTGTTGCAATGGGAGTGTACATTGCATGTAATGTTTGCTTTTTATGATGCTATATCAGTTTATACGTGTTGCACGATATGCAGAAGCGCAATCAATGGCAGTAAAGAGTTTATTTTTTAAATTTCATTGATCTGGTTGTTACCCTGCAGTATCAAACATAATGTTTCAGATGTTTTTTTATATTGTTAAATCTATGCGACAGGGCTATGAAGATTCCTGATATCAATGAGTGCTTAAAGCTTTTGGAACTTTATAATACATTACCCAATGTACTGCAGCATTCTTTGCAGGTTCAGAAGGTTGCACTTGCACTGGTTGACAACATGAACGGGAATATCTTCATTAACCGTGAGCTTGTTTCTGCATCGGCGCTGTTGCATGATATTACAAAATCACG
Source organism: Spirochaetia bacterium UBA2205 (assembly GCA_002328585.1). Lineage (GTDB taxonomy): Bacteria > Spirochaetota > UBA4802 > UBA4802 > UB4802 > UBA4802. The sequence continues at coordinate 31,277 of DCUV01000075.1, forward strand.
CGCACTTAAAACCGGAGAAAAGCATGATATATCAGGCAAAGAGCTGCTTGAGTCATTAGGCTATCCCGAAATTGCAAGCATTGTAGGACAGCATGTTTATTTAAACAATACATCACCCGATGCACCCCTTAATGAAGCCGATATAGTTTATTACGCTGATAAACGAGTCATGCATGATGAAGTTGTAAGCGTTGACAGACGTATTGATGACCTTTTACAACGATACGGTACAACGCCTGAACGGTATAATACAATACTTGAAAATAAAAAGGTTATTGCAATAGTAGAAAAAAAATTACAGCCTCATCTTACAAAACCAATTGAAACCATTATAGCCTCATTACTGTAATGAATAAACGATATTGCATCCTTGACTGTTATGTTGATGAACCAGCGTGTTTTGGAGTACCGCCGTTTATGTCACCCTACCCGCGGTATGTTTATGGCGCGCTTGTTGATGCTGGTGTCAACGAAGATGCAATCGATTACATAACCATCGATGACATGCGCACTGCAGAGTATGTATTTCATGAATATTATTCTATTGTTTTTTGTATTGGCGGGGCGATAGTTCCTGGAAAATATCTGGGTTTTTCCATTGGCACTCTTGATGAAATAAAAAAAATCATCACTGGAAACAAACAGCAAAATTTTGCTATAGGCGGTATGATAGCGCATCTTGTTGCACCATTTCCCAATTCCATACTGGTTACCGGCGACATTGAACAATTTGCATTTGAAAAAGCATCCGGCAACAATTGTTATACCAATAACTATCGCACCTATGATAACCTTGCTAGATGGTCGGTTTACGGCAGCAGGGTGGTGAAGGATCATCCGCAATTCCCCAACCTTATCGCTGAGATAGAAACCTATCGGGGATGCCCGCGACAACAGCATTGCTCATTTTGTGCCGAAGGGTTGTTTTCATTTGTTGACTTCAGGCAGGAAGAAGATATAGTAGCCGAAGTTGATGCGCTGATACAACAGGGTATTACCCGTTTTAGAATTGGAAGGCAGGCTGATATAATTTCGTATAAAGCACAGTTAATCCACGTTACCAATGGATTCCCACGACCACAGCCACAGCCCATCATTTCCCTTTTTCATGAATTGCAGAAACGAAAAGAAAGTGGCAAAATCAGCATGCTCAACATTGACAATGCAAATCCTGGAAGCATCTATTACTATAAAAACGAAGCATCAGCTATCATTGATGTATTGGCACAATCGGTGACAGCCGGCGATACGCTTGCCTTAGGAGTGGAATCATTTGACCCGGCTGTTATCAAAAAGAATAGTCTAAAATTGCAGAAAGATCAGTTGATTGACGTAATACAGCTTATCAATGATATTGGCGGAACATGTGATAACGGTATACACAGGCTTCTTCCCGGCATCAATCTCATCCATGGACTTATTGGCGAGCATGCTGATACATTTAAGATAAATTATGAATCGTTACTGGAAATACTTCACAAAGGATTGCTTGTTAAACGTATTAATATACGAAGCCTTGTACCATTTCCAGGAACTATCGCCGCACAAAAGCAAAAAAAAGAAGGCAGACTATTAATAAACCGTTACCGATACTATCGCCAAAAAATACGACATGAGATTGACCATAACATGATTACAAAGCTTTACCCTGTTGGCACAGTTATAGCAAATATGTTTGTGCTTTCAAACTTTCAGGGTTATGCGTATGCAAAAGAGATTAGAAGCTACGCCATCACTGCTAAAATTCCACTGGA
>DCUV01000017.1 GCA_002328585.1 Spirochaetia bacterium UBA2205
ACTTTCTGCAGTTGGGAGACAGTTTTAGTGAACGGGTAAGACGTTTTTTACAGTATGAGGAGGCGTATCGCAAGCGCTATTCTATTGCACAGTGGGTATAAAAAAGGGTCAGAGCATAAATACATCAATACTGTATTGCAAAATCCATTATATGTGATACAATTAATCACATGATAATCGTAGGTATAACAGGTGCAAGCGGGGCACTATTAGGCATACGCTGTATTGAAGAGCTGGCATATCATAATAAACAAATTGCCGTTATCATATCCAGAAGCGCATGGCCTATCATACACCATGAGATGCAAACAGATTGCACCTCGATTATAAGTATTGTTAAACAACGAAATATGCAACCGGAATTATTATGCAATATTATAGAGTATAGTCCTGATGATTTTTTTGCACCTATAGCAAGTGGCAGTAATCAATTTGAAGCTACAATAGTTATACCATGCTCAATGAAAACAGTGGCTGCTATCACTCATGGCTATGCAGATAACCTCATTCACCGCGTTTGTGATATTGCACTTAAGGAAAAACGGCAGCTTGTCATCGTGCCCCGTGAAACCCCTTTGAGTGCACTGCATCTTTATAATCTCTATACATTATCAATGTATGGGGCTTCAGTGGTAATGCCCATACCAGCTTTTTATAATTTTCCTGAAACTGTCGATGATGTAGTAAATTTTATCATAGGCAGGGTATTTGATCAATTACATATCCAGCATAACCTTTATAGGCGATGGGATTATGACGAACATACACGATGAAAAACTTGCCCTCATTTATAATAAAGTTATTGCGGGAGTACCAGTCAGTACTGATGACGCATATACTATGCTAACCACCAATGATATCATGGGACTTGGCTTCATTGCCAACACAGTAAAAAAGGAAATGCATGGCAATATCATCTACTATGGTGTTAATATGAATCTCAATTACACCAATATATGTTTGCTGCGCTGTCCTTTATGTGCTTTCTCACGCGATAAGGATGACCACGATGCCTATTGTTTATCACATGATGAGATAGTTAATAAAATAAAAAATGCTGCTGACATTGATGAGGTGCACATCGTTGGAGGAATACATCCCGATTTGCCTTTTTCATACTATGAAGAGATGATTGCATTGATAAAAGCTACCAGGCCCGATATTCACATAGTTGCTTTTACTGCTGTTGAATATGACCATATCGCAAAGAAATTTAATATTCCTCTTGATGAGCTATTCCAGCGATTGAAAAAAGCTGGAATTGATTCCATACCGGGGGGAGGTGCAGAAATACTTGCCAATCATATCAGAACAACTATCGCCCCAAAAAAAATAAGTGGGCAACGCTGGCTGGATGTTATGGCGACAGCACATCGAAATGGAATGAAGAGCAATGCAACCATGCTTTTTAATCATATCGAAGATACTGCTGATATTGTTGATCATATGTGCAAAATACGAGATCTGCAGAATACTACTGGTGGATTTAAAACCTTTGTGCCCCTGGTATTCCATGAAGAAAATACGGGGGTCAGAGCCAAACGGAAAGAACCAACTGGCTATGACCTCATTCGTATTTACGCTACTGCACGCATATTTCTTTATAACATACCGCATATTAAGGCATTGTGGATGTATGCTGGTGAAAAAATGGCACAGGTGTTAATGGAATGTGGCGTCGACGACATAGGTGCCACCTATTATGATGAAAAGGTGGTTCACAGCGCAGGTGCAAAAACGCCTGCATGGGGGTCAGAGCCTTTTTTGCAGCATTTAATTTATGACGCTGGTTTTAAACCTGTGCGGGTTAATGCCAGCTATGAAGAAATAAAAAAATAACAACGAGGTGCTATGAAATTAGGGTATATCAATTATTTAAACTGCTATCCTTTTTACTTCCACATGTTTGAAAAAAAACCACTTCCTGATGTTGAGGTTATTCCGGCATATCCAAGCCAGCTTAACGCAATGATTAAAGAAGGAAAGCTTGCAATGAGTCCAATATCTGCTGCAGCGTATGCAGAAGGCTATAACGATCTTGTGCTTTTGCCTGACTTCTGTTTGAGTTCGGTTGGGTATGTGCGCTCAGTCATACTGGTGAGCAAAAAACCTATTGAAAATTTAAACTACAGCACCGTTGGGTTATCGAGTGCATCGCAAACATCGGTAGTGCTGTTAAAAATTTTATTGCAAAAATATTATGGGCTCGTCCCACACTATATTCCATCTGATCCTTATGCAACACTGCACGAGGTTGATGCCAAACTGGTTATTGGCAACGAGGCAATGATGCATGAAACCGAACCGCTTCCCTATGTATATGACCTTGGCGATCTATGGCTCAACAAAACAGGATATCCTGTAGTATTTGCAGTATTTGCAGTCCGCAATGATGTACTGGATAGCAATGAAAAAACTATCAATGCAGTTTGCCAATCATATCAGACATCGCTTTTACAACTCAAGAATAATGCACCCGAATTAATTGCATGTGCCAGTCTTCGCTATCCTGATATAGCGTATGATATCGCAACATACTATACACTGCTTAAATTTGAGTTTGCAAGCCAGCTCAAAGAAGCTTTAATGTTTTATTTTTCCAGTGCTCATGAATTGGGCTTGCTGCCGTATATTCCTTCATTACAATTTTATGGGCGATAGTTACTGTGCATGAATACCATTGACTCAATAATCAATGCAGTATATAACAACAAGCGCCTGGAGCCTCATGAAGCCGTTTTACTTTTTCAATGCGATGTTGCTACTTTAGGAGTTATAGCCAATTATTGCAGAGAACAAATAGTCCCCGGCAATGAGGTTGGCTTTGTTATAGACCGCATTATAAATTATTCTAATCGCTGTCAGGCTATGTGTAAATTTTGTGCATTCCATGCGCAAGCAGGGAAGGTACAGCCCTATGATCTAACGGTTGATGATATATTGCAAAAAATTGATGAGCTTGTACATATTGGGGGCACTCAGGTTATGCTGCAGGGAGGATTGCACCCCGACTATACACTACATGATTATGTTGCCATGATAAAAACTATCAAACAGCATTATCCTGACATTTATCTCCATTCATTTTCACCATCAGAGATAGTTCATATTACAAAGCGCAGCGGCAGCACTATTGATGCTATTATAGATACTTTACAACAGGCAGGGTTGGATTCAATCCCTGGCGCTTCAGATCTTCTGGTTGACGATATCCGTAAAAAGGTGAGTCCGCGCAAAGCTACAGTAGCACAGTGGTGCGAGGTAGTCCGTTCAATAAAAAAGCACGGTATGCACACAACAGCTACCATGACCTATGGAATGGGTGAAACAAAGCTTCAACGGATAGAGCATCTTTATATTATACGGAAAATGCAGGATGAAACAGGTTGTATTATGGCATTTATCCCATGGTCATTTGCACCAAAGGGAACAAATATGGACACGATAATCCCTGCAACGGGGATTGATTATCTAAAAACTGTTGCTATTTCACGAATATTTCTGGACAATGTACCCTATTTACATGCGGGATGGCTAACTGAGGGGTTGGCTTTAGCACAGATAGCGCTGGCAATGGGTGCAAACGATATGGGTGGCATATTGATGGAAGAGAAGGTTGTAAAAGCTACCGGTATAACAACCACAACAAATATACCACAGTTGTGCGATATTATCATCAATGCCGGTAAAATCCCGGTTCACAGGGATTCCATGTATACTGTGCTGCGGAGAATGGTATGAGATACATCATTGATAACAAAAATCCCAACGCTCGTAAGCAACAAATCAGGACCATGTTTGATTCAATTGTCGAAGGTTACGATAGGGCAAACAGGATTTTATCATTAGGGATTGATAAAATCTGGCGTAAAAAAATGATTCATCAAATTGATTGCAAGTCAAACGATGTTGTTCTGGATGTTTGCTGTGGAACAGGTGACCTGTCAAAACTTATCCGCAGTACAGGGGCAAGGGTCATATCATTAGACTTTTCATCTGCCATGATTAAAAAAGGTATAAAGAATGGGAATATAGATGACATGGCAGCAGTAGCTGATGCTTCAAGACTTCCGTTTAAAGAAGCAACATTTACCAGGGTATGTGTATCCTTTGGTATACGCAATATTCCGGATATTGATATATTTTTGGGTGAAGTATTCAGAGTGTTACAACCCGGAGGGATGTTTGTTGCATTAGAGTTTACCCGTCCACGTAATACTGTTGTGCGATTACTCTATTTTTTATATCTCTATACATTCCTGCCTATTATTGGAGGAATTATAGCAGGGAACATAAAAGCATATCGCTATCTATCTAAGACCATCCATACATTCATTGATCCGCCATCATTACTGGCAATTCAGGAAAAACATGGTTTTATTGAAATAAAGTGTAATTCCATGACACTGAGTATTGTTACCGCATATTCAAGTATAAAACCAAAGTCACTATCATCGCCTTTAAGTTTACAGCATTTAAACCGCTTACAGCACAATAGGGTGATAATACATTAGATACTAATGATTTTTAATCAGTATTATTTCTCAGTAACCATTCAACAGGTAGGTGAAGTTTAGAAATTAGCATCAAAATGTTTTGAATATCATACCAATTTCAAGTTGATAGGTATAAAGGTAATCACGCCAGCTTGTGTCTTCAATGACATTGGTAAAGTAAAATTGACTATGTGGTGCTATATAAAAATAGGTAAAACGGTTCAATGCAAATACCAATCGCAACATTAATCCTGCTCCAAACTGATTATAATTGATAAATCTAATCCCATCGGTATTTTGATTTTTACTGCTCATGGTATTGTGGAAAATGTGCATGTAACTTAATCCATATAAGATATCAAAACGGATTTTATTGCCAAATGATGTTATTAAATATAACGGAATTATCACGGCATGATTTTTTAATTGTATTTTTTCATCAGTACTATCATCAAATACCAATTCACTTTCAAGGTATGAATAGTTTATACCAGCGTGGATGCCAAAGCTATCTGTAAACATGTTTTCAAAAAATAACCCACCACCAGCCATAATACCCTGATTCCATGTAATATCCTTCCCATCATCCTTGCCACTTTTATGCCATACATCATCAGCTCCACCAGATAAAGAAAATCCAAAGGAATAATTTGAATAATTATTCTGTGCTATAGCCAGAGTAGATGATATAAAAACAACTATAACACAAGTAACTATCAGCAAAATTTTTTGAAAAATCATGTTTTATCAGCCTATTGTGGGTTTTATATTATTTTGGCATAATACAGGTGCCATTAAACTTTGCTCCATTTTCAACATACAGGTCAGGTGTTACAATGTCACCTGACATATTGCTGTGTTCAAAAATTTCAATAAGCTTTGTAGCTTTAATTTTACCCTGACATTTGCCACTTATTGAAACAGTGGAAGCGGTAATTTCAGCACTTACCCTGGCTTCATCTCCTATGATAAGTGTGCCGTCAGTTTGAACCTTCCCTTCTAAAGAGCCTTTAATCTTTAATGATGATTTAAATTTTAATGTACCCCGGAATGAAATATCGCTTGCAATTACTGTAGCTATCTTATTTTCATCCTCTATAATTTCTTTTTGTTCTACCATATTGTCTCCTCCGAAAATAGAATTATCCTCTCAATGTTATTCTGGGCGTTACTCGGAATCTGCTTTCGCCGTATTTGTCATTCTGTACTTGTTCTGGAATCCAAATGACTGTTGCCAAATATATGTATCCCAATTTCTCAGGCATAATGCTATCCATTGCAAACTCATTAAAAGTAAAATACTGTACTATTACTGCTGTAATGTCAATTCAATTTATCATGGATAGCATATTTTTAATAAAAAAGAAAAAAATTCTTGCATAAATCAATCACGGATTATAATTGAGAGAAAATGTAATATACACTTTAATGTATTGTATAATAAAACTACTCTATATAGATCAACAATTTTATCAAAAACTATTGAAGCAATAATAATGAAGGAGAAATATTGTATGGAAGAAATTTTACAAAAAGCAAATGAATTAGGGCTAATGATTAAAGGCAGTGATATTTTTAAGCGGTATGAAGAATTGGTAAAAAAAATTGAAGCTGATAGTAATGCACGCACATTGTTAGATGAATATATAAAAATGAGTGAAGATATATATAAGAAAGAATCATCAGGTGGTGTAGTTGAAGTTGAGGAAAAGCAAAAATTACAGGATTTAAGTCAGAAGGTATCGGAAAATCAGCTTATCAAGGAGTTTATTGCAACTCAGAGTTATTATGTTAATATGATGATGCAGATTCAGAATGCCATTAGCAATCCAAAAGGTGATCCAATAGGGCCATCTAAAATAATAAAACCGGGTGCTGGAACTACAGGGAAGATAGTTACCGGTAATTTTTAACAGCAGAGACAACCATATTTGTCGTCTCTGCGTGGTTGTTATTATACCAGTTTCTCTATAGCTTCTTTTATCCGTTTTAATCCTTCGATGATACTTTTATCCGATGTTGCAAACGATAACCTTAAGTTATTATCTGAACCAAATGCAACGCCAGGTACAACTGCAACTCTGGCTTCTTCAAGTAAATAGGAAGATAATTTTGACGATAACGAATCATCTTTATAGTTATCTATAATATGTTTAAAGCCATTACATTGATATATCTTCTTTACATTGGGGAATACATAAAATGCTCCATCCGGATTATGGCATTCCACACCATTAATCTCGTTAAGACCATTGACAATCATCTCTTTTCTTCTGGTAAATGCTTGTAACATCTCATCAATAAATGATTGGTTGCCCATAATAGCTTCTACTGCTGCCCACTGTGCAATGGATGTTGGATTGGAAACGGATTGGCTTTGTACCATTTCAACCTGCTTAATGATTGTTTCGTCTCCTGCCATGTAACCAATCCGCCAGCCTGTCATGGAATAGGTTTTTGAAACGCCATTGAGCACCATAGTTTTAGATTTTAATTCTGGTGTTGCATTGAGAATATTATAAAACTTTTTACCATTGTATACAATGCTTTCATAGATATCATCAGTTATGATACATATATCATAATTTTTAAGCAATTCACCTAATGCCTTCAATTCATCTAATGTATACATGGAGCCAGTAGGATTTGAAGGAGAATTGATAATTACGGCTTTTGTCTTTTTATTTATATGTTTTTTTAACATTTCGGGGGTAATTTTAAAATTTGTTAGTTCATCGGTATGTATAACAACGGGAGTTCCATCAGCTAACAATACAATATCGGGATATGAAACCCAGTAGGGTGCAGGTATAATCACCTCATCACCACTATTGAGCAGTACCTGCATGAGGTTATAAAATGAATGTTTCCCACCACAATTAACAGTTACTTCAGATACCTTATATTCTAAGTTATTATCCCGTTTAAATTTTTGAACTATGGCTTTTTTTAATTCAGGAATACCTCCGGATGGCGTGTATTTAGTTTTTCCATCTGCTAATGCTTTTATTGCTGCATCTTTAATTGGCTGCGGAGTATCAAAATCAGGTTCGCCGGAACCAAATCCAATAACATCAACCCCCTGTGCTTTTAAAGAATTAGCAAGCGCAGTTACCGCTAAAGTAGCTGAAGGTTTAATTTTTTTTAATCTATAAGCTAACTCCATAACTTCTCCTTTCATGGTATATAGAATATCACAATATTTGATAAAAAAAGGGAGTAGAAAAAACGTAGTATGTGGGAGATCTGATTTATATCAAAAAGAACAACAAAGCTATAATCTTATTTTGTCAAGAAATTTATACATTAAAAACAATATAAATATTTAAAAAATTACCAATTTAAGTAAATTCAAGAAAACTCGTAATAAATAGTCATTGACATATATAGTATATTCATTTATACTTTAACCTGAGATAGCACGGTGATTATGTTCATAAAATATAGTTGCATATTGTTTATATGCCATCTATAGTAATAGTGTTGTGATTGCAAAACTATTTAGAGGTTCTTTGATGCAATTATCAATACGAGGGGGTAAATGATATGAAAAGGATAACAATTGTGATAATAATAACATTACTATCAACTGTGTTATTAGCAAAAAATGCATTCTTTAAAGGTCGTGTAATATTTACCAATAAAGATTATATTGAAGTTAAATATGGCAAAACTGAAAAACAGTTTTATGTCAATGATAAAAGTGTATTCAAAAAAGGTGGAACAAATGTAACGTTTGCGGATATCAAACCATGCCAGGTAGTAAAAGTTGTTTATACTGTCGCTAATAAAACAATGTATATAATGACATGTGAAATAATCAAAGAAAGCGATTGCGAATGATTGTATAATCTCAAAGGCTATTTTTTTGGCGATAGTAACTTCATAACAATCTATTTTGCATTGATAAGTGCCTGCCAGTAATCAATTTTACAGTATATGCCGCAGGGATATAATTATCGCTCAAAATATTTGAATTGCATGACATGTCAGAATGTTGATATACACAAAAAAGGTTATCGTTTGTCAATGTGCAAGCGGAATACAGATGATGTATGCTCACTGTTGCCATGATATGCTGATATTGTTTCACAGGAGCTATCGCCCCCATGTAATAAAAACAGAGGATAAGCATGGTGTTTGTAGTATTGCCACAACAATTCAATGACAAGACATGAAATAATTACAGGTGCATGCTATTCGCAAGAACATGATACCATTTGATATTATCCAAAATAATGTAAAATTTTTATAGTTTAAAAATAAATTTGCAACCAAAATACCCATACTGCTGTCTTTACTATACACTTTAGTTCTACTACTTATAAAGAATGGTATAACAGTAAACCAGTAAATTATTACAAATAATGTTATATATAAATATAATTAAGGAGAGATCGGTGAAGAGCTTAAAAGAAAATCTTGTTGGTGCTTTAACAGTTATGTTGATTGTAATAAATACATTATTCTGGGCTTGCTTTTTATTTCCAGTTGCTGTGCTAAAAATTATCCCGTTGAGATTTACAAAAAAGTATATTAATACAATATTGGATACCATAGCCCGTTTCTGGATTTATTGTAACAACGCTGGTTTAAAAATTACAAGAAACATAGTATGGGATGTTGAAGGTGATAATAATCTCACAACAAATAGCTGGTATTTAGTAATAGCTAATCATCAGTCATGGAGCGATATTGTTGTGTTACAAAAAATATTAACCGGTAAAATTCCATTTTTAAAATTCTTTTTAAAAAAAGAGCTTATCGGGGTTCCGGTTTTAGGACTTGCATGGTGGGCTTTAGATTTTCCGTTTATGCGACGTTATTCGCAATCATTTTTATTAAAATATCCCAATCTGAAAGGCAAAGATATTGAGATAACAAAAAAAGCCTGCCAAAAGTTTAAAGATATACCTGTATCGGTTATGAATTTTGTTGAGGGAACACGTTTTACAAAAGAGAAACATACAAAGCAAGGATCACCATATCGCAACCTTTTAAAACCTAAATCAGGAGGCATTGGTTTTGTCTTTTCAACAATGGGTGATTACATTACATCAATTCTTGATGTTACTATCGTATATCCTGAAGGCAACAAATCATTCTGGGATTTTTTATGTGGCAGGATTACTATGATAAAAGTTCATATAAATGAAATCCCAGTGACAGAGGCATTGAGAGGTGATTATATAGATGATCCGGTTTTTAAGCAAACATTTCAGCAATGGCTCAATAATGTATGGTATGAAAAAGACATAAGAATTAATATTATGAAAGGTAAACCGTTTATACCGCACAATATGCATATCGAGGAAGATGAAGCGATCATTATAAATTAACCATACAGATTAAATATAGCTAATATTATCTGTGTTTTTGTTTTGCTTCTTTTTTCATAAGTTTTAATTCGTCATGTTTCATGTCATTTCGCATTTCTTTTGCATTATCCTTATCTTCTTTATCTTGACTGTTTAATGCTGAAGATTGGGTGTTTGATTTCTCGGTGTTATCAATTTGTGATTGATACATTGTAGTTTCATTATTATTTACATCAGATGTTAATATTGATGATGAACCTAAATCTTCATCTGTTATGGTAACGTTATTAAACCGGGCATCAATATCGTTAACCCATTGTAATGAGTATTTTTCAATATCAAATGAACTAATCTGAGTTTGCGATATGGTGTATAATTTACCAACTTCGGTTTCAATTGTTACTTTTGTTGCAGTATCGGTTAATAGTACTTTACCTTCAACAATATAAATATGTGTCCCTTCAGGCGAAACATTAATATAAAATTCTGTTCCTAATGGTTGAATATTGGCATCAGGAGTTTTCACTTCATAATGCATTGATGTATGGTGATGATTAGTTTTTATGTTTATAGTACCTTTTTCAAGTGAATAATTAAATTTTTTAGTACCAGCATTTTTATTATAATGCGATCTCATTATGACCATGTCAACTCCACCAGCTAACTGAAAAACAATATCATTGTTAACAACAAGCATAGCCCATTTAGTTTCAGGTATGGTAATTCTACGTCCTTCTTTGATTGTATCAGATTTTATATAATGCCCTGATTTATCTGCCATATATAATACATGTGGTATGGTAATGGAATTTGATCGATAACTTAACAATACAAGTGCTATCCCTGCAGCTATAATAATGGTTGCCAGTGCAAATACTATTCTATGTAAGGTAATGAACGCTTTGAATGTATCAAAAAAGGTAGATTTTGTTAATAATGACTGGTGATAATAGTCCAGAATATTTGATAATATTTTAGGTGAAGGGGAATACTGCCTTTGAGTTTTTGTAATCATACCTAATGCTTTGAGGTTGTTAGCACATAGCTGACATTGCATAACATGAAGCTTTATTGTATCGTCATCGTTATGCTTCAATTCACCTTTTATGTATGACAGCAATGTACTATAATTGATATGCTTCATGGCATTAATAATCCCTTAATTATAATACAATTAAAATAAGCAAAATGGTCATATGATTCATAAAATATCATAAAATCCTTTATTTTTAAGATGTACCATGATATGCGATAATGCTTGTTGTAACTTTCTGCGAACTGTACGTTCAGAGATATTGAGTATTTTTGCAATTTCTTCGTTTGTGTAATTGTTGTCACGTTTTAAGATAAATATTGATCGAGTTTTTGCATCTAAATTTTGTATTGCTACTAATATTTCGTTATTCATTTCTTCATTGGCGATAGTTTCTGCAATTGTGTCTACTGATGAATAATTGTTATCATCGTCTAAATAAAAAATTTTGTCGTTTTTCTTTAGATAGTTGATTGCTAAATTATGAGCAGTTTTATATAAAAATGATTTTACTGTTTTGCTGTTGATAACGTTTTTCTTTGAATATTCAATTAAATTGATAAAGCAATCCTGTAAAACATCTTCAGCAGCTTCATAAACACCTGTTAAATGGTAACAGTAATTAAAAATCTCTTTTGAATATAGATTATAAAAATTTATTAATGTTTCACGTTCTATCATAAAATATAAAAAAATTGTCCGTTATTTTTGTATCAGATTGTAATATATATTAAATAGTTGGCAAGTCAATATTTTCATCAACTAAAATTTTATAACAAATCCATAATCAGGAGGATTTTATGAAAAAGATTTTAGCTACATTAGTATCATTGTTGTTTGCGGCTTCAGTTTTTGCACAGACAGGTGTGCAGACAAAGGAAGCTAAAAAGAATGTTGGGCAAGAAAAAAAGATAGAAGTTCAGCAGAAAGTTGAAGCAAAGAAAGAAGTAAAGAAAGAAGAAAAAGCACAGAAGCAAGAGCAGAAGAAAGAAGCTAAAGAGCAGAAAAAAGAAGACAAAGAACAGAAAAAAGAAGCAAAAAAAGAAGCAAAGCAAGAAAAGAAAGAAGCTAAAGAACAAAAGAAAGAAGCTAAAGAACAAAAGAAAGAAGCTAAAGAACAAAAGAAAGAAGAAAAAACTGCAAAGTAACATTATTAAAATGAATCAATTTATTTTTTTTAAGAAAGCCATGGAACTAAAAATACATGGCTTTACTTTTTTAAAAAATATTTTTATACATGATGCTTTAGGAATGATATATAGAAATGTTAACTCATGTTTTGATGTTTTTATATTTTTTTACTGGAATTTAATATATTGTTAATACGAAGAAACAATACTTAGTAAAAAACTTGGAAATCAATCATTCTGCTATTAATAGTAATCGCAGTATGTCAGTTAATAGTGAAAATTTATATTAAAGGATAAATTAAATTTTTTACTAAAATATTTTATAGCATAAAATGCAACAGCAAATAAAGGAAATACAAATGTTTTGCTTAAGTAAGAAATATATAATATTAATTGTTGTATCCATAGTGATATGTAAATCTTCTTTATTATTTGCCGAAGGTTTTTCATCCGAAATAGGTATTAAAAGTAATTATAGTTCCGGGATGTCATCAAGTAATGTTAACTATAGACTATTCACTAAACTTTTATATTCTATATCATTTTTTAAATCTCAGATTATGGGAACCTTTATAGGAAATGAACAAATTACTGATGGATTGGGTAATTTCAGAACAATAAATGCAGGGCAGGGTTTAGTAAAAGCACAATGTAATTTAGGTGATTTATTGGAATTAGGTGGTAATTATTCGCAATCAAAGGGAGGTATGTCATATGTCGCTTATAACTATGGTTTATTTGGAAGTTTGTATATAAACCAAATTACATTTGATATCGATTATTCGTATAATACTAAAAAATATGATTATAATGGGTTTATAAATATTAATGAACATTATTTTGCTGGTTCATTCAGTTATGAATGTAACGATAATGTTGATTATGAGCTTGAATATAATTATAAAGCAAATGAATTTGAAGAGCTAAGCTACACCTATTCAGTTAATAGGGGGCGAGCTGGCATGTCGATATATAGCAACAATAGTATTTATATGGGCGGAGTAACATTAGGGAAGGATTCCGGTGACTATTATATTATTGGAGGTGATTTTGGTTTTTCAGTACGTTTCAAAGATACTATTAAATTAATTGCGCTGTATGCCCTTGATTATTATAATGCTCCATCTGTAACAACATCTACGGGTACAGGTGGAGGCCATGGAGGGCAGAGTGGAACCGAATATGGCTATAAAGGTATGAATCCATATATGAGATCTGATTTAATTGGAAAATCGTTTTTTTGCCATTCTATAAATGTATCCTTATCATTCATATTTTAATTGTACTGTTAACTCATAAATTAAGTATTATGATTAAAAGAAATTATAGTTGTTTTATACTTGTTGCCTTAATCTGTTGAAATATATCATCCTTTTTACTGGGAAAATAGATTCAGGTATAGATTCTGTCGTAATTGAGTAATATGAAAAATGGTAATTGCATGTTCTATAGAATAATGATTATTAACGATTTTGTAGCATGGAAGTATCATATAGACATATAAATACTATAGACTGCTGTTTAAAGAGCCACATCATTTTTTATTATATCACTGCTGTCCCATAAAATAAAGGG
>DCUV01000045.1 GCA_002328585.1 Spirochaetia bacterium UBA2205
CCTCTTTTGTTTTGTGTGCTAACTATCAAAAGAAGAGTAAACTTATTGGCAGTCAACCCTTCTTTTTCAAAAAGGGTTGCACTTGTGACTTGAATCCAAGTTATGAAACAATAATGTAATTGCTTAAAATAAACAATTTGGTTTCATGTTTAAAATTGTCTTTATATATGCTACAGTCAAGAGGAATGTAAAAATGAAGCTTGAAGAAACGATTGCTAAATTAAAAAAGGAAAAGAATGCATTAATCCTTGCACATAATTATCAAAATCCTGATGTCCAGGATATTGCTGATTATACTGGTGATTCACTGGAGCTATCACGCATAGCAGCAAAAAATGATGCTGATATCATTGTATTCTGTGGCGTACATTTTATGGCCGAGTCTGCCTTTATACTGTCACCACAAAAAAAAGTTATTTTACCGGATAGCAGTGCAGGTTGTCCAATGGCTGATATGGCAGATGTTGATTCTATTCTTGAAATGAAAAAGAAATATCCTGAGGCTGCTATCGTTACATACATAAATTCATCAGCCGCTGTTAAAGCTGCATCAGATATATGTGTTACCTCATCAAATGCTGTTTCAATTGTAAATAAACTTAATGAAGAAACAATACTATTTGTACCTGACAAAAATTTGGCTCATTATGTGCAACGCTTTACTAATAAAAAGATTATACCATGGGATGGTTTTTGTCCTACACATGAAAAGTTTACAAAAGAAGACTTGATAGCTATTAAAAATCAATTACCGGATGCGTATGTCATGGTCCATCCTGAATGCAGGCAGGAGGTAATTGATTTAGCTGATAACACTTTGTCAACCGGCCAGATGGTTAATTATATTAGTCATATTTATCATAAACAGATAATTGTTGGCACCGAAAAAGGCATGTTGCATAAATTAAAAAAAATATCGCCAGAAAAAGAATTTATTCTTGCATCACCAGATTTTATATGTCCAAATATGAAAAAGATTTCATTAGAAAAAATTTTACATGCTTTAATTAATGAAGAACCGATAGTATCAGTGCAGGAAGATATCAGGGTAAAAGCTTTACAATCGCTGCAACGTATGTTAGAATTATCCTGAAATGTGGAAGAGGCATGCTTTGGAAACCTTAGAATTTAATGAAGAAGTACAAAAATTAAGAGAAAAAACGTTTAACAAAGAATTTAGAGATCTGGTAGCTAAAGTTGTTACAAAATCAACATCAGGTACAATTGATACCCCTGAAAAGTTATTGGATCTTTTTCACCAATTATATTACATTGTTTTAAGTAAATCTTTTAACAATTCTGTACAATTTGTTGATGTAGATTCATATATTGAAAATAATCCTCAGCATCCTGGTGAGATAGTGTCTTCAAAATTAATGTCTTTAGGTTTTGTTGAAAACCTTATTCTGCAGTATGATTTTATAAACACCTATTTTGGTATTGTAACCAATTCTGTTAAGGGAAACTTTTTTTCAGAATTTTATTTATTACCTTCAGATACTATTTATAATGATATAATTACACAATCTGAAGGCATCCTTATATCATATAAATCTATAAGAGATGATCATTTATATTCAAAGAGACTTGGCTATTTACCTGATACTAATTTTCATTTATGGATTTTTTCAACATATCATCTGGTAAAAAAGGTTATATCGGTTTTAAATATTACCATACCGGCTGCACTTGAATTGTGGTGTCCTATAATTATGGTTAAGGTTCATGAAAAGTTTAGCATAACATCCCGGTTATTGAATGAAATTTATTATGCAACTACTGTTCCTATAATGACTTTACTTGAATCATATATAATTATGAATAAAAGTTCATTGCTTTTATCATCAAATTATTTTCATGAAGTATATAAAGTTTTTGAAAATTATTTTTATGTATCAAAATCAGAAAAATATACAAAATATTTTATATTGAAGTCAAAATGTGAAAATCATATAATTTATTGTCTTTTCAGATATTTATCACAAAAATATAAAGATAAAAAATCTTTTTCCACAATTAATTTCCGCCCGATGATTGGTTTAATAATTTTGTTTTTAACAGATGAAGATGAAAAACTTGTGAGTGAAGCTAAAAATCTTGTTTCAGTATTAAATGATTACTTAGAACTTGCAATAATAGATAAATATATGATCAAAAATGCAGTTCAATTATATAGATATATTATTGAAACTTAAACAAATTAATTATTATATTGATATTTCAAAATGTACTTGAATAAAAAACCATTTTGTTTTTATATTTCTTTTAATAGTATCTGATATATACCGATGATGTAATAAATAATATTAAAATTTTTTATTATACAATGTTGGTAAAAATTGATCAATTACAAATGGTTTTTGACAATAATTCAGGATGCATTTGTAGACTGTTGGAAAGCTATAACGTAAAGGGAAAAAAATATCAAGAATCCGATCAAATTTATATTGATGATATTAATCTTTTTGCCCAGGCTGGGATTGATACTGTTGATATTAAATATGATGAAATAATCTACAGCTATTTTTCTACATTATATCCAGCAGAATTTCGTATTCAATATTCTTCGGCTGATTTTTTTGCTTTTGACAGGAAATTAGAAACATTAGAGCGAATAAGTACACTTTCAAAACGTAAACGCTATTTGATATGTATTGGTGATATATATGCATATGATCAGCATTCGGGAAAACGAATTATAGTGTTTCGACATAATGATAGTATTGATTATAAACAATGGAATCAGGTAAAAAGGCTGATTGATCGTAGTAAAAGATTGTATTATAGAAACTCGGAAAATGGCATAATTATTTTTGTTAATTTACAACCTCATGCAGATTCAAGTTATATCGAACGTTTTAAAAAAAATACTGATCTGGTTAGTGCGATAGTTTCGAGAAAGAAAGATTGTAAAATTGAGATATCACCAGATTTTTTAACTACAGAAGATGTTTATACCATTAATAATCCTAACGATCTTCTGTCATTTTATCAAAAGTCGAATGCGCGTCTTATTATTATTGGTGAATCATTAAATGATGATTATAGAAAAGCATTGATAAAGGTTAGGGATTATGATAAATTTGCAAGGATGATGGTTGTCCCCAATATTGATCTGAGAAATGTTGATCATTTTTTATTACAGGTACAAATGGTCTATAATTCTGACCGATGGACTGAATAATTAAGAAAAGAAGGAATAATTTGTGAAAAAACCTAAAAAAAAATCACTATTAAAATATTTTGAACCTGTTGAATCTGGAAAATCATTAACCGAAAATTTTGGATCGCTTGATTTGGAAGGAAGTTTTGGCTATTTTGCACTAAGTGCTCAGAATAAAAGTTTGTTTTTAAATAGATTATCTGTTGATCTTCTCTATGAAATGATGAAAAAAGTTGGATTGATGGATCACCTGAAAAAAATTGGATTTTACAATATTAAGCTTGAAATTGATAAAGATGATGCTCAAATACACTATTTAAAAATATATTATGATACAATAGATCCAGATCATTTGCTCATAGATTTAAGAGTTTCTGAATCAAGATTTATTCCTGAAAAAAGATTTTGTGAAGAGTATAACGCACCCATGTTTATGGATATGGTGGTAATTGAGTGGTTATCCGCACAAAATCCAAAATCAGATTTTGATACTTCCAAACCTCAACTTCCCGGACAATCTATGCCGGGTTTGGGTAGTTTAAACTATATGATGGAATTGATGTATATTGTTGGTGAACAGGTGGTAAAAGATGGATTTATGGATGTACCAGATCATTTTCATGGTGCAGTGATGTATGCAAAAAAATTTAAATTCTTTAATCCAAGTCATGAAGCAATTTTACGAGCTATACTAAGAGATATAAAGGGTTATTCATTATATGATATGTCATGGGGGATGATTACAGGAACTATAATAGATAAAACTACCAATATACCCCAAGTATATGATCCATCAGAACAAATATTCCCTGTCTCTCAACGCATGAAAGAATACTATAATTCAAAAAAATATAAAGAAAAGTATAAAAAAATATATGAATCAAAAAAATATTATTTTGATTACAATAAAATGTGTCAGCTTAGAGAAAAAATACTTAAAGAAACAAAATGTGATGAACTATAATTAATTCATTTTCCTCATTTCTTCTTCTCGCAAAACTTTTCTCAATATTTTGCCAACATTACTTTTAGGTAGTTCAGATCGAAATTCTACCATGGTTGGTAATTTATATTTTGCTAATTTTTTGATGCAAAAATCAATTATGTCTTTCTCAGTGGCAGTTTCACCTTCTTTAAGAACAATAAAAGCTTTTATCTGTTCACCTCGAGTTGGATGAGGTACCCCTATACAACATGCATCAAGTATTTTAGGATGTGTATACAATACTTCATCAATTTCACGTGGATAAACATTATATCCACCAGAAATAATCATATCCTTTTTTCTATCTACTATAAAGAAATATCCATCCTCATCCATAGTGGCGATATCTCCAGTATAGAGCCAACCATTTCTTATTGCTTGCGCTGTTTCATCAGGTCTATTCCAGTAACCTTTCATTATTTGTGGCCCTCTTATGATCATCTCACCGGGTTCACCTTGAGGAACATCATTCTCGCCTGTTTCAAGATCTACCAATCTAACTTCAGTACCTGGATACGGTATGCCAATACTGCCAGTTTTTTGTACTGTTCCATAAGGATTAGAATGTGTTACAGGAGAAGCTTCAGTAAGGCCAAATCCTTCATTAATATGAATACCAGTTTTTGCTTCATAGGCCTTAATAACCTCTACTGGCAAGGGAGCGCTTCCACTCATTAATCTTTCGATACATGATAGGTCAAGTTTTTGAAAATCAGGATGATTGAGCATACCTATATACATAGCTGGTACTAAACAAGCTATATGAGGTCTATATTTCTGGATGATTTCAATAAGTGATTCAGGAGTTGGTCGTGCTGTTAATATGGTTTTAAATCCATCATAAATATTCAAATTCATGACAGTAGATAAACCGTATACATGGAAAAATGGCAAAGCGCCTACCATTGTTTTTTCATCACCTCTATGAATAGATGTATCCCATGCATCTATCTGTTGTAATTGTTTTGTTAAATTACTATGAGTGAGAATAGCACCTTTTGAAGCACCTGTAGTTCCACCAGTATACTGGAGTTGTGCAATATCTTCATGTATAACTTTTATTGCAGGCGGATTAGGATTATACTTTTTCATTAAATCATTCCATTTGTAAACATTATCAGCAACTTTTGGTTCAACCGATAAAACAGTATCAGGATTAACTGAGGAAGGCAAATAGTCACGGAATGAAACACAAACAATTTGATTGATCTTTGTTTTTGGTCTTAAATCAATGATTGTATTACTAAAAAGATCAAGCGTAACAACAACTTCAGCGCCAGAATCATTAAACTGGAATTCAAGCTCTGCGGGTGAGTAGAGAGGATTATGCATAACCACAATTCCACCTATTTTTATAATAGCATAATATGCAGCAACGCATTGAAAAATATTTGGTAGATGGATGGCTACTCTATCTCCTTTATTAATTCCAAAATCAGATAAACATGTAGCAAAGCGATAGACAATATCTCCAAGCTCTTTATATGTCATTTCATATCCCTGCGATACGTAGGCAATCCTATTGGGATATTTTTTTATAGCTTCATCAAAATAATCGTTTAGTGAACAATCCACAAAATTAACAAATTCAGGAACTCCCTCATCATAGAACTTTAGCCATGGCTTTTGCTGATACGAAATATTTTTTTTACCCATTTTACTTTCCTCCTTTTTTAATCATGTAGGTTAGTATTTTATGTATGATTTATGGTTGGCAATAGAACTATGCGTTGTTTTAGTTTATGGGCACTTTATAGATTTTGAGAAATATAAAGTGCCCGGAGAACAAATTGAATTACAGTTATTTTGAAGCAGCCAATTTCATGAGAGTTTTAACAATACCTAATATTGCAAGTATAAATATGCCTCCACCTAATACTAAAACAGCAGCTAATACAAATGGATTTACTGGATTGGGAACTGTCATATAGGTAGCAGTAAAAAGAAACGCCATAAACGCATAATTATTAAAAAGAAATGGAATAACTTCACCAAGCGCTACTATACAATATACAAAGATTACTATAAATATTAATGTGCCTATAAATTGATCCAATCCTAATCCCATCAATGCAACTATGGCAAGTCTTGCTACAATAATCATTAATATACCAAACGCACCGCCAACCAGCATATTAGGAGCTTGTTTTTTATCCATGTTTGCCATGAAAAAGAAGATCATGATCAAGTATGCCGGCCACGACGGAACATGTAGTAGATGGAAAACTATTTCTCCAATCGCAATTACAATTATAAGAAATAGCCCAAAAATTAATCTGCTTTTATCTAACGTGGCCATAAAAAAACCTCCATTTATTATATTTATTATATTTAATTATTATATACACATTAAGGTAATGGATAGTTATTGTCAAGTAAAATATTAATGTATGACCATTAATTTATACTATGCAAAAATTGGTATGATATACAAATTTAAAAAATTACTTGCCAATATACAGTAATTGTATTTTCTTTATTATCATATTGTAAAATTATGAACCAAAATTATTAAAAGGTACTACCATTGTATGAATGATTTAATATTAACAGCAGCAAAAATTGTAAAAGAATCTATATCGACAATTGCACTAACCGGCGCTGGAATCTCTGTTGAAAGCGGTATACCGGATTTTAGAAGTGCAGGTGGATTATGGACCCGATATAATCCATCAGAATATGCACACATTGATGGATTTAGACATAATCCGCGTAAAATATGGAGAATGATATTTGAATTGAGAGATATGACAAAAAATGCACAACCAAACCCTGCTCACATTGCACTTGCGCAGTTGGAAAAAATGGGATTATTAAAAGCTGTTATAACTCAAAATATTGATAACCTTCACCAGAGAGCTGGAAATATAAAAGTTGTTGAGTTCCATGGAAATTCTGAACGTTTACAATGCATTTATTGTGGAGCTGAATATCCTGCTGATGAATTTATGATTGACGATGAACCACCACATTGCAAAAATTGTGGTGAAATTTTAAAACCAAGCGTTATTTTTTTTGGTGAGATGATTCCTCAAATGGCATTGATGGAATCACAAAATTTAGCAAGTGATGCAAAGGTTGTTCTTGTCATTGGAACGTCTGCAGTGGTTTATCCTGCCAGCAGTATCCCACATATAGCCAAAGCTAATGGTGCGTATATCATTGAATTCAATGTAGAAAAAACAGTTATCTCGCCAACCATTACTGATATCTTTATTCAGGGCAAAGTGGGTGAAACATTACCTGAATTCATAGAAGCCATAATGACACTGTAGGCTCAATGTATGGAGCTATCGCCAAAAATAAAAAATAGAATTTGCATATTACCTGATTCTGTTAAAAGAAAAATTGCTGCTGGCGAGGTAATTGACGCACCGTATTCAGTGGTTAAGGAATTGCTGGAAAATGCTATAGACGCGCAAGCCTCATATATTGAAATTGAAATTGAGGAAAGTGGATTAAAAAGAATAGCAATTTCAGATAATGGCGTGGGCATTGTTAAGGACGATCTGCCGCTGGCTGTTGAAGAGCATGCTACCAGTAAGATAAGGGACATCAATGATATTTTTGCCATACAAACGATGGGATTCAGAGGTGAAGCGCTTGCCAGCATTGCTGAAGTATCGCAGTTGACAATTTTGTCGCGCACACATGATGAACCAATGGGTGGAAAGCTTGTAGTAACGGATAACACCACACAGATGCTTGATTGGGCTGGCGCTGCAGGGACAACGGTTATAGTAGAAAATCTTTTTTATAATACACCGGCCAGGAAAAAATTTTTGAAAAGCATAAAAAGCGAACTAAACCGCATCAAAGATACCATCTTTTGTATTGCGGTTGTTCATCCCGAGATAAAATTCAAGATTGTAATTGATAAAAAAATGTCGTTTGTATTTGAACCTGTCGATATCAAACAACGAATCCAGCAAATATATGGTAATGATATTGCCTTAAATTTAATTGATGGTTCATTACAGGATTTAGAATGTACTATAACAGGATACATTTCTAAACCTGAGTACTACCGTTCTAACAGGTCATTACAGTTTTTGTATGTCAATAAACGGCCGGTGCAGTTTCCATACTTCAGCTTTATTTTACAACAGGCTTACCAAGCAATATTGCAAAAGGGACAATATCCGGTTGCTTTTATATGTATGAATGTTAAACCTGATTTAATTGATGTTAATGTGCATCCTGCAAAACGAGAGATACGATTTTTTGACAACAATTATATTCATTCCATGCTGTATAACTTTGCCAATAAGATTATCAGCGGCGGTATCCATACTATTGCAATTGGCGACCATGAAAGACATTATGCTGCTTCAACTACTCACCATGACATTTCTGATACTAACGATAATGAAATGGTATACGAAGTAACTCTGCCATTACAGTATAGGGAATCAGAGAATAAAAATGCTTTTTTGAAAGAGATACGTACTGTATATACTCAAATACAGGGAAAAGACTATGCTGTACTGGGGGTTATTTTTGGTGAATTTATTGTAATACAAAAGCTTGACGAGCTCTACTTTATTGATTTTCATGCTGCTCATGAACGTAAGCTGTACGATTATCTTTTACAGGTAAATACGACAGTTGCTGTTCAGCAATTATTGATACCGGTTGTTATTGAGTTTGCACCCGACATGGTTATGCTTGTAAATAGTTATCATGATCTTTTGATTGGCTATGGTTTACTGCTGGAACAATTTGACGATAATTCAGTTGTTGTCAATGCTATTCCTGATTTTTGTACAACCAGTGATATTGAAGGATTGATAAAAGACGTTGTTGATAGTTTATATGAAAATAAAAATCATATTGATAATATAAAAATGACTATAATTGAAAAAATTGCTTGTCATGCGGCAAAAAGAGCAAATGATAGTATGACCAGTGCAGATATTATTTCCATTACAGATTATGTTTTTACATGCAGTGACTACCGATGTCCTCATGGCAGGCCATTTGTATATAAGCTGTCAAAATCAGAATTAGAGGGGTATTTTAAACGGTTATGAAATCCAAAATTATATTGGGCATATCTTCTTCTATTGCTGCATATAAAGCATGTGATTTAGCACGTATGCTTAGCAAAGATGCTTATGATGTCTTTTGCGTTTTAACACACAATGCCACGCATCTTGTAACACCACTGACATTGCAAACGTTAACCGGGAATCCAGTGTATACTACCAGCTTTGCACTTGAGTGGCGTGAAATGGGACATATTGAATTAAAAGACAATGCGCAGTTATTATTGGTTGCACCTGCTACTGCCAATATAATTGGTAAATTTGCCAATGGCATTGCGGATGATCTTCTTAGCACAACATTTTTGTCAGTCAATTGCCCGGTGGTGATAGCTCCTGCCATGAATCCCAACATGTGGAACCATAAAGCAGTACAGGAAAATATTACAAAGCTTAAAAAATGGGGCGCTATCATTGTTGAACCGGAAACAGGATTGGTTGCCTGCGGTGATGAAGGGCAGGGTAGATTAGCATCTATTGAATCCATTTATAACATTGCAATCAATGCGATTAGAAAATAGAAAAATAATTGTTTCCGGTGGACCAACGCGCGAGTGGATTGACCCTGTTCGCTATATCTCCAACGCATCAAGCGGAAAAATGGGAGTTGCTATCGCAGATGCTGCTTACAATAGGTGTATCAATACAGTTTTCATCCATGGCCCGGTTGAACATTCTATCATAGCTAATAAACCCTATCAATGTATTGGCGTGGAAACTACCGTTGATATGCTTGAAGCTATTCAACAGGAACTATCGCCCAATACTATTCTAATTATGGCTGCTGCACCGGCAGATTATGCTCCTGTTCATAAATCGCCTGTGAAAATAAAAAAAAACAATGATACCTTAACCATTGCATTAAAGCGTAATCCCGATATTTTAAAATCTATCGCCAACATGCGAAAGGGAAATAAACAATTGAGTGATATAACACTGATAGGGTTCGCAGCAGAAACAACCAATATTATGCAATATGGCAAAACAAAGCTTGTTGAAAAAGAATTAGCCATGATATGTATCAATGATGTAAGCGGTACCGATTCAGGGTTTGGGAGCGACTATAATGAAGTAACCATTATGCTTGCAAATGAAGAAACAATACATCTGCATAAAATGACAAAAAAAGAAGTTGCGGAAAATATACTACAAATTATTGAAACTATGGTGTAGATTTAAGATTGCAAATATTGATCATGTTTTATTTTACTCATTTTATTCCAGAGTGACAGTGTATGAAAAAATTAATTGTTTTGTTTATTGTATTTATTTTTCCCGCTTATGCATTTGCACAGCGTCAGGTGGATAAAAAGCCAGTTGTGCATACCGTTACCATTGAATTTAATGGTGAGACAATCAAGGGCTTTTATTGTTTCATAGATGCTCGCAGCAATGAAGAAAAAAGTTCCAATGTGCAAAATAAGGCATTACATGAGTCAGTTATTTTATTTTTGCAGGGGCATGCCCAGCGTGCAGATGATGCATACAAATTTACATCGCAGATGGCATTAACCTCAAAATCAGGTGTTGTGGTTGTTGTGGTATGTGATACGCCCTATGGTAAAGATTCTCAATACCGCGGCGATGCTGGAAAAGAGATTGTTGTCATGGCAATAGCGCAGCATGCTTTAACGTTACATGGCATTAATGTCATTGATGCTGAACAGTTATCAGGACTGGTAACAATAAATGGCAAAACGGTATCGCCATCACAAAGTGGAATACATGCAACGCTTACAGTGGTTGGGTGGTCGCATGGTGCATTGTTAGCCCGGCGTGTGGCAAACAGATATAGCTGTGTTAAAAATCTTGTACAGATATGTCCGGCTGGTTTCAATGACTGGCCTGATAATAGCTGTGCCGCCAATTGCTGTGTGTTATCAGCATTTTCATGGGAAAGCCTGCGTATATCAACCGAAATGTTTAAAGGGCATGCAAACGATGTATTTTCTGCAAGCTTGGGTATTACAAAAGGGGTAGCGGGCGATAGTTGTCGTTCATGTGGTTCATGCCTGCATGGTAATTTTACTGTATGCAAGCCATTACGAGCAGTAAAGGATATCACTGATGTAACAATAAAAGCAAACGCAGATAATTTCCCGGTAGCTACTCTATCATCAATAGTTGTTATATTTGGCAGCAATGATTCACTTTTCAATCCACAAAAACTTTTAAATTATAGAGAATCACTCAATCCCGAGGATGTTGAGCGTTTCTGGCTAAAGTATTATCCTGAGGCGGTAAATAACAATGCAAGGATGAACCTTTTTGTTTTACCGGGGAAACATTTAGCACCAGTACTTTACTATAAAGAATATGCTTTTTATTCATTAAAATATACCAATGAGTTGAAAGAATGATCATGTCAGTATAGTTTGTAAATACTTTTTTACTTTGTTGCTTTTTGCAGTATCATCCATTACAATGGTACCCTTTTCCAGAACAATAATTCTTTGTGCTACATGTTCAACCAGATACTTTGAATGTGTTGCAAAAACTATTGGTATGGTTAATTGTAACAGGATGTTAATAACTGCATCTGATGAAGGTTTATCTAAATTGGCAAGCGGTTCATCAAGCAGTAACACTGAAGGATTTTTTGCCAGCACTGACGCTAATGCTGCACGCTTCATCTGTCCGCTTGAAAGTGATAGGGGATGATGAAAGGCAACATCAGCAAGGTTAACCTGCTTTATTATATCCATTGCTTGTAAATATTTTTCTTCATTATCACCATTGTTTATACTCAGCATCACATCATTGATAATATCCGGCATGATAAACTGATATTCAACCTGGGAAAATAAAATCCCGGTAGATTTTCGAATAAGTATTTTATTTTCATGGGTAACGTTACTATCATTTATTTGAACCATCCCCGATGTTGGCAGCAATAAAGCAGATAAAATACATAACAATGTTGATTTCCCTGAACCATTATGTCCAATAACTGCCACCTTTTGGTTTTCCGTTACTTCAAATGATATGTCATTGAGTGCCTTTGTTCCATCAGGATATCTGTACGATAGTTTTTGTACCATGATTCTTTTCATAAGTAAGCCATACCTATTTAAAAATACCATTTATTATAATAAGAAGCAGTATGATGCCGACAGTAGTATAGTCACCAATAGTAATAGTACCGGTAAGTTTCATCACAGGCAAAGAATTGATAGCTCGTGATAAAATACCATTACGAAAGTGTGACATGGCATAAAATTGATTATAAAGAAATGCAACTGAGTAATATTTTGGGATATAATATTTTTCTTTACTTTTAAAATTAATCCGGGATTGAAGCTGAAACACTATCATTCTGTTTTGCTGCATCAAGGTATACAATGTTCGTGTAAAGATAAGAAAAAAAAGCTTCACTGTTGATGGGAAAAGATTTATAAAAGCTTTCAATCCATTGCGCCCTATGAAAAAGCGAGCACCGATGATAATAATGCTGATGCATACAATCTTGTATGCTGTTAATGCAATTATATAATAATTAATACTGTCTCTTATAATGCCAGTTATAAGCTGCATTATAACAATTGTCATTACCAATGGCACTATCATAATGAGTGCAGTGCGATGCTGCATGGGGATATAGTGTAAAAAAATAATAGCAAGTACTAAGCTTGATGCAGTCCATAAAAAAGAAAATGCATTAAGCAACGAACAAAACAGCAGGGATATAATAACTGCAATTATCTTTACATAGTGAAATGCCATTATTGCAACACAGCATGGATAAAATTAAGTTCTGGTTCATCAATATAGTGTTTTATGACAAAACCTGCATCAAAAAGTAATTGTTCCAGTTCATCTTTATATGGCATAAAATCTTTACTTACCGGTGCATTGAGATTACTATGAAATTCATTGAGGGTTTTAGTATCGGATAAATGAAATATGTATAATGAACCATCATCAGCCAATAGGTCATGACATTTTTTCAAAGCCAATAATTTATCTTCAATATGGGGAAATACAGCAAAGCATATAATGACGTTAACGCTTTGCAACGCCATAACAATATTTTCCAGTGGTACTGCAATGTAGATAATATTATTAAAGTGCTTATACTTTGATTGTGCTACTTCAATCATCCCACTGGAAGCATCAAGGGCAATAAGCCTCCCTGTACTTCCGATATAATCTTCAATAATTGGGAAAAGAATGCCGGTGCCACAGCCAGCATCTAAAACGGTATCGCCTTTTTTTATATTCATCCATGAAAAAACACTGGTCAATTTTTTGATACGTGCTTCATCATTACTGGATATAGCATCCCAGCTTTTGCTTAAATTATTAAAATAGATGTTCTTGTTGTCATAATTATTGTTTACCATAACTATCGCCCACTATAATTTTTCATTAATTTTTTTAACCCCATAACTGCAGGAGGTACAATCATTAAAAGCAGTATTATGCCAGGAATACTTTTTAAAAGGTCGTAAACACTGAATAGCGCAAATGATATATGAAAATAGGGAAATACCAGCGCATATAGCATGTATAAAACAAATCGGTCAATGATGATTGCAATGATCATGATTATGTATGCATTGATTTTTGGTGCATGATAAATTATCAGGGAGATTATCAAACAAAAGAAAAATAATTCAATGACCATAAGCAGGGCAATGGGAGGATAGAGTGGCGGCATTCCGGTTAATAATGAAGAGGCTATGGGGGCGATAGCTCCCGTAAAACATGCATAGAATGGGGTCATGAAGAATGAACCAATTGCAAGCGGTATAAACATTGGTAAAAATAGTGAGCCCAATCCTACAAGATGGAATAAGATGGGGAGAACTACAGCACAGGCAGCTGTAATTGATGCGATTATAATCTGCGTTATTGTAATCTCTTCATGCATAAATATAAATTATAAATACTATTTTATGATTAAATAAATTTATTTTGTAATACTTCATTGATAGTGATTTTTTTCAAGCAGTATTTTTTATTGTGGTAATAAAATTTTTCTTGAACATAATGATGTTTATGGTAATTTAGAGTTAAGAGGTTGAACCACTGAACCACTAAAAAGGAGAACACGCCATGTCAAAAAAATTTATACCCGATTGGACCGAAAAAGCTCCCGAGCCTTATTCATATCGTTCTATTTTTAAATGGGGCGATCCACATTCATTTAAACATCCCAATCCAAAATTATATGAAGAATTAAAAACGGTATTTAATCTTGACGATAGCTATTTTGCAAAAAAACACAGTGAGGGGCGAAATACAGTTGCATATAAAAAGCCTGTAAGGCTAACAAAAAAGCAATTACAGGATATTGCCAATATTGCAGGCTATGAAAATATAAGCACAAAGGAGTTTGATAGATTAAAGTTTGCAACAGGTAAAACCATAGAAGAAGCAATGAAATTACGCAAAGGTATTGTTGAACGTGTTGCCGATTGTGTTGTTCATCCACGCAATGTTGATGATGTTGAAAAGCTAATACAGTATTGTAATAGACATAAAATACCGGTATATGTTTATGGCGGCGGCTCTTCGGTTAATTTTGGGCTTAGAGCTGCAAAAGGTGGTGTGACTCTGGTATTATCCACCCATATGAATAACATACTGCAGTTAAATGAAAAAAATCAAACGGTGACCGTACAGGCTGGTATATTGGGGCCTGATCTGGAAGAAGCACTGAACAATGCTAAAAAGCGTTTTGGTACAAAATATAATTATACATGCGGGCATTTTCCACAATCGTTTGAATATTCATCCATTGGCGGCTGGATTGTAACATTGGGTTCGGGGCAGTCATCAAGCTATTACGGGGATGCCTATGATCTTGTTGTAAGCATGAAGTGGGTTACCTCTGCTGGCACATTTACCACCAGGGATTATGCTGCAACTGCAACCGGTCCCAAGGTAAATGATATCATGAAGGGTAGTGAAGGCACCTTTGGCGTTTTAGTGGAGGTTACGTGGAAGATATTTCATTATATGCCACATAACAGAAGAAGATTTGGTTTTATTTTTAAAACATTTCAGGATGCTGTCAATGCTTCGCGTGAAATATCACAGGGTGAGTTTGGTATGCCAGCAGTATTCAGGGTTTCAGATGAAGAAGAAACGCATATAGGTTTGAAGCTATATGGCATAGATGGAACAATTCTGGATAAACTAATGCAGCTACGTGGTTTTAAGCCAATGCAGCGTTGCCTTTTTATAAGCTCAGCAGAAGGCGAAAAGCATTTTACCAAAAACATAAAACGTCAGGTAAAGAAAATTTGTAAAAAATACGGAGGGATGTACATTACAGGATTGCCAACGCTTATGTGGGAGCCCGGACGATATAAGGACCCTTATATACGAGAAGATTTGCATGATTACGGGATACTCATTGATACACTGGAAACAAGTGTAAAGTGGGATAACCTCCATGATGTTCATAAGGCTGTGCGACAGTTTATTAAAAACAGGCCGCAGACGGTATGCATGACTCATGCTTCGCATTTTTATCCTCAGGGTACAAACCTTTATTTTATTTATATAATGAAAACAGATGATATAAAAGAATATATTACATTTCAGGATGGTATTATCGATAGCATAGCAAAGAGTGGTGGATCATTGAGTCATCATCATGGAGTAGGGCGAATGTTAGCACCATGGATGGAAGAACATATAGGTAAAGAACAGATGGCAGTTTTACGAGCAATAAAAAAACATTTTGATCCCAATGCTATTATGAATCCGGGCGGACAACTGGGATTGGATTTAAAGGATAAAAACTGGCGCTCTATAAAGTAATGTATATCGTATACAATAAAGGGGAGTGCAGTTACTCTTTATTTTGGCAATAAACGAGTATCGCAGGAATCCATTGCT
>DCUV01000026.1 GCA_002328585.1 Spirochaetia bacterium UBA2205
AAAAATTAAAAAATATAATGCATTTTTTTTGTATTTTTGTAAAAAAAATCGCATATATGGGTATTAATGGGGTCAGAGCCTATGTTCTGTGCCTGCGTAAGTACATAACTATTACGTTGAAAATTGGATTACACATGATAAAATGATAAAAAAATGGGGTCAGAGCCTTTATAATTTCCACCATTTCGTTCAAAGGTTGGCTAAGAGGGAGTTGGCGGGATTCTTTGCTTCGCTCAGAATGTAAAACTATAACTTTTTTAAAGGGAAATGTGTAATACATCGTCATATTTCCTTCTCATNNCCTCAAACGGCGGTGTGCCTTATGTTCTGTATTTATTATGTCTTTGCCATCGTGCTGCGGACGACATCCTGTCTATGTCCTCGCACGAGCCATATGGCGCTACGGCATCCGTGCCTCCGCTGCTTTTCCTTTAATCCCGATAGAAATTACGTAAATAATGGGGTCAGAGCATATTAACTCAAAAATTGCGAATCATTGTCTTAATTCTCTGCGTTCTCAGCAAAAACATCGATATATGCCCGAACCATAAAAATTGGGGTCAGAGCCTTAAAATTGCCTCGAGATGAGTTATTGAGTTCAGAGAACATACAAAAAAATCATCAATGCTATATTTTATGAATTCACCAACTGTGGATTAAACTTTATAATTTGGGAATCCCATGGTAACAGTACAGCGTTTGCCGGTATTTACAAATGTGTAAATAACATTAACAGAATATCCATCATCGTTACGATCCCTTTTTACACTTGACATGACATGTACCATATATCACAACCGTTACCATAAATGCAGTATGGAGCACTATCAATCCTATTATTATGTATATCGTTATGCATCATGCAATATCCATTTGATGAGAGGAAAACTATATGAAAATGTCACGCTACCTTGTACCTACACTAAAGGAGGATCCTTCTGATGCTGTTATTACAAGCCACAGGCTCATGCTGCGTGCTGGACTTATACGCAAAGAATCGGCTGGCATGTACATCTATTTGCCATTGGGTTTGCGCGTATTACAGAAGATCATCGCCATTATCAGGGAAGAGATGAATAAATCAGGCGCTTTAGAATTTTTAATGCCTGAGCTTACCAGTGCTGATTTATGGAAGGAATCAGGACGCTGGCATTCTATGGGTCCGGAAATGATACGCATAAAGGACCGTAATGGCATTGAGTATGCACTGGCACCCACCCATGAAGAAGCATTTACCAATGTTATACGTATGATAGTTACATCATATAAGGATTTGCCTGTTAATGCATATCAGATCAATACGAAATTTCGTGATGAGATACGACCACGTTTTGGTGTTATGCGCAGTAAAGAGTTCATCATGAAGGATGCATACTCATTTGATAGTGATGAAGACGGGTTGGAAGGTTCATATCAGATTATGCGCCAAACCTATCGTACCATCTTTAAACG
Organism: Spirochaetia bacterium UBA2205; assembly: GCA_002328585.1. Classification (GTDB taxonomy): domain Bacteria; phylum Spirochaetota; class UBA4802; order UBA4802; family UB4802; genus UBA4802. The sequence continues at coordinate 1,453 of DCUV01000026.1, forward strand.
ATGTGGTCTGGAAACAATCCCGGTTGAAGCCGATACCGGTTCAATGGGTGGCAGTAACTCAGAGGAATTTATGGTGGCATCAGAGGTTGGTGAGGAGGTACTGCTGCTGTGTGAGGTGTGTGGCTATAAATCCAATCAGGAGCGGGCAACCTGTCAGTATCAACTATCGCCCACAAACGAAGATGAGGAAGCGTTAGCTATTGTCGACACCCCTGATGTGCGCACCATCAATGAGCTTGTACAGTTTTTTGGTTGTAGCGCTCATACATTTTTAAAAAGTTTAATCTATGTTGCAGATGGCACCCCTATTATGGCAGTGGTGCCGGGCGATAGAGAGATAAACGAGGTGAAACTTAAAAATACACTGAATGCTGTTGACTTAGAACTTGCACCTGACGCTGTAGTTGAGGAGGTGACCGGGGCGCCTGTAGGTTTTGCCGGTCCCATTCTTGTGAAGGGGAAAGCCTTAAGAATAATTTTTGATACTCAGATAAAGACTATCAAAAATGCCATTACCGGCGCAAACCAGAGGGATAAGCATTACAAAGGCGTTAATCCAGGACGTGATTTTGTTATTGGACAGGAAGCTGATATAGTACTGGTTGTGGCTGGTGATAGGTGTCCCCATTGTGGCAATGCGCTTATTGAAACAAGAGGGATTGAGGTTGGCCATATTTTCAAATTGGGATATAAATATACCAGAGCAATGAATGTGAAAGTTCTTGATAAAAACGGTAAGGCAATCACGCCTATTATGGGATGTTATGGGATAGGTGTTAACCGTACTATGGCAGCAGTCATTGAACAGCACAATGACGACAGAGGTATTATATGGCCAATGAGTGTTGCTCCGTTTCAGGTACATTGCATCAGTTTAGCAAAGAATGAAAAAGAAGAGGGTGCGGCTGACACAATCTATTCGATGCTTGTTGATGCGGGCATTGAGGTTTTGTATGATGATCGCACGGCAAGCCCTGGCTTTAAATTTGGCGATGCGGATCTAATAGGTATTCCTATTCGCATTACACTGGGAAAAGCATTTTTTGGCGATAGTTCCTCGATAGAGGTTAAGCTGCGGAATAAAGACGAAAAAATAATCATTGCAAAAGATATGATTGTGGATTACTGTAAAAAGCAGATTGTCCAGATGTTACAGAAACTCAACGCATAACCTTGTTTCCCGGCGTTAGTAGTGCTATACTTGATACTATGGTGGAATATATTACACTAACGGTTTTACTGGTGCTATCGCTTGCTTATAGCATTCGTTATATTATCAGGGCGATAGTTACTGTCAATGAATGTAACTGTGACAATTGTGCTATTGATTGTGAAAGAAAAAGGCGCCCCCAAAAGCGCCTTGTTTAAAATAATTTTTAGGGAAGAGCAACCACAGACTTATGGCTGAAGCACAACCTCTTCATTGTTTTTGCTGCTTGTTATAGGGTCAATGAATTTTACTATTTTAGTGACAAGCTTAATCTTGGAGCGAGCTTTACCATCCTCACCCTGCCATCGGTCCTGTTTTAACCGCCCTGTTGCCTGGACAAGCCTGCCTTTTTTGATATGTTCAGCACAGAGGTCGGCCAGCTTGTCCCATGTTTCAATGTCAATGTAGGATGGATAAGGTTTTGTTTCGCCTTTTGTTGGATAATCAAGCACAATGGCAAATGTGCATACTGATTTTCCTGTTTTTGTTTTTTTTAAGATTGGGTCATGAACTACTCTTCCCTCAAGATCGATTGGTTTAACCATAGTAACACCTCGTTTACTATAAATTTTGATAAAGAACTTTTCATTATATAAAACGCCGGAGATTGAAAAAATTAACACTTTGGGTAAAAATTTTTTAATTTTTTAAAAAAAATTTAAGATTTAGTATGCTCTGACCCCAATTTTCTATGTGAATAACCTTAATGCTCGTTTATTCCTTATGAAAATGCCATGAAAGGATTGTGTTTATCAGATGCATGTGATATAGTATATTGAAGGAATTATGAAATACGTATTTGTGATGAAATAAATTACATTATTAAGGGTGAAGATAGTATGGCAACAGAGAAGAAATCACCAAATCAGGAATTGCAGGAAAAGTTGAGTGTAAAAAAAGAGAGTGCATGGCTATTATTAAAAGATAAGGTTAATGATATATATGATTTTGCTGAAGAGTATAAACAATTTATTGGGAAAAATAAAACTGAGCGACTGTGCGTGCGGTCAATGGTAGAAATGCTGAAGCAAAAGAATTATAAGGATATCCAAACGGTTAGCAAATTACTAAAAGGTGATGCTGTTTATAAAAACATAAAAGGGAAAAGTTTAATTGCCTGCAAAATAGGCTCTGACCCCACAAAAATCAGAATTATTGGTGCGCATATTGATTCACCCCGATTAGACTTAAAACCATATCCATTATATGAAGATGCGGAGGTTGCGCTTTTGAAGTCACATTACTACGGTGGAATAAAAAAGTACCAGTGGGTTAATATACCACTGGCAATTCATGGTGTTGCATTTGCAAAAGATGGTCATTGTGTTGAAATCCATATTGGTGAAAATCATGATGAACCGCGATTCATTATTCCTGATTTACTGCCACACCTTGCAAAAGATCAGATGAAAAAGACTGGTGAAAATATAATAGAAGGTGAAGAACTTAATATTCTATTTGCTCATATCCCGATTGATGATAAGGAAATAAAGGAAAAGATTAAATTGAATGTATTGCAATATCTCTATAACACCTATGGATTGGTAGAAGAGGATTTTATTGCTGCTGATATTGAACTTGTACCAGCTATGCAGCCTGTAGATATTGGCATTGATAGAGGGCTTATTGCAGCGTATGGACAGGATGATAAGGCTTGTGCTTATACTGCATGGAAAGCTATAGTAGATGCTGATAATTGCAAGGATACAGTTATAATGTATTTAGCAGATAGAGAAGAGATAGGTTCTATGGGTGATACAGGAGCAGAAAGTTTTGTGTTTATACATTTTATGCGTGAATATATACGAAAAACGGGTATAACGGCAACATGGGATGAATTGCTTGAAGGAGCGCTTTCGATTTCAGCAGATGTTACCGGTGCACTTGATCCTACCTTTAAAAATGTCAATGATCCAAATAATGTATCGTATTTAGGGCATGGTGTTAGTATTGAAAAATATGGTGGTAGAGGTGGTAAGTATTCAACCAGTGAAGCACATGCAGAATATATGCAGTTTTTGCGCTCATTGGCTGATAAACATAAGATTCCATGGCAGACAGGTGAACAGGGTAAGATCGACATGGGTGGTGGAGGAACTATTGCAATGTTTATGAGTCGCTATGGTATGGATTGTGTTGATGTAGGCCCGTGCATGTTAGGGATGCATTCGCCGTATGAGGTTACCTCTAAGGTGGATATTTACTGCACCTATCTTATTTATAAAGCTTTTTTTGAAGATTGATACTTACAAGCTCTGACCCCTTTTTTATACCCACTGTGCAATGGAGTAGCGCTTGCGATACGCCTCCTCATACTGCAAAAAACGTCTTACCCGTTCACTGAAACTGT
>DCUV01000067.1:0-8573 GCA_002328585.1 Spirochaetia bacterium UBA2205
ATGTCATAAAGTTACTTTTATAATTAGAATATGCTGTATAGATAATGATAGGTACTTTTTTATCGCGTGATAAGATTTTACCCAGTGCTTCTATGCCATCCATCTCGGGCATTCGTATATCAAGTATCACACAATCATATTTATTTGCCTTAACCTTATCAACGGCTTCCTTGCCATTGGCGGCTTGATCTACTTCATATCCCTCTTCTTGAAGTTCCATTGCATATAATTCCCTCTGATGCTGTTCATCTTCTACAATAAGAATTTTTTTCATAACAACCTCCCAATTGTGCTTTTATAATAATCAATGTATAGTGACCAGAAAAAAAATCAAAGACATTTTTTTATAAAAGTAAAAAAATAATATTTAGGGTAATGGTATCGAAATGGTAAAAACAGCACCGCGTTCTTTATTTATAACTTTGATATCACCATTATGGTCAGATATAATTTTTTTAACTATTGCAAGCCCCAAGCCAACACCCGTTGTTTTTGTGGTGTAAAATGGCTCAAAAATTCTGTATATATCTTCTTCTACAATTCCTGACCCTGTATCGCTTACTTCTATATAAACCTTTTTATCATCAGAATATGTTTTTACCTCAACTATTCCATACGGTTGAGTTGCATCCAGAGCATTTTGCAGCAGATTAAGCATAACCTGCTTCATCTGATTAAAATCTGATTTAATAAGCGGTACTTCTTGCAATTGTAGCGATAGTTCTACACGCCTTTCCTGAAAAAGGTTTGATAGTAATGATGCAGTATCGTCAATGATTTCGTTTATATTGTTAAAGCGCAGCAAAAAAGGTGATGGTCGGGTAAAGTCCATCACATTAGCAAGGATCTTTTCCAGACGTTCAGTTTCGGTCATTATAATTTGAGCTGCTTTTTTTATTTTTTGTATATCTACCTGCTGTGCATTGGCAGTCTGTAATATTCTTCGGGAATATCCTCCAACGGTTACCAGTGGATTCCTGATTTCATGCGCAATATGAGAAGCTATGCGCCCTATTGCTGCTAATTTTTCAGATTCAACAATTGCTTCCTGCCGATGTCTGATTTTTTCCATTTCCTGTTTTAATAATTCCAGGTTATTATAGGTTTCAATTGAAAGTGCAGCCTGATAAGCAAATACTGTCAATAAATCAACACTATCATGGGTTATTGGCATTTGATTAAATTTATTATCTGCAATTAATATGCCAATAATTTTATTAAGTGCAATAAGAGGTACAATGACAAATTCATTGACATCAATAAATTTTTTAATTTCATCATTTACTCGTTGATCGTGTAAGGCATCAGTGATATGAATTGTTTCACCTGATTGAAGTATTTGAGTAAAAATGGTATCTTCGTTTAAATCAAATGAGGTGCTTTCAACCTTTTCTTTCAGCAATCTACCATGAGCATCATCTCCATTTATTCCTCGGCTTAAAATTTCCTTTCCTTTTAAAGGATTTAAACTACTCCATATAGAAAAAGCTTCGTCAAGTGTATCAGGCCCAACTGACATCCTGCCATATAAAATATTGTTTTTATCATCCCGTAAGAAGAGCATTGCACGGTTAAATCCTAATCCTGTGCCGGATGTAACCGCAGTCAAAATAGTACGCAAAATATGGTCAAGAGCATCATCTTTCTGAATTGTTCCGGATAGCTGTGTAATCAATGATATCTGGTAGTCCCGTTTTGTTTTATTGGTAACATCATCCATAACCATTATAATTTGCGGTTCATTGTTGGATATCATAAAGGATAATTTAATATCAGCTATAATACTAATACGGTTGTGCGATATAAGATGAGCTTTTTCTAAAATTATTGATTCATGTGATGATTTAATTTCTTCAATTGCCTGCAATACCGTACCTGTTAGAAAATAAAAAATATCTGATAAATTTTTTCCATTTACTTCGGAAGGGGAAAGTTGAAATTTATTTAAAAACAACTCGTTAGTAAAAATTATTTTATTGTTAAAGTCAAGCGCTACTATATAAGCGTTCATCGAAAACATCATATTGGTATAGAGCTCGCGAAATTTATCTATCTCGTTTTTTTGCGATTTAATTATATTATCAAGATGGCGAGAGGCAATAAGTAATTCACCATACATCTTTGAAAGTAAATCGTTACCTTTAACTTCATTTGACGGTTGGACAAAAATGCCTTTTTTAAAATTATCAACAACTGATAATATCTTTCTAATATTATTAGTAAAAAAAACTTTATGGATGAGCCTGAAGATAATCAATAATGTTATCAGAGTAGCAGAGAGAATACAAGAAAGAACAATCATGATAGTGTTTGTTTTCTGTAAATAGAGCATTATTGTAATACTAATGCTTGTTATAATAGTAAGGATCAAAATGACAGAAGCAAAAAGTTGTAGTTTTCTTTCATTCATGCACTATATCACAGCCTATCATTACTTTGGAATCTCTTCCATGAAGTATGGTTTTGTATATTCATTGATAATCTTTGTCAATAGCCGGTGCCACACCTTCATGGTATTGTCAAAATGAAATAGTATTGCTCCTTTTAAGAAGGATTTTGGTTTTAAACCATCATGGGTTATGTCGAGCAATCTGATATAAGGGTCAAATTTTTTTATTTCATTATACATTGAGACTTCCTGGGCAACGTTTTTTACCGGAATATAACCAACAACAACTAACTTTGGTGAAAGCCCCTTTTCAAACAATTTAAAAAGCTCATGAAAATTTGGCACTACATCAATAAAAGGTTTGTATATACCACCTCCGATGTTACCGATTGTTTCGATAAGTTGCATAGAAAAATCCTTGCCTGCCATTGATTCCGAATAGGTAACTATTGCTATTCCTTCATCAGAGCTGAATATTTTAAAATCGGTATCAGGTTTAAAATTTCGCTGTAGCAATTTAATAACGGATATATTAATATCATGAGCTTTTTCAACAATTATATTGCCATATATATCTTTTAAATCCTCGCGTGAAACCACAAATCTTCTTCGTTTGGAATACTGATTCATTAATCGGAAAGCTTTAACCAGCTCTTCCAGTTCAGTAAGATTTGCGACACCAACACGTAATATATTAATCTGCTTTTTTTCTTCCATGAATATCTATACTATATACTATAGTAAATTTTTTCAATGAAAATACAACAATAAATATTGAAAATATATATATGAAACATATAATAATATAGCACTCATTATCAAATTCATACAGCGCAATTATTTTTAATAATAGTGCTCCAATAAAATTTTGAATAACACTTTGTTCAGGATTTACCAATACATGCAACATTTATTTATCATTCTATGTTTATCATATAAACATTAAGTGAAGGGGAACCATGGATGTTGTTGTTGCTACAAGAAACAATGGAAAAATGAAAGAAATTGTTGCTTTTGATATTCCTTCGGTTATTTTTACTTCACTTGATGCATATCCTGAAATTGGAGAAATTGAAGAAACAGGGGCAACATTTGCCGAAAATGCACTAATAAAAGCCCGCTATGTTTGTGCTGTTAGTGGTTTGCCAGCACTTGCTGATGATTCAGGGCTTGTGATTGATGCATTGCATGGTGAGCCAGGCGTATATTCTGCCCGGTATGGCAATTGTGCAACGGATGATGATCGTTGCAGGCTTGTACTTTCAAAGATGATCGATGTTCCGTGTGATAAGCGGACAGCCCGTTTTATCTGTGTCATGGCGTTGGTATTCCCTGATGGCAAAGAATATATCGAAGAGGGTATATGCCATGGCTTTATTGCTACACAGCCTGCTGGTGATAACGGGTTTGGTTATGATCCAATATTTTATCTCCCTGATTTTGATAAAACAATGGCGCAACTTCCTCTGTCAGTAAAAAATACTATAAGCCATAGGGCAAAAGCATTGCAAAAGGTAAAAAATCTATTACAGTTGATAGTGAGGCAGGAATCCAGTGAGCAGTAAAACCTTAACAATTTTTTGCGCTGGTTTGGTATTGATATATTTACAGTGTACTACAACAAAGAATGTAAAACACAAACACCACTGGCGTTTTAATGATCCGTATATCAATCAAACAATAATAAGTGGCTGGGAACACATCAATAAACGGCATTATGAGTGGGCTATGCTGGATTTTACTCGTCTAATACAAAAAAACTATATTGATTACGATATCCTGTTTGGTGCTGGACTGGCTTGCTATTATATGAATGATACTGTCAAAGCAATAGATTATTGTACAGGAGCTATCGAACAAAACCCACAGCACTTTGAGGCATATTTTTGCAGGGCACAATGTTACCTGGCTTTGAACAACAAAAAAAAAGCACTGGATGATCTGCATACCGTTGCGGCAATGGAATTAAACCAGCCATTTATTTGTGGGTATTACATCGACAATGATGATTTAGCGGATGATATAGCATTACAGGAAAGAAAAAAAGAGGCACAAAAAATAATTGTGGCGATAGTTCATGATTGATAGAGGCACATCAAAAAAAATAATCACACGGTTAAAAAAAGAATATCCTGATGTTGCTCCGCCATTAAAATATATCAATATATACCAGCTCTGTATTGCTGTTGTTTTATCAGCACAGACAACAGACAATCAGGTGAACAGGGTAACACCAATATTGTTCAAAAGGTATGGTGATTTTGCTGCTATGGCTTTTGCCGATGTCAATGAAGTTGAACACATAATAAAACCAACAGGATTTTATCATACCAAGGCAAAACATATTATTGCTTTGTCGCAACAGGTTATTGAAAAGTTTCATGGGAATCTGCCGGCAGATAGGAGCAAGCTCATGAGTTTGCCAGGTATAGGAAGAAAATCGGCTAATGTGATTTTAGCTATGGGATTTAACGTTCCAGCAATACCGGTGGATACACATGTAGCCAGAGTTGCTCTTAGGATTGGTTATTGCAGTTCAAAAAAAGTTTATGAAATTGAAACCATGTTAATGGAAAGCATTGATGAATCAGAATGGATCACTGCCCATTTTCTTTTTATTTACCATGGCAGGAATACCTGCATGGCAAGAAAACCTCAATGCAGCAATTGCCCCATTACTGTATGGTGTTCTTTTGAAAATAAAAATCTTTGATTGCCCTTAATACTTTTGGATTATTATAGGGAAGATTGAGCTGTGATGAAAAATTTTTGCCGGTGATTTTTGTTATGGTGCTATATGCTGTTGATGACATAGTCTCATTGATATCGGTACAATGAGGCAATAAAAGTGGTATATAGATCATTTTGTTATGATGTTGCATAACATTCATTGCCCAGATTTTAAACGACATATTTCCCTTTTCAAATAAATCAATTATCTTTTGTTCCTTCCCATCGGCAAAACGTGCAGCAAGCTGTGCTAAATGTTGAGCCGATTGCAATTTCTGGTTGTGAATTATGGAAGCATTATAAGCATAATCAATTATGGAATCAAAGGGGATATTTATTTCTTTTTGCAATAAATGCAATGCGATATCATCTGACATTTCAATGGTATCGGTAAAAAGAAGTCTTAACCATTCATCATAGGTGAAGTCAAGGGGTATCCCTAAAAAGGTAAGGTATGTAGAATATAGAGTAAAATCTTTATAGTTCAGTGATGTTATTATGGATTCCTTAAGATTGTCTAATTTCCAATGTATTCCATATCGTAGCAATTTTATTGATATCTCGTTTTTTGTTTTTGGTTCTTCAGCTTGATAGTATAACATAATATATGTGCTCATAGCCCCTGTTATTAATAGTATTCCAGTAATTAATGATATAGCTGCTATTGAAAGTATATGTAATTGAAAATATTCAAACAGTAAGACGGCTGTAATGGTTGCAACCTTTATTGTTTTGAAAATAATAAGCCCCCATCCGGCAATGATAGTATCGTATACTGCTTTATCTAAAAAATAAAAGGCAATTGATGCTCCAATAAATATAGGAATGGCTAATGAAGGTTTTAATCTATAGCGTAACACAATAAAAAGAATTAATGAATAAAATACAATGTTGGTAAAGCGTCCATCTAAAATGCCAAAGTATCCTGCATATGGCCAGTTGCTTTTATTTATAGTGTCAATTAAAGAATGAAGAGTGGATACAAAGTAAATAAATAAAAATGGAATAAGGCGAGTTTCAAAAAATAATAAAAAGTTTGCATAAGAACGATATCGTTTTTGGTATATGGTTTTGTACTGTTCAATATCAATTTGCGTGTAGTTGAATATACAAAAAAATGAAAATAAAAAAGAATATGAACGGACAATAATGTCAATACCATACCAGTCGAAGAATAATTTTGAATATATGTTATAGAGTAATAACAAAAATAGGATAATTAAAAAGATACTGAGCTTTCTAATCTGTTCTAATGTGATTATCATACATTCATATTATAGCACATGTTTTAACCGTTCATATGAAATACAATGTTCTTCAATGCCATATCCTTTTTTGTTTGTTCCTATAACGGTAAAATCGGAAAAACTAATAATATGGAGATGTGATTTTTTTAGTTTTTTTGATACCTCAATATGGTGCGGCTTTATAGGTTTTGAAACTATCAGATCTATATCATCCTGAGCATCTTTGTATGTAAATTCTGATGACTCAAAAGAAGAATTTTTTATTGAAAGAAATTCTAACTCAACAAGGACCAATGCAAGATTGCCACTTTTTTTTGAAATACAACCATATGAATAGCTCATGCCATTATATTCTATATATCTAAACGAAATTGTTTGATCTCTGAAATGCACAACTACCCTGCTATCACAACTAATATGATGAGAAGGATATAACCCCCATGAATGTTCTCTAAATCCTACGCAGTCAAAATATTTATGAGTAGTATTATTTTTTTTGTGCAATTCTACTGAAACTTTAGCCTTGCACCGGTCAGAATAAAAATTGAACATATTTTCTACATTATTCAGTGAGACCGATGAATGATGAATGACATCGTAATAGGGGAAATAGTTCTGAATAAGTATGGTGCCTGTGATATCACTTTCTTTAAAGAATATTTTACTTTCTTTTAATGGTTCAAGTATTGTGTATTTAAACCGTTGATTACCAATAGATTTTTTTGGGATTGTGTCCTGTCTAATAATTTGATTGATGGTGTATGAAGAATCAATAAAGTTGATGATAGCTTCAATTTTAATTTCACTTAATATTGGATCCCATTCAATATTTGAAAAGCTATACCACTTATCACGTTTACTTATGCAACTAAAACGATATGCTTCTATAAAGTTGGCAACTCTGATATCATGCAGTAATTCCTCTTTACCATTGATCATGCACAATGATTCCCCTTTCAGATGGAATGCTCATTTCGTGGTCTGCTTACTCCACTGCTATGCATATTGGGCTGATACATCAATTATATTACAATATCGAATAAAATTATTTTAAATTTATCATTATTTCTTAATTGCTTATATTTTTTATTGTTTTGTGCAAAATTGCAACACGTTGCAAACCCGAATAATCTTTTGCAATGGAAATTGTATATGGCAATGATTGAGTATGGTTGACTATCTGATGGGCTAAATCATCACTTATCTCTAAAATCAATACTCCATCATTAGTGAGATAGTTATCAGCATTATTGATTATTGTTTTGATGATGCCAAACCCATGATCGGGTGCTACTAAAGCCCCTACTGGTTCAAAGAAAATATCTTTTTGTAAGGTAGTATAGATTTCAGGATTAATGTATGGTGGATTGCTAACAATCACATCAAAGTGTATGTGAGGTAACGATGTAAACAAATCACTGTGAAGAAATTTAATTTTGTTCTTCCCTAATAAAGTGGCAGCATTTTTTTTTGCAATACGCAGGGCATCTGCTGATATATCTGTTGCCCAGACAGAACAATCTGTTAGGTTATATTTAATTGCGATAGCAATTGCGCCACTACCTGTTCCAATATCAAGTATTGTTGCATTGTGATGTGCATAATAAAGGGCATAATCAACAATGAGTTCAGTTTCTGGACGAGGTATCAGGACATGTGGGTTTACATGAAAAGGAAGTGAATAAAATTCTTTATAACCTATAATATAAGCAATTGGTTCGCTTTGTAATCTGCGTAATAGTAAATTTTCAAATTTTTTATATACTATTTTGCTGATATGAGTAGAATAATGCAATGGGAGAGTATGACGTTCAATATTGAGTGTATGAGCCATCAATATTTCAGCATCCAGAGCTGGTGTTGCAGAAATGGAAGCTAACCTGTGAGCAGCTTGTGATAGGATATCAAAAACAGTAGTATTGTTATGCATGGTATACATGTGAAGCTTTTAACATCTGTTCCATATCATGTTCTCTAAGAGGGCTGATGATTTTATCCAGTTCACCATCAAGTACTGATTCTAAATCATAAATAGTTAAGTTTATACGATGATCGGTAACCCTTGATTGGGGGAAATTGTATGTTCGTATACGCTCACTTCTATCGCCGCTTCCAATCTGCGAACGGCGTAAAGCTGTTTCTTTTTCCATGCGTTCACGTTCAAATTTTTCAAACAGGCGCGCTCGCAGTACTCTTAGAGCTTTTGC
>DCUV01000067.1:8627-15713 GCA_002328585.1 Spirochaetia bacterium UBA2205
CCATGCCCTGATGAACGATAGACATCAATGCGGATATCATCAGGATTTATCTGGATATCATTTTCTTCCGCTTCGGGAAGTACTGCAACAGTTACTGCAGATGTGTGGATTCTCCCTCCTGATTCGGTAACAGGTATTCTTTGAACTCGGTGAACACCTGACTCAAATTTTAAACAGCTATATGCTTCATCTCCGCTAATTGAAAATATTATTTCTTTAAAACCACCCAGTTCGGTTTGATTGGCATCAATAAACTCTACCTTCCAGCCCTTAAGATCTGCATACCGCATATACATCCTGTATAAATCAGCGACAAATAGAGAAGCTTCATCACCTCCCGTGCCAGCACGTATCTCGATAATAATATCTTTCCCTTCATGTGGATCCTGTGGAAGGAGTAACTGTGTTATTTGTTCTTCTATTTCATTCATTTTTGATTCTAATTGTATCTTCTCATCTTCTAAAAGGGCAATCATATCCGGTTCATTTTCTTCTTTCAAAGCATTGTTAACTTCTTCAGTTTCTTTTTTAATTTTTGTATATTCATTATATTTCTGTACTATTGGAAATAATTTTGAATGTTCTTTTGTTAAAGATTTAAACAGATTCTGGTCATTGACGGTTTTTGGGTCTGCCATTGCCTGTTCAATTTCATGATATCGGTCAAAAATTTGTTTCAACTGTGCTTCCATAGCTGCTACCTCTAAAAAAAGAAGCGGGATAAGCCCGCTAATGTATATATTATTTTCATCTTTGCTCCCGAGAGGACTCGAACCTCTGGCACATAGTTTAGGAAACTACTGCTCTATCCACCTGAGCTACGGGAGCCTACGCATACATGCTTTTGCGTCTAGAATTTACCATCCGCTGGAAGTCTCTGATATTGCGAACTATAACACGATCGTTGAACAGCTCAATTTTTCCCAGTTTATTTAAATGTGTTAATAGCTTTTGAACATCATTTATCTGCATACCTGCCCAGTTTGCAATCTCCTGAATAGTAACGCGTAATGTTATTGGTTCCTGCACATCAAGATGAGGATCCTGCTCTGCCAGCATATTCATGACATCCATAATCTTGAGTTGAGGGTCATCCAGAAGCAGTATCATAAGCCGGCGTTTTGCATCATAAATGCGCTTAGAAAAAATAACCAGCAACTTATAAGCTAATTGAGGATTCCCCTGTAGCAGAGCATCAAAATTTTCCCTTCTGAATCGCAGTAATTTTACATGTTCTATGGCGATAGCGGATGCGGAGCGAGGCTCTTCCTCTAAAATAGCCATTTCGCCAAATACATCACCCGCGCTCAAAATATCAAGAGTCTTTTCTCTGTTATTAATAATTTTGACAATTTCGACTCTGCCAGATTGGATGAAGTAAAAATCATTGCCCGGCTCAAATTCGCAAAAAATTATATCGTTGGGTTCATACTCAACGCCAAATTTATCAAATAGCTTATCATCAAGTAACATAGCATACCTTTAATGCGATTCAAGATTTTTTAAACGTCGTTGTGCCTGTTTCCCAATTTCTTCTTTAGCTGCCAGAGATATAACCTTTTGATAATAGGCTTTTGATTTATCAAACTGTTTTTTTACCTCATAAACCATCGCTAAATGATATAATGCATTAACATTCAAAGCTGATTGCGGGAATTTCTTCATTAGTAAGGAAAATGCTTCAATAGCATCATTATATTGACCCATCTTAAAATATGTTCTTCCTATTTCAAAGTGGGCTTTCTGAAACAGTATTTTCTCTGCATCATTTTTTAAGGATTTTTGATTCACAATCTGTTTGTACAGCTTTAAAGCGCCCTCATATTCGGATTGTGAATACATACTCATTGCACTGTAGAACATCGATGATATATCCTCACTTTTTTCATCTTCAGGAGATATGTCAAATTCAGAATTGTTTGCGTCCTCTGTTCCAAAAAAGTCGTCAATTTCCTGTGCTACTGATTCTTTTTGAGGTACTGTGTTGATATCATCATCGAGGGTAAAATCTTTCAATTCTTCAGTATGCGACACTACTTCTTTTCGCATGACTGGTTGAGGTGCGATATTTGATTCAGCCTGTCCCGAATCAATTTCTCTAATTCTCTTTGTTGCTAAATCTGAATATTTAGCATTAGGATAATAATCCAGATACTTATTATAAGCATATCGTGCCTGGTTAAAACGACCCGCTCGGTAATAATACTCACCAATCTTAAATAATTCCTCTTCTGGATTGATTGTGCTGGTTTCACCTAACACTTCTCTGACAGCTCTTCCAATTCTTCGGAGCTGATTACTAAAGATTCTGAGCATCTTCAAAACAATATTTACATTTTTTAAAATGAGTCTTTCAAAATCAGCTAATGTTAAAACCAGCACAACAGAATCTTTTATTACCTGAGCTGTTTCTTCACGGGGGTACCTGCCGAGTGCAGATTTAACTCCAAAAAATTCACCCGGCCGCACTTCCTCTTTTATCTCTTCGCCCGTTTCTAATTTTTGCGAGGTAAGGATAATCCGTCCTGACTTTAGTATATAAATACATTCGCTTTTATCATTTTCAAAATAAACTATCGATCCCGATTTGTAGGTTCGTGTGGTAATTCCTTGCGATGAAGAACCATTAGACATAATAAGCCTCACACGCTTTATATATCAAATTCAACTGGAATAAAAGGAAATTCCTTTTTATAACCAACTACTTTGCTAATTCTTCGTAGTAAACCTAATAAATCACCAACAACAATTTTTTGTTTATTCCGTAATACTATTTCCTGGTACTTTACTTTGTGATAATCAAATAATCGTTTATAGTAACTATCGCCATACATTGGCTTCCCATTGATGACGACAAGCGCAATATCCTCTAACTGTGCGTTTACAACCGCTGAGTATGGATTGTCTTCTGTTCTGGAAATAACAACAAAATCCGCTACATTACCAGGATTAATTGAACCGTGATCGCTTAATTTAAATGCATACGAAGGATTGACAGTAATCATCCGGACAATTGTTTCATCGCTGAGTTCTTCATTAAAAAGTTTTTTATATAATTTACGATCAAATTTAATTTCATGAAGAAGATTTTCACCACCAGACATTGGTGAATCAGTACCAATACATACATTTACTCCATAAGCCAACATAAGTTTAATATTTGCTGTTTTGTTAAACATAAACATATTGGAATCGCCACACCAGACAACTGATGCTCCAGCTTTTTTGATGCGTTTTATATCGTTTTCGTTAAATGCGATACCATGTATCAATACTGTATACTCACCCAGTGCACCCAGCCTTTCAAGGGTATCAATATCGTGGATGGTTTCATCATCAAAACCTTCGCCGCTATGTGTTATAAATGGGACTTTTTCTTTAGCTGCTTTTTGATATTCAACAGAAATATCATCACCCCAAATTAATGCAAAAGATACAACAGAATGAGCAAGTGCATAATTACGCAATACTTTTATAGGCATAATATCAAGGAATGGCTCATGGACAAAATGGGGAATATGATCTGAAATAGTGGTTACACCTGATAGGAGGTTTCGATATCCCGCCAGAAGATAGAGATCTCGGTTTTCAATCTGCTGGCGTTCTTCATAGATAGGGGAGCTTTTAAGATCATTATCCCATGGAAGCCAGTTTTCATAAGGGCCGTTGCCAACTTTTGGATAATAGTTGCCAATCAGGTGATCATGACTATTAATAAATCCCGGAACAATGATACCATCTGCTTCAACAGTAAACGAACTATGGCTATCAATTTTTTCAATAATGCCATCGTCGATTACCATGCCAGCTTTTTTAATAAATTTATCCGGGGTTAGGATCCCCTTCCCAATTATTGACCATTGACTCATGCATGATCTCCTGTCTAAATATATAATAATTTTTAAATTATATGATACTTTATTGTTAGTCAAGCAAAATGTAATATATATTCTTCAGTTAAAATATCGGTTGAAAAACCCATATACGTATAGCTGTTTTTATATGGTATACCATATTTTGATTATTTAATACTCACGATAACATCCTTAAAGCTTTTTTTATGGGCTTTATCATAATAATCCATGAGCAACTCACATCTGTTGGTAAAAAAACCATCTGCACCAAACCAATGCAAAAGACGAAATTGCCATTTTTTGTCAACGGTATATATATGAACACATAATCCATTTCGATGTGCTTTCCCTATCAGCCATGGCCACCCTAAATATCCTGATGGCCCCAATCCTGCGCATCCTGCTTTTTTTGCTTCCTCTATTATAACATCCCATCCTTTATCGTTTACCATATCTTCATCAATAAGATATACCCTGGGAACNNATATATCCTCGTGTTGCAAGTATGGTAACAAGCTCTTGCTCAATACCAGGATAGTTGTCAGGACTTTTTGTTTCTATATATAATGGATAGATAGTTCCATCAGCTTTTGCTATATCTATGACCTCATCTAATGTTAAAATTTTTGTTTCATTATATGATTTTTTTGATCGATCAGGGTAAGTATTGTTAAACCATTTACCTAAATCCAGCTTTTTTAATTCTGCAATGGTGAAACTTTTAATAGGATCATTTTCTCTTCCAGGGAAAACTGAAGAAACATTGGTGATACGCATAAGGGTATCGTCGTGGAAAGCGATAAGGACATCATCTTTGGTACGCTGAACATCCATCTCCAGATATTCGGCACCAACTTCTTTTGCTATCATGTAAGCATAGTACGATTCCTCCGGTGCCCAATATGAAGCCCCTCTATGAGCTATAACTGTTTTATATGGTATGTTTGCAGCATTGCATGCTTTCCTCCCCAATTGTGGTCGGGCTAATATGGTTATCATTGCATCAGTTAGTATTGCAATGATAATAACAGTAACGATAACAATTCCTGCATTACGAACCATGTTTTAACTCCTTCTCTGAAATTGAATTATTAACTTCACCAATTGTCACTCTCCTTCGCAAGGCTATAGGAATTTTTGCACCAGTGTCATTCCGGGCTTGACCCGAAATCCCAATAATTAGTATGAAATCATGAAATAAATTCAGGATGACAAACGGTAACTGTTTTCATTCTCTGATAGGTAAGCCTGCCGAACCATGGATGCAACAAAACGTTCACCCTGAACTCCCTATAAGTTGATTCTATAAACACAATATTTCATCATCAGTTAAGTCTTCAACTCGTACTGGATCAATACCTTTGATGCGAGCAGCTAGTTCATGTGCGGAAATTTCAGGTACCGATTGTATTATACGATATTTGTGATCTTTTAACCATATAAAAAATTTCCATGCATAACAATCGGCACAAAGGATTGCCTTTTGTTTCAGGTAATCATCACCGCTATACTGTTCTAATGCTTTGTGATGATTACATTTAATATCAAGACAAAAGGTACCGGATATGTATTCCTTCTTTGCCATAATCACCTCTTACAAGCGATATATAATATTATTACATGATATATAATCGATTAAAAATTGCAAATAAAAAATAAAGTATATGATATGTGTATAGAGGAATCTATACCAGGCCTTCTTTTCTTTATTCAGGGAGTAGGTGAAAATTTACTTTAAACAACTATTTTTTTCTTGTATATTATAGACGCTTCAGGGAGATTAACGTTATAACTTTTTATAAGCAGGAAGATGATGGCGCTATGATTTCAAGTATGGATCGTTTTCAATGATTATAGAACAGTGAATCATGGGGGTACGATGAAAAGGGCACTTATTACGGGGGTAACGGGGCAGGATGGCTCTTACCTGACTGAATTGTTGTTATCAAAGGGCTATGAGGTCCATGGTATCAAACGTCGATCATCACTTTTCAATACGGAAAGAATAGATCATGTCTATAATGATCCTCATGAAGGGGGTAGGTTTTTTTTACATTATGGTGATTTAACCGATAGTTTAAACGTTACTGAGATAATTCAAAAGGTAAAACCTGATGAGATTTATAATTTAGCTGCACAATCTCACGTTGCTGTGAGTTTTGTTCAACCTGAGTACACAGCAAATGTAGATGCAATGGGAACACTGAGAATTTTAGAATCAGTACGTTTATTGGGTTTACAGGATAAGGTTAAAATATATCAGGCATCCACGTCTGAGCTATTTGGCAAAGCTGTTGAATTTCCTCAGAGTGAAAACACACCATTTTATCCACGAAGTCCTTATGGTGTTGCAAAGCTTTTTGCTTATTGGATAACTATAAGCTATAGGGAAGCATATGGAATGTTTGCCTGTATTGTTATCACGATTACAATCGATACATTGTGCACCTGAGCATAAAGAAAACATATTGCAAACTGCAAGGGCTTGCCTCAATAAGGTTGTTGTTGGAATTGACCAGCGCTACTTCAGACCTTCTGAAGTAGATATACTCATCGGTGACCCAACAAAGGCGCGTGAAAAATTGGGGTGGGAACCACAGCACACTGTTAAAGATATTGTTTCCGATATGATAATAAGTGATCTTGAAAAGAACTATCGTGAATATGTGCTTAAAACAAGTGGTTTTACTATGTCCAGAAGTTGTGGGGTTTGATTATTTTGTTGTATTTTTACATCGCTTCTGGCATAATGATTTATAGATTGAGAGGATATAAACAACTATCATAGTGAGGGGGGGGAGTATGCAGAAAGTTGATATATTACATAGGTATTTATCTGAGCATAGTGTGCCTGAGCTGATTGAAAAAAAATTGGATGCTAATTCTTTTTTAACAAACAATTTCGCCTATCATGCTTTGCGTATTGGGAATTCAATTGGTGACAATCTTGATATTTCCATTGAGATCATAATACTGGATGAGATAGCTAAGAAATATAATTTGATATTAAATACTACAGAGCATGCAGAACTTCATACCCAGGGTATTGCTGAATCGGATCTTGATAATCTTGTTCAAGCAGCAATATTGTTTGAAAACATTAAAAATAATAAAAAACTATACAAAGAGATATTGCGTAAGATAAGCTATTTTATACGGAAAGAGTTTTATCCAATTATTAATCAAGAGTAATCATGCTTTCCCGGATATCTGGAAAATTGGTATTGGTTGT
>DCUV01000072.1 GCA_002328585.1 Spirochaetia bacterium UBA2205
GCATTGGGATGTTTTGATACTTCCACAATTTTAGCGGTATAAATAGAGTGCAAAAGCTGATTTACATATTCAATAGAATCTATTTCAGCAGTAGACATTGTTAAACGATTAGCTATTTCGCTAACGGGGATATCTTTTATATCAACCATGTCTTGAATAATGTTAAGTGAAATCCACATAGTAACGACTCCGTACAATTATAAAATTATATCATTAAAATTGATAGAGGAAACGTATATCGCCACTTAAAAAGTGACGTATATCATTAATGGCATACCGCATCATAACAAGACGATTTAACCCCAACCCAAAGGCAAATCCCGACCATTTGTCAGGATCAATTTTACCATAGCGCAGCACGTTTGGTTGAACCAGTCCACAGGGTAAAAGCTCCAGCCATCCGGAATATTTGCATACACTGCAACCCTTGCCGCCGCAAATAAGACACTGTATATCCAGTTCAAAACCTGGCTCAACAAAGGGGAAGTACCCGGGCCGCAACCGTATGGTAATGTTACGTTTAAATATTTCTTTGAGCAATGTTTTCATAAAGTAGATAAGATGAGCAACCGAAATATCCTTATCAATCATCATGCCTTCAACCTGGTAAAATGTGTTTTCGTGTGATGCATCAATGCTTTCATACCTGAAAACGCGTCCAGGCCCTATAACTCTGAATGGCGGTGTAAGGCGTTCCATTCCTCGTATCTGGATAGCCGATGTATGCGTTCGCAGTAAATTGCCATCTTCCGTCCAGAATGTGTCCTGCATATCGCGGGCTGGATGATAGGGCGGAATGTTCAAAGCTTCAAAGTTATAGTAATCGGTTTCCACCTCCGGACCATCAAGAATTTCAAAACCCATTGAGGTAAAGATATCTTCAATTTCATATTGAATCTGTGATATAGGATGCAGGTGCCCGCGCTGATATTCCTGTAATAACCCCGGCTTTGTCAGCGTTACATCAAGCCAGTCTTCCATGATGAGCTTATTAATGTGTTGTTGCGTAAGTTGTATTTTACGTTTTTCAAGAGCTTCTTCAATGCTATCTTTTAATTCATTTGAAAGTTTTCCTGTTTCAATCCGCTCTTCCTGTGGTAGTGTACCCAGTGAACGCAAAATCTGTGTCAATTCGCCTTTGCGTCCCAATACCTTAACGCGTATTTGTTCCAGCTCATCTATCGAGGCAGCTTTTTCAATGGTAGCAATGGTTTGTTTATACAGGTTTTCCAGTTGTTGTTTCATATATATCACCTGACACATAAATAATAATGGGCACCTGAAGATTTCATTGTGACTACTATGAGCATGCAGTGGTGTTAGATTCGCCTGCTCCATTAATATTACAATAAAAAAACAATTTTCAACAATGCCCGGAAAACAAAATACATAACGAGTAACTATCGCCAAAAAAATGAGTATGGGTGATAGTTACTGTCAAAATAAATTTTAGAAGTGTATTACAAATCAACTGTTTATAAAAAGTCAACAACATTACCTGTAAATTTTAGATAAATAGGGGACATGGTTGAAAGTAAATGGCGCACCAAACGAAATCCAGCCGCCTATTATCCAGTAGCGAATAAAATCTGCATATGCCGCAGAAGGTAAAATGATCTTGATGCCCTCTTTTAAAAGAAGCAGTACGATTATCCCAATGAAATAGTTAATCAGTGCAGGCACAAGTTTGAATGATGGTTCGCCAAACCGATTTTTACTGCCAATTAAGCCAATGGAAAATCCTGAAAAAACACCGAGCGATTTAACCGTTGCATCATCGGGGAATGCAATGGCTAACGCAACAGGTATTATTACAAAAATAGTAATGGCAGATAGTAATTGTAAATTCCACAATCTATCAAAATAAGGGATAAGCAGCACGGCACATGTAAACACCATACAGCCGATGATGATACCGCCAGCTACATCGCCAAAAAAATGAACCCCAAGGTAAAGCCGTGAATACGAAATTGCAACGATCATGAAAACAGCAAAGATGGAAAATAGCCTGTGCCTGATTGTATATGCCAGCAAACCCCAGAAAACCACGGCGTTTTGTGCATGCCCGCTTGGAAATCCAGGACTTGATGGAGGGCAGTATACACTGTTAAGCCGGGCAATACCTTCGGCTAAGTTCAAAGGGTTGGGTCGCGGATTATTAAAAGCAAATTTAACAATGTCGTTAAAAACAGTAGAAAACAAAAATGACAATCCAACTATTGTAGCAAGCCGTTTGTTGACACACCAGAAAAGAAACGGTATTAACAGGATGTAAAATATCTCATCGCCGCAATGGGTAAAGGCAACCATTAAAAAATCAAGCCATCTGCCAGCATAGATATGAATCTGATTGAGCGTATGTTCGCTGAATAAAAGCTGATTGCTGAAAAACATAACATCCTCCTGTTATATAGTTTCCAATGCATATTTTGCTGCGCCAATGGCTGCTGTATAATCTCCATGTTTGGTGGTCATATAGCGTATGTTTTCCTTCATCCCTTCAAGGGAAAGCTTTTGAACCTGATGAATAATTTGCGGAAGAAAGTACTGGCTGGCGCTGGATAATCCTCCGCCCAGTATCACTGCTTCAGGATTAAATATATTTACCAGATCAGCAATGCCAATTCCTAAATATGTTCCAATGAGATTAAAAACATACAGCGCAAGCGGATCACCTTTTTTTGCTTCATCATAGACATGGCGTGCGGTCATAGTGTGTTGTGCTATGGGATTGAGTGAAGAATCAGGATATGATGTACAATGACTCTTAACAAAATGAACAACCGCTGTTGCCGAGCCGTAACATTCCAGACATCCCTTCCTGCCGCATTTGCATTGCAGACCATTATAATCAATAGTTATATGTCCAAATTCCATTGCGCTCCCGTTATTGCCGGTATACGGCATACCATTGATAACAGCACCGCCCCCTATGCCGGTGCCAAGGGTAAGCATAATCCAGTTTTTATAATTTTTGCCGTTGCCAAGCCATAGCTCGCCAACTACTGCAGCATTGGCATCATTTTCAAGGAACACTGTATAACCGGTAATCTTTTCCACACGCTGTACAATTGGATAGTGCTTCCATGCAGGAATATTTGGACTTGTTATTACCATACCTTTTTGTTTATCAATAGCACCGGCAGAACCAATGCCTACGGCATCAACTTCTTTTTTATTTATGTGCGATAGTTCCAGTAATGTTTCTATACAGTGACAAATATTATTTTCAGTGGCATCAATACCTGCTCCTGTTGTAACTGATGTTTTTGCCAGGATAGTGCCATCATTGTTGATGATGACGCCTTTGATATTTGTTCCACCGATGTCCAGTCCAATAATCATGAAAAGTTTCCGCATCACTATTTATTAACAATAGTCATATAATGATTTCAACCAGCAGGTAATCAATAATTTTTTATACTCCATGGCAGTAACAGGTAAAATTTATGTTCATTCCCTGTCATTTATAATAACCTTTGTCTGGATGGTGTTTACGTGCTTCCATGGTATGGTGATAATAGGATGGTAATGTTCACTATCAGGTTCGTCAAAACATTTTTTTTCTGTTGATTGAATAATGATAGTATCGCTGATTACGCATACAAAAAAATAGTGGCACACTGTGTTATGGTTTATAGTAATACCGCATACTGCATGTGAAGGTGCAAAGGGTGGAGGGGTTGTATAGGTGGCATACATAGTTCCATATACTGTTGCAATAAAATAACGACTGGTGTTGTCATTGTGCAGCAAAAGTACCAATTCCACAAAAGGCAACAAATTGCTATGTTTTTGCGAGCATTCTAAAACAATAGTGGTTATGTTAAAATCAGGCGATTGCGGTTGTGATGGAGTTGCTGACTTCTGAACAGGTTTACTGCAGCAACATAACGATACAAACAATGCCAATGCAATGAACAGAGTAATCTTAAAATTTTTTACATATACAGCTATTGAGTAAAACAAATTATCAATTTCATTATTATGCATGTTGTACTATTAAAGAGCATATTTTCATGTATTGTCAACCGTTTTCATGAATATTTATTAAAAACAATGGCAAAAGCAGGGATAGTATTTTTTATGTTGACAAAACCGCAGTATTTTCAGTAATGTAAATGTAATAGAGCTACATTAGAATAATTACATTAAAACAATGTAAAACAATTAAGAAGGGATGTGATTACAATATGCCAGTACCTTTAGAAGTTGAGGTAGGAGACGGCGATCTGGAGCGTGCATTTAAAAATCTGAAAAAACGAATGGCATTTGAAGGGATTTTTAAAGAGCTTAAACGCAGGCGTTATTATGAAAAGCCCAGCGAAGAAAAGAAGCGCAAAAAAGAAGAAGCAGAACGACGCCGTTTGAAAAAAATTAGAAGATTTGAAACACAATCCAAGCAACGCAGGTTTGTTGCAAAACCTTCTGGCAGAGGTGGCGGTTCACAGGACGAATAATTTCAACTGTGATAATGAAAACAAAGAGAAAATCCGGCATTTAGCCGGATTTTTTATTTATTGAATCTCTTTCATAACGCGATATGCCGAAGCCCGGAACGCAGGACGGCGGAGGCGGCTTTCCTAGTTACCATGTGTTAGCTCTTCAGCAATTAGTTCTGCTTGCTTTAATACTGTTTCAGTTGCAAGCATCTGCATGTCAGGCGGATAACCATACTGCCTTAAAATTCTTTTAACAATAACTTTTAATTTTGCTTTAACGCTTTCCTTTATTGTCCAGTCAATAGAGGCATTTTCTTTTACTTTTTCATAGAGAACAACTGCAAGCTCTCTGAGTTTGTCCTGTTCCATTACCTGTTTTGCGCTGTCATTATTTGCTATGGCTGTATAAAATGCGTATTCATAATCGGAAAGTCCCATTTCTTTAGGCTCTTTATCCATTTCGTGAATTTCTTTGGATAATTCAATAAGTTCTTCGATAACTTCCGCAGCAGTAAGGATTTTATTGTGATATTTCTTGATAGAATTTTCAAGCATTTCCATTAAGGTTCTGCTTTGAATTAAATTCTTCTTTGTACGAGATTTTATTTCATCATTAAGAAGTTTTTTCAATACTTCCAGAGCGATGTTTTTGTGTTCCATATTTTTGACTTCAAGAAGGAAGTCTTCTGACAATATGGAAATATCTGGTTTTTTTATCCCGGCGGCATCGAAAACATCTATTACTTTTTCAGTAATAAGTGCTTTGTCAATGACCTGGCGAATAGCAGTTTCAACTTCTTCGTCAGTT
>DCUV01000021.1 GCA_002328585.1 Spirochaetia bacterium UBA2205
CAAATATAACGGGGTAAGGAATATAGTTGATAGTGGATTGTTTAAGGAAATACAACCAGGAAAGGTAAAAGTTGGGGATTTAGCAGTTTATAAAGATGAAGAAGAAAATAATACACATATATTAATTGTTTCAAAGGTGAATAAAGGATATGCAGAAAAGTATATTCACAGTTCAATTTATGATTATAATATAAATAAGAAGAATAGAATAGGAGTACAACAATCCCCATTTACATTTTCTGAGGGCAATATTTATTATATTCGATATAAAATAAAATAGTAGTAGGATATAAGAAATGAAGAAGAAAATATTTTTTATTATAATCACAGTATTGTTTGTAAGTATCACCACTTATGCAGGTGATGAAGAGAGCAAATGTTTAAAGATATGTAAAGCATACCAAGCCATAAACAATATGACCGGTGTACAAAAATGGAAGGCCCTTGAAAAATTATTAATCAAGTTAAAAGAATTTAGTACACCGCCAAATGAATTTTTTTCAATATTGAATGATGGTACAATAGAATACCATGAATATAGGGTTAAAGATATAAAGAAGAAAAGAGTAGGTAAAATGCAAATAGATTATAAAAAAGGGTATATAATTATTCCCTATATAAGGAATCAAAAATTTTATAGTTTTAATATAGAGTGCGATCAATTTATAGAGGATGAATGTGTTATACAAATAAATTTTTATATATATCCAAAATATAATGAACCAGACGAAGGAGAAAATATTCTCGGTTCCGAAAAGTATTTAGTAATAGCTGCTGATATTCCAAATAAATAAAAATGGTTTTAAAAATGATAAAACATATCTTAGTTGGTGATGAAGTTATTGTAATATATTGTTTTTTGGGAAAGGCATAATCTTATTTTTAAGCAAAGGGTTATAATAATTAGAAAATTTAAGAATCAAATTAAAAATATTTACACAAAAAAGTCCATTAGTCAGCGGAGGCAGGATGCCGACGTGTCTTGGTTTTGCGTGCTTTGGTCTGTAAGCCAGGATGAGCGTCCTAAAGCATACTGCCAAAGGCTAATGTAATGAACTGTCGACAAGCCGGGGGGAAAGGGGATGCAAGGGGAAAAGGGGCTGGCGCATGAAGCCCCCTGCCCCCTTGTGAATGGAGCAATGTCCAGTACAGCATGGTTGGGGTTATCCAGAGCAGGGAGTATNNGTATGCTATCCAGTGCATGGGATGGCATTACAGGCTTTTTCAGCAATCTATTTGAAAGACAACCACAGGATATTACAACAGCATTACAACGGCAAAAAGATATAGAACAATCAGGAAAGATGTGGGAAAGTGGTGCGATGCAGAAGGAGGTTGATAAAAATATCATAGCACGGGAAGCAAAATATGTAAAAGCAACACAGGATTCCTATACCAATAAAGATATTCGCCAATCAGATGATAATGACAATAACATTAAGGAATATAACGGGAACAGTAAAGAAATGTATGAGCGCTTAATGTATTATGAGGCAAAGCTCAGGACAATGGGGGTGGATAATTTAGCAACATTGTTACAATTAGGGATACCAGTTGTAATAGGGGAAGAAGGGAAAGGAGCGGGACTAACCTGTACTGATGGCAAAGGGAACACGACAGGCGATACGTATAATGACAGGATGTCACTCATTTACACAGATGGTGAAGGCAATATACGGATAGAAGAATATAACCGTGCAAATGTAGATGTCAGTGTACTCAGTAATAATGGCAGTGTTTCCGATGGTGGATATGATTTTATAGTAGGGAAACATTATGATGATTTTAATGCACTCAATGTGTTTAGTTTTGATAATTATGATAAATTAGATGCAGATAGTCAAGAAAAGATTTTGGATGCATTGAAATCAAACACATTGACATATGATAAAATAAAAAATTCTGATACTTTACGATTATTACCAGCGCTTGGTGATAAAACGCAAACAAAGATTAATGTACATGGCGGAACAAACAGCTATACCGATTCAAAAGGCTGTTTTACCATTTACGGTATGGATTGGGGAAGTAACACACCGCAAAAGGATTACAAGAAGTTTATAGACCGCTTCAAATTTAATCAATTAGGAAAATTGTACTTAATACGATAATGAGGTGAAACGATGAAAAATATACTTGTGACAGTAACCGGTATTGCAATACTAATAGGTACACTAACACCACTAAGGAGTAATGAACCGTATATAGAAATTGAAGATATATACGATACAGATGGGGTACTGGAAGAATGGCAGTATCCCGGGAAATATTCACCGGTGAATATATTTGATAATGATGTAAATACAGTCCATGCAGAAAGAGATAACAGTTACTACATGACAATAGAAATGAGATTTAAACAACCCGTAGAATGTGATGCAATACAGGTATTGGGAGGAGTAGCAACAAACAAGGATATATATCAGAAAAATAACAGGCCTAAAGACGTAATTGTATATGTATATGATACTGATGAATCATTTTTGAAAGATAAAGTTATCTTTAAGAAGAAAGTACAATTGAAAGATGTAATGGAATATCAAAAAATTACTTTTGAAAAAACATATTCTATTAAACGTTTTACATTTCAAGGATTAGCCGTTTATCAAGGAAGTAAATACAATGATACCTGCATAACAGAATTAAAGTTTTTCAATAAAGGTAAGGATATACCGGTTAACGATGTAGAAAAACTGAAAAAAGATTATGTTAAATGGGTAGGTGAACGGTTAAAAAAGTTTTTTGCAATGGGCAAATTCGAAGTGGATGATTGGTTGGGCGAAGCATACATACAGAAAAATGGTGGGATACGATACAAAATATACAGGATTGGTGAAATGAACAAGGTATTGCCATATGCATTGCCTACTAAATATGAGGTAAAGGATTCACGATTATATATGACGATTGAAGGGAAAAGAGGATTGGTTAATTATTTTCTCTGTAATTTTATAGATTGTAATCATATGTTAATCGTTTCTATAGGCGAATATAAATATAAAGAACCGGTAATGTGGCGAATAATGAAAGAAACACCATAAAGGTAGCGATAACAAAGATCAATAGTATTATAGAATAAATTAGCAATATGCGCTGGAATAAATTCCCAATCAAACGTATTGGCGTTTAGCAGCATTTCATGAAATGGGTG